>CAMLDQ010000006.1 GCA_946478965.1 uncultured Methylobacillus sp. | reverse complement strand
GCCTGGCTGCGCTTGAGCCGCAATTGCTGGAGATCGTCGACGACAGCGCCAAGCATGCCGGGCATGCCGGCAGTTCGGGCGGTGGGCATTTGACTCTTACCATAGTCAGCTCGCATTTTTCCGGGAAATCGCAGATAATGCGCCATCGCGCCATTTACCAGGCGCTTCAAGATCTTATCCCGACGCGCATCCACGCCCTGAGCATCACCGCCCTGACGCCAGATGAGCGCTGAATTCACATTTCCCCACCGTTAAGGAACCCTGATGAGTCTGACCAAACACATCCTGCTGGCGGCCATGTTCGGCCTGCTGCTGCCAACCGCATATGCCGCCGACGATGCCGTTGCAACCGTGAACGGCAAGCCAATCCCGCGCTCCCTGATGGACTTCATCCTCAAGGATGCCACCGCGCACGGCCAGAAAGTCGACGACAACACCCGCAACGTCGTGCTCAACAAGTTGATCAGCAGCGAAGTGGTCGCACAGGAGGCGCAGAAGCAGGGGCTGGACAAGCAGCCCGACTTCATCGCCCGGCAGCAACTGCTGAGCCGCGAGTTGTTGGTGAACACCTATATTGAAAACTACATCAAGAAAAACCCGGTCTCCGATGCCGACACCAAGGCCGAGTATGAGAAGTTCAAGCAGCAGATGGGCGACAAGGAGTATGACGCGAGCCACATCCTGGTATCGACCGAAGCCGAAGCCAAGGACATCATCGCGCAACTGGGCAAGGGCGCCGATTTCGCCAAGCTAGCGAAGGACAAATCCAAGGACCCCGGTTCCAAGGAAAAGGGCGGCGATCTGGGTTGGTTCTCCCCTGCCGCCATGGTGAAGCCGTTCAGCGATGCCGTTGCCAAACTGCAAAAGGGCCAGTACACCACAACGCCGGTGCAAACCCAGTTTGGCTGGCATGTCATCAAGCTGGAGGACACCCGCACCTCCCAACCTCCGGCCTATGCACAAGTCAAGGATGCATTGCAGAAGCAGGTGCAGCAGCGCAATCTGGAGAAAATGCTGACCGATCTGCGCGCCAGGGCCAAGATCGTCAACAACTGATCCGGTGCATCACCACAAAAAAACGGCGCCTTCGGGCGCCGTTTTTACTTAAATTAACTTGCAGCGAATTATGGTTATGCAATAATAAGAACAATTCCCATTTACTCTGGAAATAAAGATGATTACCGGCAGTCTCGATACCTTGCACCCAGGCGAACAGGCCACCATCCGCGCCATCCATGCTGACGAAAGTCTGCACCACCGCCTCAACGCGCTGGGATTCCGTATCGGGAAGAAAATCGAACTTGTCCGTCGCGCCCGCTTTCACGGCCCCCTGCACGTCCGCATCGGCACCACCGACATTATCCTGCGCGGCTCCGAAGCCGGCCGCATCCAGATATCCAGGGAACTGGCGATCGCATAAGCGCACACCAGTACTGTAACCTTCATGAAACACGTCGCCCTGCTGGGCATGCCCAATACAGGCAAATCCACTCTCTTCAACCGTATCAGCGGTGCATCTGCCCGCGTCGGCAACTGGCCCGGCATCACAGTGGACCTGATGAGCGCAAAAATCCTGCTCGGCGGGCATATCGCAGAACTGGTCGACCTGCCGGGTATCTACGACTTGCACGGGTTTTCGGACGACGAGCAAGTCGTCCGCCACTTCCTCGAGAACAACGATATCGACCTGGTCATTCTGGTGCTCAATACCTCCCAGATCGACCGCCAGATTTCACTCGCACTGCAGATCCGCGCCCTCGGCCTGCCGACCGTGCTGATGCTCAACATGGCAGACGAAGCCAGGCGCCATGGCATCGAAGTCGACTGTAGCGCCATGGCCGGCCAACTCGCAATGCCGGTTGCATTGCTCAGTGCAAAATATGGCGAAGGATTCAAGGACGCTTTACAGCTCGCAGCGGACACCATGAACGGCAGCCACTCGCATCCTGCCCCGCAGGAGTTGCGCGCGCAGCTCGATACGGACGACAAGATCGAACGCGAGATGGAGTCCATCGTCAGGTCCGCCGTGCGCATGCCGGCACAACTCACCGACGAACTAACGGTCCGGCTGGATCGGGTGCTGCTGCACCCCTGGCTGGGGCTGCCGATCTTCTTTGCCGCACTGTATTTGCTGTTCCAATTCATTTTCAACGTCGGCAAACCGCTGCAGGACGGCGTGGCGTGGCTGCTCGGCTACTTTCGCGGCGGCATGCTGGAACCCATGCTCGCCGGCGCGCCGCCTTGGCTGCACGGATTGCTGCTGGATGGCATCTACAACGGGCTGGGCACCGTGGCCGCCTTCGTGCCTATCATCATCCTCTTCTTCCTGGTGATGACTCTAGTCGAAGACAGCGGCTACCTCTCGCGCGCCGCCTTCCTGATGGATGCGCTGATGGCAAAAATGGGGCTTGATGGGCGCGGATTCGTGATGCTGCTGATGGGATTCGGCTGCAACGTGCCGGCATTGATGGGAACGCGCGTGATGCGTAACCGGGCTTCGCGCCTGCTGACCATGCTGGTCATTCCCTTTTCCTTGTGTTCGGCCCGGCTGCAGGTGTTCGTATTCATGACGGCGGCTTTATTTAAGCCCTCGCAAGCGCCGCTGGTACTGTTCTCGCTTTACCTGGTGAGCTTTGCCGCCACCTTTGCCAGCGCCGTGCTGTTCAGGAACTATTTCATCAGCAGTGAACCTTTCATCCTGGAACTGCCGCCTTATCGCTTCCCTACCCCACGTCAGATCCTGCTGCGCGGCTGGCACGAAGTCGGCCATTTTCTCAACCGGGCATCAAAATTCATCATTGCCGGCGTTGTGCTGGTCTGGGCGCTGACCAATTACCCCAGCGATGTTCCTCCGGCCAGCCTGTATACCTTTGCCGGCATGATCGGCCACTGGCTGTCGCCGTTGCTGACGCCGATCGGCATTGACGGCCAGCTCGCCATCGCGCTGATTTTCGGCTTTGTCGCCAAGGAAATTGTCATCGGCTCGCTGGCCGTCATCTACGGCCTGCAGGGCGATGCGCTGCTGCAGCTGATGGCGCAGAAGCTGGATTGGGTACAGGGCATGAGCTTCATGCTGTTCACGCTGATCTATACCCCATGTCTGTCCACCATCGCGACATTGCGCAGCGAATCGAAGAGCAACGCCTTCATGTGGTTCTCGGTGATCTGGTCGCTGGTGCTAGCCTGGCTGACCAGCTTCGTCTTCTACCAAAGCGCACGCGCACTCGGCTTCTAACGTTCGTCCATCCAGAGCGGAACCTGAAAACGCCTTATTCCGTCAGGCGCATGTCGACCAGAAGGCAGGCTACAGCGAGAACAAGCTGGGCGGCCTAGGACAGCAGCCAGAAATGAGTGCCGGCTATCACCAAACTGGCTATGGTGACTGGCACACCTAATCTCGCATGTGCGCGCCAGTCGATCTGGATGCCCTTGCGTCCCGCCTCGCTCACCACAATGATGTTGGCAATGCTGCCGACAATCAGCAGGTTCCCGGCCAGGGTGCTGGACAACGCGAGCACTGTGCCAGCATGCCCGCCAGCGGTCGTCGGCAAAAGCAGCATGACCGCCGGCACGTTGGACACGAGATTGCTGAGCAGGAAACTAGCGACGAAGAGAGGCCCCTGCATCCGCAAGTCAAATCCATTGGCCGCCAGATCTTCTACGAAGCGAGATGGTAGCCCCGTCTGCTGTAAGGCAGCATTGACCACGAACAGCCCCATGAAAAGGACGAGCAGTTGCCAGTCAACGAGCCCCAGCATCCGCCGTGAATGAAGGCGGCGGCTGGTTAGCAAAAGACCTGCCCCGGCCAATGCCATGAGGTCGTGCGGCCACGGCGCGAACAAGAAAGAGGCGAATAGAACCGCGGCAACCAGCAAACCCTTCGCGGTCTGCCAGAGGTCTAGCGGCGTTTCTTCTACACCGGGGTCATCTTGGATCGGCAATGCTAGAGCGGCCGCTTGATTCCAGCCTTGGCGACGCCTCAAAGTCACAATGAGACCCCACGTAAAGAGTAGGCTCAGCGCCACCGGGATGAATGCGTCCAGAAGATACTGGCCAAAAGACATATTAAGCGTCTGGCCAATCAGCATATTTTGTGGATTGCCAATAAGCGTGGCTGCAGAACCGATATTGGCTGCGCAGGCAAGACCGATCAGGAATGGAATAGGGTTCAGCCTTCTGGAAAGACATATCTCGGCGATTATGGGAGCCATCGCCAAGCAGATCACGTCGTTACTAAAAACGGCTGATAGACATGCAGCAATCGCGATCACTACGCCTAAGAGCATGGGCGGGCGGATGTTCAGCGTGCCGACCCGGCGTGCAACCCAGGTATAAAACCCGCCTAACCTGAGTTGAGCTGAAATCACCATGAACGCGAACAGCAGCATTAGCGTAGGTGAATGCAACGAATGAAAGGCGGCGTCGGCGCTTATTGATTGAGATGCGACGAGAACAATCGCGCCAAGCAGGGCAATTCCCGTTCGATCCAATTGCAGAAATGGGAGTCCGCCAAAGACCATTCCTAAATAGACGACCAGGAATACCGTAACGATTAGGGAAGTCATCACGATTTGATACGGAATGACGGCATCGAGGTCGCCTATGCCACTGATTTAACAACCATAGCTGCATACCCATACTCGGGCATTCCACCAGTGCATGTCACCTGGCACATACACGCACTTAGGCCATACCAGGCGAACATCATGGGGATATCGTAGAGGAGCAACAGGCCGGTCTTCTTGAGAAATATCACCGGCCCCGCGCTTTCAGGAGGGATGTTTCGTCAAACCGCAGCTTCGCCGGTTTCGCCGGTACGGATGCGGATCACCTGCTCGACATCGCTGACGAAAATCTTGCCATCGCCGATCTTGCCGGTGCGTGCAGCGTTGATGATGGCCTCGATAGCCGCTTCCTGCAGATTGTCTGCCACAATCAGTTCAATCTTGAGCTTGGGAAGAAAGTCGACGACATACTCCGCACCGCGATAAAGTTCGGTGTGGCCTTTCTGACGGCCAAAACCCTTGACTTCGGTAACCGTCAGGCCGGCCACGCCGATTTCCGAGAGGGACTCGCGCACCTCGTCCAACTTGAACGGCTTGATGATGGCTTCAATTTTTTTCATGTTTGTGTTCCCCTCTGAAATGTTCTGTGTTCAACTGAATTTTAAAATTCAAACCGATATTTCGATGTTATCGGATAACGCCTGTCCTTGCCAAATCCCCGGTTGGTAATCCTGACGCCAACGGGTGCCTGGCGGCGCTTGTATTCGTTACGGTCGATCAAGGTGACAACACGCCGTACGTCTTCAGGACTGTAGCCACGAGCAACGATCTCGGCCGGGTTCTGGTCGTATTCCACGTAGGCTTCCATGATCGCATCGAGAATCTCATAGGGGGGTAAGCTGTCCTGGTCGGTCTGGTTATGCCTCAACTCGGCAGAAGGTGCACGCGTGATGATGCGTTCCGGAATCGCCGGCGACAGCGCGTTGCGGTAGCGTGCCAACCGATAGACCATGGTTTTCGGGACATCCTTGAGCACCGAGAACCCGCCCGCCATGTCGCCGTAGAGCGTGGAATAACCGACGCCCATTTCGCTCTTGTTGCCGGTCGTCAGCACGATGGAACCGAACTTGTTGGACAACGCCATCAGCAGCGTGCCACGAATACGCGCCTGCAGGTTTTCCTCGGCCAGGTCGAACGGCAGGTCATCGAACTCTTCCGCCAATGCATCGAGAAAGCTGTCGAAAAGGTGCTTGATCGAAATTTCGGAATAATGCACCCCGAGATTCTCGGCCATCTGGGCCGCATCGTTGAGACTGATGTCGGCGGTAAACTGCGAAGGCATCATGACGGCGCGCACCCGATCCGCTCCCAGCGCATCTACCGCCACGGCCAGCGTCAGCGCGGAATCGATGCCGCCGGAGAGGCCCAGCACCACGCCAGGGAAACCGTTCTTGCCGATATAGTCCTGTACACCCAGACACAGCGCCTTGTAGACCGCAGCCTCCTGGCTGCCATCGGGAACCATCTCGCCTGGGATGGGGGTCGTTTCCTGAAATTCGACCAATCCCAGCGTTTCCTCAAAAATCGCCAGCTGATGGGTCAGCTCCCCTTGGGCATTCAGCACACACGAAGCGCCGTCGAATACCAGCTCGTCCTGCCCCCCCACCAGGTTGGCATATACCACTGGAAGTCCGGTTTCACGCACTCGCTCGCGTAGCACTTCGTAGCGCGTCACCTGCTTGTCGAGATGATAAGGCGAGGCATTCAATGCCAGCAGCACCTGTGCGCCCGCCTGGCGGGCACGCAGGCAAGGGCCGGTTTCCCAGACATCGGCGCAGATGACCACGCCCAGCTTGACACCTTCGTGCTCGAACACCAGCGGGCTATCCCCTGAGGTGAAGTAACGGACCTCATCGAATACGCTGTAGTTCGGTAACTTCTGTTTGTGATAGGTGGCAACCACAGCTCCATCGCGCAACACGGAGGCCGCATTGAAATGCTGTCCGCGCTCTTCCGCGGGATGGCCAACAAGCAGCGTAATCCCGCTGACGGAGCACGCCAACTGCGCCAGCGCGGCATTGGTCGCCCGATAGAAATCGTCGCGTAGCAGCAGATCTTCGGGTGGATAACCAGCCAGAGCGAGCTCCGGCGTAATCATCAGCGATGCACCCGCTTCCCGTGCCTTGCGGGCATAGGCCACAATCTTGGCGGCATTGCCGTCGAGGTCCCCGACGGTACAGTTGATTTGCGCGATCGCGATCTTCATGCAGTCCGGCTCATATCCAGCAAAAATGTGATGTACGCTGCGGGGGTCAGTAGCTGCCGCCGGCGTCCTTGATCAACTGGACGATTTCCTTGTCGCCGTTTTTCATCGCATAAACCAACGCGGTCAGGCCGTATTGATCCTTTGCCTTGACATTCACGTGACTATCGAGCAACAGCTGCACAAGCGGTACGGAATTGTTCTCCACCGCAAGGTGCAGCAGGGACTCGTCATTGGAATCCTTGAGATTGACCTGGGCATGCCTGGCGATCAGCGTCTGGGCAATTTCGAGCCGCTCCTTCTTGATCGCCCAGCTCAATGCCGTCCAACCGGAATTATCCTTTTCCTCCAGCGGGGCCCCGGCCTCCAGCAAAGCTTCCACTGCCGGCAGGTTGCCCTCTCGGGCGGCATACATCCACGCCGTCCTCTTGGTGCGATCCTTGGCCTTAAGATCCGCTCCGTTCTCCACCAACACCTTGATCGTCGGCACATCGCCGTTCTTCGCGGCATACATCAGCACCGTCCGGCCATCGTCGCTACGCGCGTTCGCACTGACGCCACCCTTGATCAGCAACTCCACCACATCGCTGAAGCCGGATGTAGTCGCCAGGCCAAGCGCACTCCAGCCGTCCCCATCCCGTACCGACGGATCAGCCCCTTTGTTCAGCAGCACTTTAACGGTATCGGCGAAATCCTTCTTGGCGGCGTACATGAGGGCCGTCCAGCCGTCGTGATCCTTGGCATTGACGTCCGCGCCCTTCTCAAGCAACAGAGAAACCACTTCGGCATTGCCTTTGCGGGCGGCATACATGAGTGCGGTGATGCCATCGTCATCCTTGGTGTTCGCACTCGCACCGCTGTCCAGCATGGCACGCACCATCGCAATATCGCCTTTGGCGGAGGCCGAGAGCAGAAACGGCACATCCTCCATCGCCCAGACCAGCATTGGCAGCATCAACAAGACGGCGAGCAGACTCCGCACTGGCGTTTTCATTTAGCGTTTCCCTTTGCTTGAATTGCACTCAACACGGCTTCGCCCAGGCCGGCCGGTGAACTGGCGACGACAACACCGGCTTGTTCCAGCGCACGCATCTTGTCCTCCGCACGACCGCTGCCGCCCGAAATGATGGCACCGGCATGCCCCATGCGCTTACCCTTGGGCGCCGTCTGTCCGGCAATGTAACCGGCCACGGGTTTTTTCACGTACGACTTGATGTAATCGGCCGCCGCTTCCTCATCGGTACCGCCGATTTCGCCGACCATGATAATGGCCTCGGTTTCCGGGTCCGCCTCGAACATTTCCAGGCATTCGATGAAATTGAGCCCCTTGATCGGATCCCCGCCGATACCGACGCAAGTTGTCTGTCCGAGGCCCAGCTGCGTAGTCTGGTGCACCGCCTCATAGGTCAGGGTGCCGGAGCGGGAGACGATGCCAACCTTGCCGCGTTTGTGAATCGAGCCCGGCATGATGCCGATCTTGCACTCGCCCGGCGTAATCACGCCCGGACAGTTCGGGCCAACCAACTTGGCACCATTCGCCTTGAGTGCCGCCTTGACGTTGAGCATGTCCAGCACCGGGATGCCTTCGGTGATGCACACGATCAAGCCTACGCCGGCATCGGCCGCCTCCACGATCGAGTCCGCGGCAAAGGCCGGCGGCACGTAGATCACGGAGGCTTGCGCGCCGGTCGTGCGCACGGCGTCGCGCATGGTGTTGAACACCGGCAAATCGAGGTGCGTCTGCCCGCCCTTGCCCGGAGTTACGCCCCCGACCATTTGCGTGCCGTAGGCCAGTGCCTGCTCGGAATGGAAAGTACCCTGCTTGCCGGTAAACCCCTGGCACAGGACTTTGGTATTTTTGTTAACCAGTATGCTCATGAAAAACCTTATTGTGCCGCAGCCACCGCGCGTTGCGCGGCATCGGTCAGGCCGTCCGCGGAAATGATGGAAAGGCCGCTTTCGCGCAGCATTTTCTTGCCAAGTTCGACATTGGTGCCTTCCAGGCGTACCACGACAGGCACCTTGACGCCCACCTCACGCACCGCGGTCATGATGCCCTCGGCGATGATGTCGCAGCGCATGATGCCGCCGAAGATATTGACCAGGATCGCTTTCACGTTGGCGTCGGCAAGGATGATCTTGAACGCCTTGGCCACGGTTTCCGCAGTCGCCCCGCCACCGACGTCGAGGAAGTTGGCCGGCATGCCGCCATGCAGCTTGATCAGGTCCATGGTCGCCATGGCAAGACCGGCGCCGTTGACCATGCAGCCGATAGTACCGTTGAGGGCAATGTAATTGAGTCCGCTCGCGTGGGCTTCTGCTTCTTTGGGATCGTCCTGCGTCCAGTCGCGCTGCTCGGCAAGGATTTTCTGACGGTAGAGCGCATTGTCATCCACGCTCATCTTGCAATCCAGCGCCACCAGTTGCCCTGCCGTCGTCACCACCAGCGGATTGATTTCCAGCAGGGCAAGGTCGTTCTCCTTGAACAGGCGGTAGAGACCTTTCAGCAACTTGGTGAACGCACCGACCTGCTCCCCTGCCAGCCCAAGGCTGAATGCAAGATTGCGCGCCTGGTAATCGACCAGGCCCAAGAGCGGATCGCAAACCTCGCGCAGGATTTTGTCCGGCGTCTCCTGTGCGATTTCCTCGATCTCCATGCCGCCCGCCGCAGACGCCACGATAACCACGCGCTCAACGGCACGATCCACCAGCAGCGACAGGTAGAGTTCGCGCGCGATCGGCAGCGTTTCCTCGATCAGCAGCCGATGCACCGGCTGCCCCTCGGGCGCATTCTGTTGCGTCACCAGATGACTGCCCAAGAGATGCGTAGCGAGATTCTGCAGTTCATCGTGGGAGGTCGTCACTTTGACGCCACCGGCTTTGCCACGGCCACCGGCATGAATCTGTGCCTTGGCGACCCAGGCATTGCCGCCCAGCTCGCGCGCCGCCGCAACGGCAGCCTCAGCGCCATCGACTACAATGCCGCGCGGGGTTGGCAGGCCATATTGCTGCAGCAGATGCTTGGCCTGATACTCATGCAAATTCATCGGGGAATCCAAAACAAAACGAATGCCGCAATTTTGGCGGAAAACCCCCGAATAAGCCAGAGCAGCGCACTGCAAAATTCAGGCGGTGAGCGGCGATGTTATAATTCCGCCTCACTTTTTGGCTCACTTTTCTATGCGTCTCGTCATCCAGGGGCAGGCCGTGCTGCCCGAGCACCTCGAACATTTGGCGGCCCTTTGCGGCAGATCCGAATTTCACGAGTTAAATCCGCATGCTTTCTATCTTCCCGATGTAGCGGCCAATCCAGCCGTAACCGACTACTGTGCCAAGCACGCGATCGACGGCGCCTTCGTTTCGGATGAGCACGCCCTGGACAATATCGGCCTGGTAGTGATGGATATGGATTCGACACTGATCAGCATCGAATGCATCGACGAAATCGCCGACATGCAGGGCTTGAAACCGCAGGTCGCCGCAATCACTGAAAGCGCCATGCGTGGCGAAATCGAGTTCGCCGAAAGCCTGAGACGACGCGTTGCGCTGCTGGCAGGGCTGGATGAATCGGCCTTGCAACGCGTCTATGACGAACGCCTCCAACTCAACCCCGGGGCTCCCGAATTGCTTGAAGCCTTGCAGAGCAGAGGTATTCGCATCCTGCTGGTCTCGGGCGGCTTCACTTTTTTTACCAACCGGCTAAAACAGCGCCTCGGCCTCGACTATGCACATGCCAACACACTGGAAATCGTAGCGGGCAGATTGACGGGGAAAGTGCTCGGCGACGTACTCGATGCACAGGGAAAAGCCGACTGGCTGACGCGTACACGCGAACAACTGGGATTGCAGGCGCATCAGGTGCTTGCTATTGGCGATGGTGCCAACGATCTCAGGATGATGGCCGCCGCCGGCATCGGCATCGCCTACCACGCCAAGCCGGTGGTGCAGGCACAGGCCACCTACGCCGTCAGTCATTGCGGGCTGGATGGCGTGATCAACCTGCTGACGGTATAAAACGCGCTAGAAGCCCTGGGTCAGGGAATAGCCGTCGATTTCGTCCGACGAAGTGTCCATGCTGCGGCCGTAGATATCCTGACCGCTGAACTTGAATACCACGTGCTTGGGATCTATCGTCGCAGTGCCATCGCTGTTCTGACTGACCGAGAAGGAAATGGTGGCTTGCTGGGTAATGCTGTTGTAGACCACAGAAAGCGGCCTATTGGCAATCTGGGCATCAGTCCCGCTGGCATAACCGAATGGACTGTTATTGTAATAGCCGCCACCCGTGCCGCTCGCCCGCGAAATGGTCCAGTTGCTCGCCTGTGCAACCGAATTTGCATCCATCTGGTTGCTGAATTGAATCGTGACGGAGAACACCTTGGACGATCCGGCCGTACTCAAATTAACAGGGTCCAAAAACCAAACTGGCGTATTCGCCCCTAGAACCATGTTGAACCCGCTGCTTGACCCGTCTATATACGTCATTTTCGGCCGGTTGATTTCAAAGCTCAGGTCGCTCGCCAGCGAGGAGTTTGCATTCACCAGGGTCTGCAACTGCCGATTGGCTTCATCATCCATGCCCAGATTCTTGTAAGCCAGCCCCAGCTGAAAATTCGCATCGTACAGCTTAGGCTTCAGGCTCAACGCCGTTTTGAGCACTGACACGGCCTCATCATAACGCCCCTGCTTGTTCAAGACCGAGCCCAATGCGTAATAGACGTTGCCGTCGCTTGGCGCCATCCGTTGTACCTTGCGGAACTGGGCTTCGGCTTCTTTCAAACGATCGGTCTGGGAGTACTGAATTCCCAACGTATATTCAGGGAGCGGATTTGTGGGATCCAGCCTTGCCGCGGTTTTGTAGGTCGCTTCTGCTTCATCGTAGCGTTTTAGCTGCAAGTAGGCATTGGCGAGCTTGATCTGGGAATCGGAAGACGTCGGGTCGAGTTGCACCAGATTCTTGAAAGCCTTGATGGCATCATCGTTCTTGCCGAGAGAAAGACTGATGTTGCCGATATAGGTCAGCGCCGTCGTATTGGTAGGGTCGTACGCCAGCGCCTGCCGGAAGGAGCCGATCGCTTCTTCCATGCGATTGCTCTGCATATGGGTCGCCGCTCGTTGCAAAGCATACTGGGCGAGTTGGGAAAGCTGTGCCGTCGGATCCTGGCTTAGGATGTCAAATGGGTTGCCGGAAATCGAAAACGGATCGGATGCCATCGCTCAAAGCGCAGGCGCCTCGTTAGCCACAGCAGATTGCAGGCCAGCGGCAATGTTTCTGTTGATGGCAATCAGGATGTCGAGTTTGGCGGGATCCGGGTAGCTCATGGTGTCGAAGGTCCGCTTGTCGACGAAGGCAGAGAGTGACAGCACATTGCGCTTGATCTCCATCGGAACCGGATTTTCCTCGTTCAGCATTTCTGCCTGGAAAACCGTCCAGAGACGCTGATTGAATTGCAGGCTTTCATCCAGCATCGTCTCACGTTCCGGCGCATCCCAGTTTTTCTGCACGGCTGCCAAACGAGCGGCAGACTTGATCAACAGGTTGGCTTCGAGATCACGGCCGGACAGTGTCGCATTCTCTACGGTTTGATAGGCCTTCAGCGCGTTGTTATACATGATTGATCAACTCCTGTTCAAAATCCATCAACTTACGAGCACACTTCATGGCTTGATAATATTTCCCGCAGGCCAAGTCGTTGTTGATTTCTGCTATGTAGCTGACAGCTTCCGGGGCCGCCACCAAAACCTGCTGAATCAGCGGCAAATAATTGTGCTGATATGTCGCTAGGTTGTTGCGGTCCATATACATCAACTGGACGCACAAATAGATCTGCTTGCACAGTGAATCTGCCGCCTCTTCACTCAACACATCCTTGGCGCGGAGCAGAGGAACATCATTGAGGATATTCAGCTCTGCCGCATTCTCTCCGTTTTGAACAACGGCACCGCCAATAAACACTTTCTCATTTGGCTTAAGGGCTATTTTGAGCGCCATTTTTCGCTATGATTCACACTTGAGAAAACACGTCCGAACCGCCTGTAAGCGGTTGCGCCTTGCCATTCAACTGCCCGGCAACAGTAGTACTAATTGCATGCACTTGCGCCTCTTCTGGCGGCCGCGGCAGTTCAGCGGCCGTAGCCGTTTCAGCTGCCCGTTTGGCTTGCGCTTCAAGCTCGGCTCGCGCAGTATTCACCTCGCCCTTCACCGTCTTAACCGCATCACCAAAAGCAAGCACCGCCGCATCACTCGGCACCTTGGCATCCAGCGGGGGATATACATCCTTACGCGGATAGAACACCGGCTGAAATTCCGGTTTTACCGGCGGCACCGTCATGGATTGCAATTCCTTGCGCAAGCCGTCGATGCTATTGAGATATTGCACGCGATCTTCATTACCCTGGGGAAACGGAGGGTAGTTCTTTACCGACGCGACCAAGGCATCCATGCCATTCAATAGCTCTTCGGCGTGATCAAGCTTCTTGCCTGTTTCTCGTATATTCTTTGCCACTTGAGCAGAAGCATCTTTGACATCGCTTAACGATGCCAATGATTTAGCCGAAGTATTGATCTTGATTGCGCTGTCTTCTTTGGACGAGCCACTCCCTTGCCCGCCTATCGTCGGAGGTGTTCCAGCCGAATCAGGCGCGGCGGAGGGCGTCAAGCCCAAAGAGACCAACCCCGAAGGGTAGCCCCTGCCCGTCACATTCAAATCGCTGACCATATTATTCTCCCAATGAATAAAACCGGGGCTCGTCATATTTGACAAACCCCGGGCATATCATCAGTTATTCCCTTAACTCAACTATGGATTAGAAGAGTCTCAGAATGGCCTGCGCTGCTTGCGATGCCAGCGACAGGGAAGTGGTCCCCAGCTGATTGCGGGTTTGCAGCATCAGCATGTTGGCACCTTCCTCGTTCTGGTCGGCCAGCGTCAGGTTATCCGCACCGGCTTTCTCGATATTCACCATTGAATCGGTGAAATCCAGACGCGCATTCACCACAGACAGGTTGCTGGACAGCTTGGTGGATTGCGATTCCAGAACCGCGAGCGCGGCGGTAATGCCGTTACTAATCGCAGTCAGGTTGTACGAGTTGGAGAAGCCCGCTGCAGCTGCAGTGCCACCCACAGCCGCACCAGCCACAAACAGCGAAATGGTTGCACCAGAACCGCCATCCACATTCACGGCCAAAGCGGTAAAACCGCCAGCAGAACCGGAGACCCCGGTGTTCGCCGAAGCGAGCAGCGCGCTAAATTGTGCATCGAAACCGTTCAGCGTCAGCTTGTTGGTGCCGGACTCGTTGAAAAGCACATCCAGAGACACCGTCGTACCGTCGAGGAAGTTGGTGCCCTTGTACTTCGAGTCCTTGATCAAGCTGTTGATCTGGCCAACAATGGTATCGAACTGCTGATACAGTGTATCGTAGCTGGACGAGGAAGCCGTGGCAGCCGTTGCGATAATACCGTTCGCGCTTTCGAGCAAAGCCTTGATGCCCTCGATACCGGCATTGGTGGCCTTGATTGCCTGCACAGCTTCCGTCATGCCATCCTTGCGGTTGGTCAGGTTGTTTGCACGGGTGGTATGCGCAGCGGCACTAAAGAAGTTCGTCGGATTATCCAGCGCCGAATTCACTTTCTTGCCGGTTGCCAAGCGTTCTTGCGTTTGGTCCAGCAGCTTTGCGGTGGATTGCAGCGTGGTGAGATTGGACCGCATTGCAGCGGTTAGGGTGACTGTACCTGCCATTTTTCGCTCCTAATTCTTAAGAAAAGTTTCGGGAAATTCTTTCCCGACTTGGCATGAGTGGTTAACTCATGCTCCTATTTCGGCAGCGTTGTTTCGAACTTTAGGGTGGTCAAAACAATTTTTTCATCGAAACTTCTTCACGTCATCCCAGACCCCAGCGCGGGTCAATCCAACGCCTGGGCATCGTCCAGAAGCCGCCCCATCGCCTGCATGAGTTTATCCGGATTGCGCTGCAACAGATCCGCATAGTTCTGCTTTGCCTCGTTGAAATCGTGCTTGCACTTGACGGCCTGCTCATAGCACAAGAGCGCCTCATCGACACGACCTTCACTTTCCAGGATCACGCCCAGGTTGTTATGGGGATGCGGGTCGTCCGGTGCAACATCTATCGCCTTCCGCAGATAACTCTTCGCTTCTTCCAGCGCCCCCTGACCAGCCAGGGCGACCGCCAGATTATTCATCGCCCCCACAAATTCAGGCTCCAACTCCAAAGAATGCCGGTAAGCCTCAACAGCCTCATTCGCACGTCCGAGTAAACGAAGCGCCTCGCCCAGGTCGTTCCAGGCCAATCCATCCCCCGGATCAACCTCCAGCGACTTACGGAGCCAGTCGCAAGCTTCTTCAAGCCGACCTAACCCGACGCTGATTACACCCATGCCATGCAATGCGTCGCGATGCTGGGGAATTTGCGACAGAACTTCCTGAAAGATCGTTTGCGCTTCGACTGCGTCGCCGCCGAGCATCAGGCCATGAGCTTCCTCGATACGTTTACCGAGCCTGACTCTCTCCAATGGATCGATTTTCAATTTGCGCTCCTATCGCTATTTGCCATATACCCGCCCTCCGGATCGAGGGCGATTTCGATATTCTCAATCACTTTACTTCTCGCCTCATGCAGGCAATCTATCAGGTTCGAGAAATCCCACTCAGCCTTGGCCAGGGCCTCCTCCCGATCCTTGATAATCGTCATGGCATTGTAGGCCATGCTCAAAAGGCGCGCAGCCGTGCCCCGGAACAACAATGCGCACGGATCGCCGATATTGGCCGGCGCAAGAGTCATCCCGTGAATTTTCACCATTTTGTCGATGGCGTCCGATATGGAGTTCTGCGGCATTGCCACGATAGCTTCAACTTCATCGATGAAAACATCGATCCGCTCGAGCAGCATTTGCTTGAATTCCTCGACATCGTAATTCCCAATCTCGAATGTGCTCATCGCCTGCCCCACTGTGGCAAGCTTGTCGCACCCACCGGCCCACGCATCGGCAAAATCTTCCGGATGCAACGGACGTGTATTTTCTATAATCGCACCATCGTTAAGGTTGTAGACCTTTGCATCGGGGTGACGGCCTACCGCGAATCCCATCATGCGCCGCGCGAACGCCAGAATCTTGTTGGCATGAACTTCCCCGCCAAAATTTCCGGGAACGACAACGTCGTTGGCGGGCTGATGCGCGAGGATTTTCTTGAGGTGATCCTCCTCGGGCAGCAAATTGACGTAGATCGTGTGCTGGGAATGGTGTTTTTCCTTGTCCTTGCTTCCCATATCCACGCCAAAAAGAAAGATGCTCTTGAATCCCGCGCTCAGGGCAAAATCAATGGCGGTGTTCGTCACCGTAGGCTGGCCGCTCAATACAATTTCGTTTGGAATTCCACTTTTCTCAAGGATCGCGCCCATCGTGTCCGCCGCCTTGATAATCATCCCGCCACGCTCGAACATATGGAACACGCCGGAATAAACAGGAGTTAACCCAATGAAATTAATGCCTTTCAGGAATTCCAGATCATTGCTGATGGACTTGGCAAGAATGTCGCAGACGACGTCCTGCCGCTCCTTTTCGATATGGAAGTCAGGCTTGATGCCCATCTTGTGCAGAATCGAGATCGCCGTACCACAACTGAAAATGACTGCACGATCGCCGTATTGCCGCAGGATAGGAACCAACCCATCGAGCGAAGGGCCGGAACCCACAATGAACGCCACCGCGTCGGAACTCATGGAATTCGGCTTGGCATAAACAGGAAAGCGCTGCCGCAGGTTGTCGAACGTATGCCGGATGGTGATCAATTCATCGTCGAAATAGCCCATGCCGAAGAATAGCTCCCACATGGTTTCCATGATCGTCGTACGGATGCTGGCGACCATTTCCTCGTCGTCTAGCGCATAAAACAGGGAAGCGCCGTGGATGAAGAACTGGGGAAGGCCGCCAGTCTTTAGCATGGCCGCCGTCATGGAGCGGGCGATTTTCTCGACATCCGACTGCACAATGAAGATCAGGTCTGTGCCTTGCTCCAATGCCAGACGGCTAAGCAGTACATAATCCTGGAAGAACACGGAGAGCCGGAAGGCATCGATATCCGTTTCCATGACAATCAAATGGCGAATCTTGTATTCCGCCAGCAGCCGAGGCAAATGCCAGCCCAAGCGGCTACCGAATACGATCAGGAGCGGGATTTCCTTGTCCCCGAAAGTCGGATACCGGTTCAAGCCGGAATTGTCCGGATAGTGCTTGGCAAAATGTCGGGTCGCCCGATTTGGGTACTCCGCATCCAGATTGGAGAAATGGAAAAACTGATGATCGCCGTGACTCGGATTCTCGACCACATGGCGCAACTTGTGGAAGGCCAGGATCTGGGGGCGATCCGACAAATCGGAAAAATGCTCGATACGCGCTTCCATCTCCAGGATATCGGAAGCGATACGCCGGCTCTCGCCATTGGCATAACGAATCACCAAATCACCCTGATCGGAGATGTCGACTGTCGCGGAAGTGGATTCCTCCAGCAGCATCTTATGCTGCGGCATGTTCTCTGTGAAAAATGCCTTGTTGACTTCAGCCGTTGCACGCAGCTTGTTCAGGTAAGCTTGTTGTAGTGGCGTCATAAACTCGATCTAACGATAACGTTGACAGTCTGCTGATCCGGGGAAGAGTAGCACCGAAGCAAAGGGTGGAACAAGCCAAAACGCGAGCCGATTACCGTCACCTGCGATTCTGCTTGTACGAATTAGCCCAGATATGCGCACCGGTCCCCGCAGGGGCTAATCCTTGAAGAACGTCGAGAAAACCTCATCACCATTCTTGGCGCGCGCAACTACATCGAGAAGCTGCGCGGTCCCGATGGACTGAAGCGCCGTCAGGCTGGCTTCGCTGCCGCCAACTTCGCGCAGCAATACGGTAGCGGGATGGTAGCGCTGTCCATCCGGGAGCGGCAATCGGCGCGGACGCGCCTCAATCTCGGCATAAAGTTCTGCATCCGCCCGGTTAAGCGCTTCGATTTCCGGCCGGATTGCGCTCGCATCCAGCTTGTAAGCATCGAGGGTAAAATTGATTTTCCCTTTCACCATCACGTTGGGCAAATTGGCGTGTGTCAGTAGCCCCTCAATCATGTCCGTGATGTGCACCATCGTATCGAACGCAAGAAAATCTTTATCCAGGATGTCCAGCACCCTGGCAACATCCAGCGGGCTGTCCAGCTCACCGCCGCTGAAGTAGCGCACCATGTTATTGCAGTTTTCCGGCAGCGCCGCATAAGCCAGAAACTCTTCCATGACCGGTGTTTTTCCGTTACGCATGCAGTTGTAGGTATAGCCGGAGAGCACCCTGTCGAACGGATCACGCACCAGCGTAAAAAGCTCGAACGGCGGTCTGGAATCGTATTCGCGATGCCAACCGTAGGGTAGATGCGAGGCTACCAGCGACAGGAGATTGAGCCGCTCCTTATCCTCCGACTTATCGATCCTGTAAGCCTGAAACCCCGGGAATCCGGGATTGGCCGCGGCTGCAAGCCGCGACTGCAGCAACAGCGCGCTGCTCAGGCAATTGTGGACGAACATGCCGCCCGTCTTCGGAATATGACAGAACATCAGGCGCGGCACCTTGACTTCGGGCGAATAGGCGCGGTTCCGCATCCAGGTCAGATTATCCAATAACTGCATTCTTTTATTCTCGGTTAAATTAAATACTTGCTTGGCCCGCCGCCAAGGCTAAAGCGTGAAACCGTCGTCGACGATCAGGTTCTGGCCGGTGATCGCCGCAGACGCGTCCGACAGCAGGAAGACCAAGGAACTACTGACATCCTGCGGATCCAGCATGCCCTTGCCGTTGCAGTGCGCCTTATAGGCTGCCAGGAACGACTCGGGCTGGCGGTCCAGAATGCCGCCCGGACTCAGGCAGTTGACCCGGATGCCCCGGCCCTTAAGGTACTGCGCCAGGTAGCGCGAGAAATGCAGGATGCCCGATTTGATGGCTGCATACTCCACCGAGTTGGTCATCTTGGTGCCCTTGTAGATATCGAAGCGCGGCGCGATGACACCGTAGACGGAGGCCATGTTGACGATGTTGCCGCTGCCCTGGATGGAGAAATAGCGGCTGAAGCGCTGTGCGACGAGGAAGTAGCCCGCCAGATGGAGATTGAGGTTCTCGCAAAAATCCGCGTATTCGATGTCCTCGAACTGCCGCCCGAAATTCGCGTTGCGCGGGTAGGCGTTGTTCACGACGGCATCGATTCTGCCATATTTGCCGTCGAGGAATTCGATCAGACCGTCTACCGAAGCCTTATCGGTGATGTCCAGCGCTGCCGCTTCGGCGCGGCCAGGAAAGTCTGCGGTGATGGACTCCGCCACTTCGTGTGCGCTCTGGACATTCGTATCGGCCACAATTGCAATTCCACCCGCTTCTGCGATTGCACGACAAAAACTCTTCCCGAGCAGACCGGCGCCACCGGTAATGACGATCACTTTATCTTGCAGCACTACGCCTCCCCTTTGTTACGTTGTTCCAGCAGGCATTCCGCCATCCTGAAATCCAGCAGCGTGTCGATATCGACCGCCCTTTCCACCGGGATTTGCACCGAACGGACCCGCCCGGAAAAAATATTGTCCGCCTGCATGACGAAATCGGGAGCGGTCACATACGCCACCGTCGTCACGTCATACACGGCTGGCGCATCCTGCCTTCTTGCCAGCGCACCTGCTGCTGGCGGGATCACCAGTTCCACGCAGCCGTCGGCACGCGCCTTCACCATGTTGAAGTAAGGATTGCGGTGCGGCTCTGCAACAGTGATGATCGTCTCCGCGCCCCCTTCCAGAAACGCATCGAGGCAGCGCTCCAGATCTTCCGGCTGCCGCAATGGCGCAGTGGCCGGCACGACAATCAGCACATCCGGGTAGGCGCCTTCAGTCGCCTTCAGGTACTCCAGCGCGTGCCGCCACACTGCGCGCTCCGGGCTATTGTCCTGCGCCATTTCCGCTGGGCGCATGAACGGCACTTCCGCGCCGTATTCACGGGCAACGGCAGCGATTTCCTCGGAGTCGGTCGACACGATGACCCGACCGATGCGCGAGACTGCGCGGGTCTGCCGGATCGACCAGGCGATCAGCGGAACTCCGGCCAGGGGACGGATATTTTTTCCTGGCAATCCTTTAGACCCGCCGCGCGCGCAGATGAGTGCAACGATATTCATGAATGTTTCACCTTAACCACGGTTCCGCTGTCAGAAGATACACGCGCCGCCTCGATCACCTGCAATACCGCCAGCCCATCTTCTCCGGAAATCATCGGGACGGAGTTCTGTTCGATGCATTTTAGGAAATGCCGCCATTCGGCCAGATAGCTGTCGTCGCGCTGCGCCGGGCATTCCTCCAGCACCTGCCAGGCGCTGCCGCCCGGTTCGAACAGCTCGACCTTGCCTTCCAGCGCGTTCCAGCGTAACGAACCGTTCTCGCCGATGGCGATGCAGCTGCGAGCGGTATCGTGCCGGACAAAATCGATATCTACCGAGGCCACCAGCGGCGTTTCTCCTGCGATCGATCGAAATCCCAGTAGCAGGTGGGCTGTGTCTTCGACATCGATTTCCAGCGTACTCTGCCTGAGCAGCCGCGCGCTCACCCAATCGATCTCGCCGAATATCCAGCGCAGGAAATCGATCTCGTGGCTCAGTTCAAGCAACGCCCCGCCGCCCAGCCTGGCTTGCGCGGAAACGTTGTCGCGATAATCGGAGCCGGGCCGCCAGGAAGGCAGGTATTGCCCCACCTCGGCGCGCACCGACAGCAGCCGCCCAACACGTCCCTCCTCGACCAGCTGTCGGAATCGTTGCAGGGAAGGCAGGAAGCGCATGTTGTACGCCGTCATCAGCACGACGTGGTTACGGCGGCAAGTTTCAATCAGTTCGAATACATCCGCGGCGGCATTGGAAAGGGGTTTTTCCACCATGAGATGCACACCGGCCTCTGCCAACGGAAGTGCCACGGCGACATGATGGCTGGCCGGGTTTGCTATCACCGCCAGCTTAGGGCGCAGTTCCAAGGCAGCTTCGACACTAGTCACGCAGTAGTCGATGCCGGCATCCAGCGTTTCCGGGCAACCGCCGTGTCGCAACGCGATGATTTCGCAATCCGGCAACAATTGCTTGGCCACGCGCGCGTGGCGCTTGCCTATGCTGCCCAGGCCAACGATCAGGAGTCGATCCGTCATCAGGTCTCGGCTTTCTTGTTGGCAGTGGCATAATCGTCGATACGCCCCACATCCAGCCAGGGCTCGTGCATCGGATAGACGACGGTGCGCAAGCCGCGCTCCTGCAACAGGCCGAACAGGCTCGGCATATCGCAGTGCGCACCCTTGTGCATCTGTTCCAGCACGCCCGGGTCGAGCGCATAGACGCCGGCATTGATATGGCTCTTGATCACCGGCTTTTCCTCGAAGCCGACGATATCCACCCCGCTCGTCCTTACCACCCCGAACGGATGCTGCCATTCGTGCAGGCGCACCGCCATCGTCGCCGCGGCGCCGTGATGGTTATGGAAATCCAGCAATTCGCCGTAATGGATATCCGTCAGCACGTCGCCATTGGTGACGATCAGCGGCGCTTCCGGCTTCGGTTCCAGCAAGCCCAGCGCGCCAGCCGTGCCAAGCGGGGTTTGCTCGCGAAGATAAGCGATATCAATCTGCCAGCGACTGCCGTCGCCGAAATACTCCTCGATCATGTGGCCCAGGTAATGCACCGCCAGCACGAAATTCTGGAATCCCTCGCCCCGCGCCCGCTCGATGATGTGCTCCAGCATAGGCTTGCCACCGACCGGCAGCATGGGCTTGGGACAGTGCTCGGTATAGGGGCGCAGCCGCACCCCCTGCCCGCCGGCCATGATCACCATGGTGTTGGGGCGCCGCGCAGGCACCAGCAGATCGTCCCAAACATGCAGTCCGATAACGCGGCGCTCGCTATCCACCACGGGCAGCTGGCGCACCTTGTTGGCCTGCATCAGCTGCAGCACCATTTCGCGCTCCATTTGCGGCGGGACGACCAAGGGCTCGCGCTTGACGATGGGCTCGACCGGGCTGTGCATATCCAGCCCGCGCAGCAGTCCGCGCCGGATGTCGCCATCGGTCAGCGTACCGACCAGTCCGCCGTTGCCGTCGATCACCATAACGATCTGCAAACCCGATTCATCCAGGCTGAGAATGGCCTGCTGCAAGGTCGCATCCAGCGGCAGCAGGGTTCTGCGCCAGGCCTCCGGCTCGGCATTCCGGGCTGTTTCGCTCATGCGCCCGCCCTCCTGTTCGTTTGCGTCGTGTGCATTTTGTTTATTCCGCCACGTCGTGAAAGGTCTTTTTCAGCAATGCGTCCAGTGGATAGCGCTGCAATACCTGGACGATCTTTTCGCTTGCCCCGCCCTCGCCGTAGGGGTTGCGCACGGTGGCAAGCCCGGACTGGAAATCCGCGGTGTAGAGCGTCCTGATCGCGGCAGCGATGGCGGCCCGGTCGGGAGCGCAATCAATCACGCTCTCCGCCTTGAGCCGGCCGCGCTGGCGATCGCCGATATTGACCGTCCCCTTTTGGAAGCTGGGCACCTCCGCCAGGCCGCTGGATGAATTGCCCACCACACCGTCCACATGGCGGATGCAGGAAAGGTAGCGCAACTGCCCCAGCGAGGTATAAGCACGGGCATGCGGATGACGGGCGACGAAATCCTCGATCATCGCGATCAGGATTCTGCCATCGGTGTCGGCGTTCGGCATGGTAAAGATCAGATGGGTATCTTCCAGCGCTTCGAGCGCCGCCAGCAACTCGGCCATTTGGTGGCCGGAAGTCGCTTTTTCCAGCGTCACCGGGTGAAAAGTCACCAGCAGGTTTTTCGGGCCCAGCTTGAAATCCAGCGCGTCTTCCAGCGCCGCGCGATCCAGCAGTTCGAGACGCTTGATATTGTCGATGCCCAGGCCGCCCACCAGGAACACGCGCTCCGGCGCTTCGCCCAGCTGGACGACGCGCCGCCGGTAATCCTCCGCCGCGACGAAATGCAGGTGCGACATCTTGGTAATCGAATGGCGAATGGCTTCGTCGATCGCGCCCTCGGTGGTCTCGCCTCCGTGCAGGTGCGCAAGCGGTATGCGCGCGACCATGGCCGCCGCGGCCGCCGCGAAGATCTCGAAACGGTCACCCAATACCAGCACCAGGTCAGGCCTCAACTGTTCGAGCGCTTCACCGAAACCGATCATGCCAAGCCCCATGGATTTGGAGATGCCGGTCGGCGTATCCGAACTCAGCAGCATTTCCACTTTGCGGTCGATGGCGAAGCCGTCCTTCTCGATCTCGCGGTAGGTCAGGCCGAACTCCGGCGAGAGGTGCATGCCGGCGGCGATAATCTGCAATTCCAGGCTTTCCGCAGCCCGGATGCCCTCCATCAGCCAGCGCAGACAGCCGTAATCGGCGCGCGTGCCTGTCACCACGCAGATCTTGCGTGGCGCCGGAGAGGTCTTGGAAGTCACTGCGTTGGCATTCATTTTTGCGCCTGCACCAGCCATTCGACGATGTCGACCCTACCCCCGCCGTCGGTGCGGTGCACGCGGTCGAGCACCAGTCTGGAAAAACCGGAAAACAATGTCTCCAATTCGGTTCGCGAGAAAAAATGGGCGATCGCATTGCCTGCGCATGGGCCAGCTGTCGGCTTGCTCACCGTACCAGGTTCTATCATGAGCCCGCTGCGGCTGCCAGTGGTCTCGTCACCGAACATCTTGCCGAAAAAAAGCCCGCCGGGTTTCAGCACGCGCACAATCTCGACAATCGTCGCCTGAATATTTTGCATCGGGTTGGCGTACAGTGCGGCAATGTCCACCACGGCATCGAAGCTCGCATCCGGCCATGGCAGGCTAGCGAAGTTGCCCACCTTGAGGTCCGCTGCTGGCAGTTTTTCTGTCCGCAAACGCTCTTCTGCCTGACGGATTGCCGTGGGCGATCCATCAATGCCGGCGACGGTATAGCCCTCACGCGTCAGAAACCAGATATTCGGTCCCGGCCCGCAACCAATCTCGAGCACGTGCACCTGCGCGCGGTCTGACCTCTCCCGGAAACTGCGCGCGATGAAGCGCACCAGCTCTTCCGGCGGATAGGCGCCCCAGGCGCGCTGCGCGAACAAGCCTTCCCAATAGGCGTCGGTGGGTTCGGGTCGTGTCTGCATCTCAGTTTAAATCGTAGAATTGGAAGCGGTTTTCCGGGGCGGCAATACCCGCCGCACTCATCGCCTCCCTCAGTTGCCGATAGCCGACATCATCCCATATCGTACCGCCGATCCGGGACGGAAATACGCCTTCCGGGGCATACGCCTTCTTGAAGTTGAAGATGCCGTCATCCGGCCTGGTCCCTCCGCCAAGCAGAAAATAGTCGCAACCCAGTTCCTTCAAGTGGCGAATGATCTCCCACTTGAGCATCGGGTTGGCGGAAAGCGGCAGCGCCTCCCGGCGCGTGCCGCCGAGGAAGGAATGCGCGTATTTGCCATGATGCAGTACCAGTTCGCAGGAGACGACCTGCCCCCCGGCCACGGCATAGAAGAAATGGAACTGGCCGGGAAGGGTGCGACACAAGGCCGAAAAATATTCCGCAGAAAAGTAATAAAACTCGTCCGCGGCGTTGCGCGCCATGGTGCCATGGTAAATGTCGAGAAACTCCGCAAGATGGGTACCGTCTGCTTCGGCAAAGCATTGAATGTTGTTGCGTTCCGCCTTGCGCAGGTCCTTGCGTACGGAAGGCTTGAACGACTCCTGGATCGCCTCGAGTTGCGGACGCAGGTCAACCACCACGAAGCCGCCAATATCCATCACGCGCGTTGCCGGCGACGCGTTCCGCTCGTTGGCCATCACCGGATGAAAGCGGTCGAAACCGCAGACGATGCCGCTCTCGTGGCAGTAGCTGGCCAGCGCGACGTGGAAGGATGCCAACATGGCCGGCGTCGCTTGGCCGGCCACCACGCCGCCCCGCCCATAGAGTCCGGTGATATCGTAGCGGCCGGCGAATTCCGGGAATGGCGTAATCCGGCCCAGATCGCGCTTGGCAAAGGGGTAGAGCACCACAGCGTCGCCGTCTCGCAGCGCAGCGCAACGCACCTCGTCTTCCCGATTCAGCGTGTGCTGGCACAAGCGGGCGAATGCGGAAGTATAGAACACGTCCCGCTGGCCTGCCGGAAGCAGCGCGAACAGCGCATCCCACTCGGGATGCTCGGGCGTCAGGATGGAAAAAGCCATGTGCCGTTTTTCATTGATTCTTGTTTCCGCGCTCAATCGTGCTGCAGCATCGGCCAGGTGATCACCGTATCTTCGGCCACAGTCTGCATCAACCGGGCGCCGATCACCAGATCGAGATGCCGGGGCGCAATCCCATCCACCACTTTCTTGAAGCAGAAATCCTGCAGTCCGAGCACGGTGCCGGCGGGCAAATCGCGCGCGGCGACCAGATAGCGCCGGAACGCCTGCCGGGTATTCTGCTCGCACGGCATGATGCGCTTGTGCCCGTCGCCGATCGCGGCGCGCACGCTGCGCAGCGTTTCGCAGTACTGCCGCATCTCGTCGGGATCGAGCGATGCCTGATGATCGGGGCCTTCCATGCTTTTATCCAGCGTCAGGTGCTTTTCGAACACGCGCGCGCCCAGCGCCACCGCAGCACAGGCGGCCGCAACCCCGGTCGTATGATCGGAAAATCCCACCGGCACGCCAAACATGCCGGCCAGCACCGGGATCACGGCGAGATTCATCTGATCCATCGGTGCCGGGTAGGAGGAAACGCAGTGCAGGATCACCAGTTGCGGATTTTCCGCCAGAATGGTCTCGACACCTTCCGCCAGTTCGGACAGCGTGCTGGCGCCGGTGGAAAAGATCAGCGGCATGCCCAGCCGGGCGACATGGCGCAGGAACGGCGTATTGGTCACGTCCTGGGAAGCGGTCTTGATGATTTCGATGCCGAGCTGGGCGAGGAAATCCGCACTGTCGGTCTCGTCCGGGGTGGAGAAGAACAGGATACCCTGTTGCTCGCAATACTGTTTGATGCGCCGAAAGTCGTCGTGCCCAAGCTCCAGCTTCTTGATTGTGTCGAATTCTGATTCCTCGACCTGCGTCGTCTCTTTCTGATAGTCGGGTTTGATCGACTTGTCGCGGCTGTAGACCTTCTCCGTCACCCAGGTCTGGAACTTGACCGCGTTGCAGCCCGCCGCGACCGCCGCGTCCACCAGTTTGAAAGCATTCTCCAGGCTGCCGTTGTGGTTCACGCCGGCCTCGGCGATGATGAAAAGGTCGCGTTCGGCATCCGCGATAAAAGTCTGGAAATCCATGGTCGGGCTTGTCTCTGTTCAAATATTGTTGAGCTGTTCCACGATATACCACATTGCGTCGGTGGAAATAAACTCGCTGACGGGAATCAGCACATGCTCCTGCAGAAAGGCTTTCTCGACGGCAAATTCAGCCAGCCGATCCGCAGGCACGAAATCCCATTTGTCCTGCAGCGTCGACAGCAGGATACCGCGTTCGAACAGTCGCGTCATAATCTCGTCGCGCCGTTCCGCCGCCACCCGCGCCGGGATACAGAACGGCACCACGCCGGCAGGCAGGGTCGGGTACACCGGCTCGATCGCAGGAGAGGTGAGCTCTTCATACACGATGCGACTATTGATTTCCCGCTGCCCAATCAAGTGACGATAGGGGAAACCAGCCTCCACCCGACGGGAAGAAACGCTCTGGGCATGCGGCCTGAGATCGGCATTGATAACCGCGTAGTAGCGCTCGTACGTCGCACCAAGCGCCTGCACGTACTCCCGCGCCTGGCTCGTATCGCCGCATTCGGCCAGGGCACCGGCAGCCTCGAGATGGGCGCGGTACGCAGACTGGGCCTCTTTCGGCAATTCCGGCAATGCGGTTTCGTCCATCGAAACATCTATGTCTTCACGACGGCTCAGCAACAGCGCGCCGTCCACCACCGGCAAAAATTTGTTGAGCGAGTAAAGCGCCAGATCGGCCGTTTCTCCCAGAGCCCGTCCATCTGCCGATCGGGTAAAGGGCGCGTGTGCGAGATCGTCCACGACAATGGCATCATGCTTGGCCAGCAAGGACGACAAAGCTTCCGAGCGGGATGGAAACCCGAAATAGTGGACCACCACCACCACGGCCCTGCCCTCAGTCCGCTGAAGCAGGGACGACACATCCTCGATCACCGGGCGCAAATCCGGCTGCAGCCGGTAATACGCAATGTCGAAACCTGCCGCGCGAAAGGGCTGGACCACACCTTGCGCCACATAGGCGGGCAGCAGCACGCTCCTGGCAGCGGTTGCCGGCAGGCAGCCGATCAGATGCAACAGCGCACTACGCCCCGTCGCCAGCCGGCATACGCTAGTGCAGCCCTTGGGAAAAGGAAACCCTTCTTCCGCCTCTTCGCATGCAACAGCGTGGCGAAACAGTGTCAGCATGTAGCCAAGGACGCGCTGCTCGGAAGATTAATGACGCGCCGCGCGAGTGATTCCGCCACAGGCAAATCCATCTTTGGACAAGCGCCATAGGGAGGTAAGCGGCTCATCAATTCCCACACCGGACGCGTCATAAGTCCGGCATCGTTGGTCGCCCGCAGCAGCGCCTGCTGCAAATCTGCCGCAGCCTCGTCCAGCAACAATGTCTGCAGCCAGTAATTGCTGCGACAGCCCTCGGGCTCCGCGACGATGCGCACCTGCGCGATCTCCGCGAATGCCTTCCGGTACCGCTCGAACAGTCGGCGTTTTTCATCCAGGAATCCTGGCAACTGTTCCAGCTGTGCACAGCCGAGCGCGGCATTGATGTTGGGCAGGCGGTAGTTGTAGCCGACTTCGTCATGAACATAGGCCCAGCGGTGCGGCACCTTGGCGGTGGTGGTCAGATGCTTGGCATGCCTGGCCAGTTCTGTATCGTTCGTCAGGATCGCGCCGCCGCCGCCGGTGGTGATCACCTTGTTGCCGTTGAAGCTCAGCACGCCCATGCGCCCGAAACTGCCGGCATGCCGGCCATGAACCGTACTGCCCAGCGCTTCGGTCGCATCCTCGATCACTTCCAGATGGAAATCGTGCGCCAGCGCCAGCAGGCCGTCAATGTCCACCGGATGCCCAAACGTGTGCATGGGAACGACAGCGCGGATCACGCGACCGGTAACGCGGTTGATGCAATCACCGCCGCGCATCTCGGTCGCGCTATCCAAATATTCGCGCAACGCGCGCGGGTCCAGGCCCAGCGTACGCTCTTCGCTGTCCACAAAATGCGGGACTGCTCCGCAGTAGGCGACTGCATTTGCCGTCGCAACAAACGTGAGTGCAGGAACGAGCACCTCGTCTCCCGTTTGTACTCCGGCCAGCTGCAAGGCCACGTGCAGAGCGGCGGTTCCATTCACCACTGCCACGGCATGGCGTACCCCCGTAAAAGCGGCGAGATCGGCCTCGAAACGGTCGACGTAACGGCCCACCGAGGACACAAAGGTCGAGTCCAGGCAGTCTTTCAGATAGCGCCACTCGTTGCCGGCGAAACAAGGTTCGTGCAAAACCACGTTTCCTTCGCCGACGACCTTCCGGATAGCCTGGACAATCCGCTCGACAGCGGGAGATTGCGCGCCTGCGGCACTCACAGGTTGTATATGTCCGGTTTGTAGGCCGCCAGGTTCGCGGGATCGCGGAACCATGCCGCAGTTTCCGCAATGCCGCGCCGGAATCCGTCCAGTCCGCCGTAACTGGGGCGCCAGCCCAGCAGGCGAACGGCCTTTTCGTTGGCCGCCCACAGTCGATCGACTTCACTCTTTTCGGGACGCAGACGTTGCTCATCGGCAAGGATCTCGATCTCGACATCCATCGCCTCGGCGATTATTCGGGCCGTATCGCCGATAGAGACTTCGAAGTTGCTGCCGATATTGATGACCTCACCGGCACCGTGGCTGGAATTGAGCGCGGCCAGAAAGCCGCCTACCGTGTCCGTTACGTAATTGAAATCACGCGTGGGATGCACCGCCCCTAACTTGATCTGCCGCTTGCCGCTGGCAATCTGGGTAATGACCGTGGGAATGACCGCGCGTGCGGACTGGCGCGGCCCGTAGGTATTGAAGGGGCGGATGACCGTCACCGGCGTGCCGAACGCGCAATGGAAGGACAAGGCGATCTGGTCCGCGCCTATTTTGCTGGCGGAATACGGTGACTGTCCCTGCAGCGGATGCTCCTCGGTGATCGGTACGAAGCGTGCGGTCCCATAAACTTCGCTGGTCGAAGTGTGGATCACCTTGCCCACATCGAGTTCGCGCGCCGCCTGGACAACATTCAAGGTGCCCTTGATGTTGGTGTCCACGTAGGTGTCCGGGGAATGGTACGAGTAGGGTATGGCAATCAGGGCGGCAAGATGCAAGACGGCCTCACAACCTTGCATCGCGGTCTTGACGCCGTGCGGGTCGCGCACGTCTCCGGCGAAGACATCGAACTTTCCTGCCACATCGGACGCGCACCGATCCAGCCATCCCCAGGAGTTGAACGAGTTGTACTGGACGAACGCCTTGACTTCGTGTCCCTGACGCACCAGCGCCTCGGTGAGGTGCGAGCCGATAAAACCGTCAGCCCCGGTAACAAGAATTTTCCTCACGTTATTTACCGTGCATTACGTTCCGCGAGCGATTACAGCAAGCTGAACAAGTTCAGCTGAACAGCGTTGAGGAAGGCTTTCTGAGAGGCTTCCAGCGAAGTCTGCTGAAGTTGCAACTGAACAGCGATCGTCTGGGTATCGGCATCCTCCACCCGGCTCAGCTCGTTCTGGAACTGCAGTTTGTACTGCGACTCGGTATCCTTGGCCGTCTGCAGTTCCTGATAGCGGGTAGCGGCGTTATCGCTAACCTTCTGCACCTGATTCAGCGCCCCCCCCAAGCCGGAAACCGCGTTAGTGACTGCAGTCTGGAACGCGGATCCGGTCAAGGTAGTGTCCTGCAAATCGGTGATGAACTGGCTGATCACGGCAAAGGGATCATTGGCCGTGCCCACGCTGAATACGTCCTGGCCGGAATCGCTGACCTGGATTTGCCGGCTATTGCTGATCGACACATAACGATTCGAGCTGTCGCCCTGATAGTTGGAAGCCCCGGTGACCTGCTGGAACGGCGCCACGTTCTTGAATCCGGAAAACAGGTAATTGCCGTCCGCGTCCGTCGAATTGGCATAGCCTTTCAGGTCGTCATACAACTGCGTCAGATAATTCGCATAACTCGTACGCTCTTCCGTACTGGGGTTGCTGCCAGCCCCGGTGGCGATATTCTTGGCATTCTCCAGCACATTGCGTATCGCTTCGAGTGTGGTCGACTCCACCTGCACCCTGGTGCCCGCCTTGGTGATATTGTCGATGTTGTTTTCCGACACGGACAATGCACGCGCAGTCTGCAGTGCATGCGTGGCGCCCACTGGATCGTCCGATGGTGTAATGATGCGCCGCCCGGTAGCCAATTGTTGCTGGAGATAGCTCAGGGTTGCCTGCTTATCCAGCAAGGCCTGCTGATTCGAACTGAAATAATAGGATGTGCTGATTCTCATAGTTCTGGCCTCTAGATTTGCAGGATGGACTCGAACAGCGATTGCGCCGTCGAGATCAGCTTGGCGGCCGCCTGATAGGCCTGCTGATATTTCAACAACGCTGCGGCCTCTTCATCCAGGTTGACTCCGGAGACCGACTGCTGCGACTGCTTGGCCTGACTCAGCAGATTGGCCTGGGCCGATTGATTCACCTGAACCTCGCTGGTCTTGTTGCCTATGCTGCCAACCAGGGTGGCATACGCACCTTCGAGAGAATCGCTGCCGCCGACTACCGTTTTATTGCTTTCCAATGCCGCCAGTGCCAACGCATTGCGATTGTCCTGCACGCCGCTCGTATTGGCCGAGACGGTAAACACATCTCCGGTTGCCGGCGTGCCGGTGATCTGGAAAGTCCAGCCGTTGTAGCTGATATCGCCGCCCGCGGTATAGGTCAGCCCCGTTGGATTTCCGGTTCCTGTTCCGGAGACATCGAACGTCGTCGCCGAAGTAAAGGTAATGGTGACCGCGCTGGTCAGGTTGGCGTTCAGCGGGGGCTGATTCGAAGTATCCACGGTCGGTTGGATCACCTGTCCCGTGCCGGTATTTGCAGCCGCAGCCGCAGCGGCAACAGGCGATGCAGCGGCAATCGCCTCGGGATCGGTGATCGCCACGCCAATACTGGTGGAGCCTGCAACCGTCGGCCGAATCAGGTAACTGTCCCCGGCATTGACCGTGCCACTGCCCAAGGACAGCGTAAAACCCTGGGCGGCGGTCGTCGACAGGGTTGCCAGGCTGGCATTACTCCATGCCTGCCCGTCGGAAAGGCGCGTGAGCGTGTACGCACCGCTGCTGAAAGAAAGCTTGTAATCAGAAGTTGTCAGCGCGCTGGCGTCGTTTATGGTGGTACTGATGGCACCGTCACCGGTGTTGTTCGAATTGGCAAAAGTCTTTGCGAAGCCTGACGGATCGGAAAAGAACAACCCGCCTGCGTTACCATTCAGATCCTGCCCAAGCTGATGCTGATCATTCACGCTCTGGGACAAGGAAATTGCAATTTGGCCCAAAGCATTCTGTGCAGCATCCAGCGTGTCCGAGCGATAATCCAGCAGTGCGCCTAGCTTGCCGCCGAACAGACCGGAAATCCCGGAAAGTTGAGCGCCACCGTTGGCATCGAACACTTCGACCCGTGCAGGATCATAAGACGAGGACTGTGCCGAGATCGAAGAGGCCACCGAGCCTGAAACCAGCAGTAAGCCATTACCCAGGAACACATTGTAGCTACCGGTCGTGGGGTCCTTGATCACATTCGCGCCTACCAGTTGGTTCAACTGAGAGACCAATTGATCGCGCTGATCCAGCAAATCGTTAGGCGCTTGATTGTCGTTCACCTGGCTGTTGGCAATATTCTCGTTCAACGCGGCGATGTTTTTCGCATAGCTGTTGATCTTGCCCACCATGCTGGTGATGTCGGAATTGACGCCATCCTGCAACGATTGCAGGTACTCACCCGTTGCATTGAGATTATCGGCAAGTGTGTTGGCTGAACTGATAACGGCTTGGCGGGCGGAAATGGAAGTGGCGTTGTCGGAGAGGTCGCCCCAGGCGGAGAAAAAAGCCTGTGCCACAGAGGAGAACCCTACGGTGCGATCCCCGAGGATATTGTTGATCTGCTTAACACTCTCCAGATATTGATCATAGTAACTCGCTTGCGATTCGCTCCGGGTCACCTGCCGCTCGATGAATTCGCTGTAAGTCCGCTGTACCGAGCTGACGCTGACACCCTGGCCGATAAAGCCGTTGCCGGTCTGCGTGGCAATATTGGTACCGAAGACCACCTGTTGCCGACGATAACCGTCCGTATTGACGTTGGCGATATTGTGCCCCGTCGTTGCAATTGCGAGCTGAGCAGCCTGCAGCGCCGTTGAGGCCACACTAAAAATACTCATGATTTTCTCTTTTCATCATGTAGTTAATATCGGCCAAGCGCGATAAAACTTAACCGGCCAAACTACGGCGCAAAGCCACGCTGTCGATCACGCGATTCAACTTGTCACCATAGGCCGGGTCGGTCGCAAAACCGCCCTGCTGCAACCCTTTTACAAATCCCCTGGCATCCTGGTTCAATGCTCCGGCATAGCGCGGATTGGTCGCCAGAAGATTGGCATAATCGGCAAACGCCTGCGCCGGAGTGTCATAGGCGCGGAAGCTTTCCACGGACTTGACCGGCTTGCCATTGACATACTCGGTCACCGCCTTCGTTACGGTCTTGCCTTGCCATCCGCTACCCGCCTTGATATTGAACAGGTTGTTGCTTTCCGTGCCATCGGCCGCCTTCAGCGTATGCCGGCCCCAGCCCGTTTCAAGCGCAGCGTGCGCCAGCAGAACATGAGGAGAGACGCCGAGTTCAGCCGCAGCATCCACGGCATGCGGCCACAACCGGTCGATAAAACTGGCCGGCTTCGCATCATTCTGACCGGACGTAGAAGATGTTGCGCCCGCTTCATAAGGTGCACGCGTCATCGGCAGGTCGTAGGGCCGCGGTTCGACCTTGATACTGCTTTTCGCCGCAAGCGAAGCCTGCAGCTGCTCTACCAGCATGTCGGCCATGCCCAGGCCTTTGCCCTGCGAAATGGTCTGGGCGATCTGCTGGTCGAACATGTCGCTGAACATCTTGGTTTCATGGCTATCGAACGGTCCATCCTGGGACACCGTTTCGCGCATCGTGCGCAGCATCATCTGCAGGAAATACGATTCGAACTGCTGCGCGGCCGCACGCACCGACTCCTTGCCGCCATCCTGGGTCGCCTGCAGGCGCAGGCGATTCAGGCTTTGCGGGTTAAGGGCTAGGGCATCGTTGAGGACCGTCATACGCTTAGATAATTTCCAGGTCTGCCTTAAGCGCGCCGGCAGCTTTCAGTGCCTGCAGGATGGCGAGCAGATCCTGCGGTGTCGCGCCGACGGCGTTGAGCGCCTTGACCACCTCGCCGAGCGAGGCACCGGCCTTCACCATCACCAGCTCACCCTTCTTTTCCTTGATTTCGATATCAGCCTTCTCGCTGGTCACGGTCTGGCCTTGCGACAGCGCATTCGGCTGGCTCACCAGGGGTTCGCTGCTGACAATCACGGACAGATTGCCATGCGCGACGGCGACCGAATCCAGCCGCACTTCCTTGTTCATGACAATGGAGCCGGTGCGCGCGTTGAGGATCACCCGAGCAATGTCCTCACCGGGATTGACGTCCAGATTCTCCATGCGCGAAATAAAGCTGACGCGCTGGTTCACGTCCATCGGCGCCGTCACGCGTATCATGCGGCCATCCAGGGCCACGGCCGTACCCGGCCCGAAATTGCGGTTCAGGGTATCGACCACGCGCGAGGCGGTGGTGAAATCAACCTGCCCCAGTTCCAGATTGACGAATTCGCCCTGGCCGACATCGGTTGGCACGCTACGCTCCACCGTCGCACCGGCCGGTACGCGCCCCACGCTCAGATGGTTCACCTGCACACTGGAGCCCCCCGCCGAAGCCCCAACCCCGCCCACCAGCACATTGCCCTGCGCAATCGCGTACACCTGACCGTCCGCGCCCTTCAGCGGCGACATCAGCAACGTGCCGCCACGCAGGCTCTTGGCGTTACCCATCGAAGACACCGTCACATCGACGGCCTGGCCATTCTTGGCAAACGGCGGCAGCGTTGCCGTCACCATCACGGCGGCGACATTCTTGAGCTGCAGGTTGGTGCCGACCGGCAGGTTGACCCCCATGTTGCGCAGCATGCTGAGGATACTCTGCACGGTAAAAGGCGTCTGCGTAGTCTGGTCGCCGGTGCCGTCGAGCCCGACCACAATGCCATAGCCGACCAGTTGGTTGGTGCGCACGCCCTGGATCGAGGCGATATCCTTGATGCGATCCGCATGCGCCGGCATCGCGATCATGGCGGCCAGTACGAGCAGCATCCAGTGGCTAAAAGTTCTCATGATCTCATGCTCCTAGAACGGCATCAGCGCTATGAAAAACCGCGACAGCATGCTGACCAGTTGCGCCGTATCCATCGACTGCTTGCCCTTGGACTCGACATGCGCGTCGGCCAGTTGCGTCGAATTGACGGTATTGGCCGAAGTAATATTGATCGGATTGACGACGCCGGACACGCGGATAAATTCGGTCTGCTGGTTGATCGCCACCTGTTTTTCGCCGCTCACCAGCAGATTGCCGTTGGGTAATACCTCGATCACGGTCACCGTGATCGTTCCGGTAAACTTATTGCTGTTGGTGTTGGATTCCTTGTTACCGAAATCCGCCGAAGAATTGGCCGACACGTTGGTATCCAGGTTATTGGAACGGTTGAAGCCCGGCACCGCAAACGGCAACCGCTTCGGCGTCAGGCCGAGCACCGTCGGCGTCGCGACCGTGGCATCGACAGTGCCGCTGCGGCTGCTGCTCTCATTGGTGCTCTTGCTCGCACTGGCATTTTCGACAATCGCCACCGTCAGCGTATCGCCGACGAAACGAGCGCGCCTGTCCTCGAACAACGGCCGGCCATCGAACGCATGGTAGATGGCTCCGTCGTGCTGCGGATTGACCGGCGGCGGCGTAGGCCGCGCCGTCATCGGCTGCTGGATGCTGGTTGAGGGATCGGTATTGCATCCCGCAAGCAATGCCAGCATCGCGATCGGCAGCAGGTCAAGCAAGCGTTTCATCGTGCGTCCCGCTCCCGCTTAAAGCTGTACCAGCCGTTGCAGCATCTGGTCGGATGCCTGGATGGCCTTGGAGTTGATCTCGTAGGCACGTTGCGCCTGAATCATGTTGACCAGCTCCTCGACCACATTGACGTTGGAGGTCTCGACAAAGCCCTGCTGCAATGTACCCAAACCGTTGGCGCCGGGATTGGAGGTATTCGGCGTCCCCGAGGCCACCGTTTCGAGGTAAAGGTTGTCCCCCACGCTTTCCAGGCCGGCCGGATTGATGAAGTTGGTCAGCTGGATCGGACCCTGCGTGGAAGTGGTATTGCCCGCCTGGGTAATCGTGACCGTGCCATCCTTGGCAATGGCCACATTGGTCGCATCCGAAGGAATCGTGATCTGCGGCTGCAGCACATCCCCGTTCGCCGTCACCACCGTGCCGTCGCTGTTGACCTGGAAGGAACCGTCACGCGTATAGGCCAGGGTTCCGTCCGGCAGCTGCACCTGGAAGAAGCCGTTGCCCTGCACCGCCAGGTCGAGCGAATTGTTGGTCTGCTGCAGATTGCCCTGGATGAAGATGCGTTCGGTCGCCACCGGTCGCGCGCCTACACCCACCTGCAAACCGGACGGCACCTGGGTTTGCTGAGAGGCTTGCGCTCCGGGCTGACGCAGCGTCTGGTAGATCAGGTCCTCGAATACCGGACGCGAGCGTTTGAACCCGTTGGTGCTGACGTTCGCCAGGTTGTTGGAGATGACGTCGATATTGAGCTGCTGCGACTCCATCCCGGTCTTGGCGATCCATAGCGATCTAAGCATTGTTCATTCCTCTCTAACTTTAAGCGGTGAGCGACATCACTTGTGACGCGCGGTTGGCGTTGTCGTCCGCCGTCTGCATCAGCTTTACTTGCACATCAAAGAACCGAGACTGATCAATGATGTTGATCAGCTCGGAAACACTATTCACATTGCTCGATTCCAGCGCGGCCGGGGTCAGCGTCACGGCGGCATCGGCTGCCGCCGGCTGGCCGTTTTTCTGCCGGAACAGGCCGTCATCCCCGCGTACCACATCCGCATCGGCCGGATTGACCAGCTTGATGCGTGCAATGGCCGTTGTTGCATTGGGTTGGTTGTTGGTGACGACGCTGATCGTGCCGTCATTGCCTATGGTGACTTCGGAATCCTCCGGAATCGTGATCGGCCCGCCATCGCCCAGCACCGGCAAGCCGTTGCCGGTCACCAGCAGGCCGCCAATGCCGACCTGCAGTCCGCCGTTGCGGGTGTAGGCCTCCTGGCCCTTTGCATCCTGCACGGCGATCCAGCCTTTGCCATTCACGGCCACATCCAGCGGGCGGCCGGTACTTCGCACCGCACCGTAGGAAAGATCCGCGTTGGGTGTGGAATCGACCACATAGGTGCGCGTCGGCGTTCCAGGCCCGATCACCGGCAAGGCGCGAAACGCACTGTTCTGCGCCTTGTAGGCATTGGTGGAAGCATTGGCAAGGTTTTGCGCCGTCACGGCCTGTTGCAGCAGACTGTGCTTGGCACCGTTCATTGCAATGTAGAGCAGGCGATCCATCAGCGGTCAGCTTTCAACGTCATCAGCGGATGTTGACCAGGGTCTGCAGCACGGCATCCTGCGTCTTGATGGTCTGCGCATTCGCCTGGTAGACCCGCTGCGCGGTGATCATGTTGACCAGCTCCGCCGTCAGGTCGACGTTGGAGTCTTCCACGGCGCTGGACTGGATCGCGCCGTATTGTCCGCTCTGCGGTGCGCCGACCAAGGCCGGGCCGGACGAGGAGGTTTCAACCCACAAATTGTTGCCCTGCGGCGACAAGCCCTGCGGGTTAGCGAATGATGCCAGCGCCACCTGGCCCAGCGCACGTGACTGGCCGTTACTGTAGCGCCCCAGCACCACGCCGTCGCCACCAATCGTAAAACCGGTCAGTTTGCCGGAAGCGTAGCCATCCTGCGAGAGACTGTTCACACTGGAGGTGGAACCATACTGGGTGGTTCCGCTGAAATCGATGTTGAATGACATCGCCGCCGCGCCCGTACCCAATTGAGCAGCCGTAATGGTCTGGGTAAATGCGCCATTCGTCAGCTCAGTGGAAGCCGCGGCATCGATCTGACCATCCGTACCGAACACAATGGTCGGCACCGGGCTGGGGGTGATATCGGTCAAACTCCCGCCCGGAGGCGTCACCGTCGTGTGCACATCCCAGGTAGCGGCGGCCGTTTTCTGGAAATACATCGTCAGGACGCTCGCATTGCCCAGGCTGTCGTATACCGATAGCGAGGTCGAGAAGTTATAGGTGGTCGGGTCGGACGCATTGAATGCGCTCGCAATGATATCGTCGCCGCTGTTCAGGTTCAGATTGCCCTGCACACCGGTGGCGGCAGTACTGGTCCCGGTCGCGAGCGGCGCAATATCCGTGGTCGACACCTGCAAGTCCGTCGTGGTCCCAGGAATGATTGTGCCATTGTCATCTGCGGCATAACCGGCCAGTTTCAACCCGGAGCTATTCACGATAAAGCCGTTCTTATCCAGCTGGAATTGGCCATTGCGGGTATAAAAGAGCGAACCATTCGCGTCGGTCACCTGGAAAAACCCGTTACCGTTGATTGCCAGGTCGAGCGGATTGCTGGTTGCCGTGATATTGCCCTGGGTGAACTGTTGGGCAACAGTCGCAAGCTTGGTACCCAAACCTACAGGAGATGTTCCCGACCCTTGCAAGGAGGCAGCGAACACGTCCGCGAATTGCGCCTGCCCGCCCTTGAAACCCACGGTACTGGAATTGGCAACGTTGTTGCCGATCACATCCAGGCTCTTGGATGCCGTATTAAGCCCGCTTAAACCTTGCTGAAAACCCATTTTCTTATCCTTTCCAGATCCCAGGGGGTCCCGTTACAGCACTTGTTTGACATCGGACAGCTCAACCTGCCCCAAACCATCGACACTCAGCGCTGCGCCGAGATCGTCCATCACAACACTTTGCACCTTGCCCACCGCCAGCGCGGTCGCATCCACAGACTCCCCGCCATTGGATGCTTCCACCACAAACTTGTAGCTACCGTCTTGCGCAGTTCCGCCGGAACTGGTGCTTCCATCCCAGGAGAAGGCGGTAACGCCCGCATCCTGCTTACCCAAGTCCAGCGTATTTACCAATGTACCGTTACCATCGTAAACCTTGACCTTCACGCTATCCGCGGCACTGCCGAGATCGACTCCGCCCAGAGCCGAACTGGAGCTCAGCGTCATGTTGCTTCCCGGCGCCAGCACATAGTGACCGATCATGTTCACCGCCTGGAATGACTGCGCCTTGGTAAAGGCCGCCAGCGTGCTGTTCAGCTTCTCGATCCCGGTCACCGTGGACAACTGGGCCATCTGCGAAGTAATTTCCGCGTTATCCATGGGATTGAGCGGGTCCTGGTTCTTCATCTGCGTCACCAGCAGCTTCAGGAAGCGATCCTGCGTATCCTGGATGCTGCTCGACGAGCTGGTCGAAGAGGCGCCGGTGGAGCTCGTCGCGCTAGTTACGGATGTCACCATGTTGCGTTCCTTTCCTTATTGACCGAGCGTCAGCGTGCGCTGAATCATGGTCTTGGCTGTATTCATCATCTCCACGCTGGCCTGATACGAGCGTGAAGCCGAAATCATGTTGGTCATTTCTTCCACCACATTCACATTAGGCATGGTCACGTAGCCCTGCTCATTGGCGTAAGGACTCTTGGGGTCGTACACCAGCTTCATCGGCGAGGGATCGTCGACCACCTTGGTCACCGCCACGCCATTCACGCCCTTGGGCATGGAGGCATTGACCGGCTGCGCCTGAAACACCACCTGCTTGGCCCGGTAAGGCTGCCCATCGGAGCCGGTCACGCTGTCGGCATTGGCCATGTTACTCGCCACCACATTGAGGCGCATGGACTGGGCCGTCATCGCCGAGCCGGCAATATCGAATACGTTAAACAGCGCCATGATCAGTTACCCCCCTTCAATGCAAGCAGCGTGCTCTGGATCTTGCCGTTCAGGAACTGCAAGGTAGACATGTACTGCAGGGCGTTTTCCGAATACTGTGCCTGCTCGATGTTGGTATCGACGGTATTGCCGTCTATGCTGGGTTGCACGGCGGCACGGTACATCGGCTTGATGCCCTCGACAGGACTTCCGCCCGCCGGGTCGAGATGCGCGCCATCGGTTTTGGTCATCGCCAGGCTGCCGCCCGCCGCGCTCAACGCCTTGGAAAAATCGATATCGACAGCCTTGTAATTCGGGGTATCCGCATTGGCGATATTGGCCGCAAGCAGTTGCTGGCGGTAAGCGCGCAGGGAGAGCATCTTGGAGTCAAACGCCAGTGCCTTGTCGATACTGTTGAACATATGCCGATCGTCCATGAAATGGGTGGTTCGGCATACCTTTAGCAGAAAACATGCCATGCACTGAAAGGCGCGTCATTACTGGGTTTATCGAAAAAAATGACGAAGCTGCCAGCATGACCCGGCAAGACTTTGCCGCCGATGCGGCAAGGATGGTTATTCCGCGCCGATGACGCGGTTACGGCCGGAATGTTTGGCCTGGTAGAGTGCGGCGTCGGCGCGCTGGATCACCGAACCGGAGATTTCCTCCGGCTGGCGCTGAGCCACGCCCGCGCTGAAGGTGATCAATACTCGCTCATTGTCGTGCAGGAAGAAATTCTTGGTCAGCTCGCGCTGGACGCGCGTCATCACGCGCACCGCTTCTTCCTGCCCGGTTTCCGGCAGGATGATGACGAATTCCTCGCCACCGAAACGCGCGAGCACATCGGTCGGCCGCAATGCTTCGCGCGTCACCTTGGCCAGATGCGCCAGCGCCACATCGCCCGCCTCATGGCCGAGACTGTCATTCAGCTTCTTGAAATGGTCGACGTCCATCAGCGCGATGCAAAGCGGCGCCTGCATGCGGTCAGCCCGGCTGAATTCGCGCTCCAGCGCCTCATTCATGCCGCGCCGGTTCAAGGTGCCCGTCAGGAAATCCTTGTGCGCGAGCGCGCTCGCCTGCTCCAGCTCCGAACTCAGCTGCAGGATGCGCTGCTCGGCTTGTTCGACCTTTTTCTGGGTAGCTTTCAGTTCCTCATGCGAACGCAGGGCATCCAGCTGCATCGCGCGCGTATCTTCCGCCAATCGGTCGAGCAGCACATTCAGCTCGGCAATATCCTCGGTGGAGGTAATCTGCTGCTGGTACTGCTCGACTTTCTTGTGAAACTCGCCGGTACTTTCCGTCATCTCCGCCAGCCGGCCGACAAAGCTCGCCGCCATCTGCTTGAGCGTGTCCTTGGCTTCCATCAGCCCATGCTTGAGCTTGCCCTGCTTGAAAATCAGCTCCTTCAGCCCGCTCTCGGCGTCGTACAGCACCTCGATGTCGAGCGGCTTGGCGATGATGTCGCGGATGATGGCGGTTTGTCCCGACAGCCACTGGTCGTCCACCACCAGTTCGCCGATGTTATCCACCAGCAGACGCATCACCTGCATCAACTCCTCATGCAGGCGGAATTGCGCATCGCCGTGCATTTCCAGCTTGTACCAATAGGATTTGAACGCACCAGCGAGCTTTTGCAGTTCCTTCTCGTTCTGCGCGCGCTTCGCCTGTTCCAGCAATTCCTCGGCTCCCCTGGCCAATTCCGGCAGATATCTGAGCTGCGTCAGCAGGCCGAGTTCCAGCGACTGTATCAGCAGTTCGCGCCACAAGACGGCCAAAGAACTTGATGAGGTTGCGCTGGCAGAGGGTGCCGCCGAGGACACGGCAGCGGCGACATCGGGTTCTGCTTCGTCCGCTACGGGCTCGACGGCCGACCCCGCCCCCCAGGAGGCGACCAAGGCCTGGATTTTCTGTGCAAGCAGATCGGCATCGCTCTCGAAGTTGACCAGGACGCGCTCCAGCCCCTCTTTTTTCTTGTTGGCCGTGAGTCCCTTGTGATTGGCTTCCAACTGACGAACCAACGTCCGGACAACATTTGACCAGCTCGCAGCGGCGCCCGCCGGCAATAGATCGCGCAGTTCCTTCTCGACCTCGCTCCAGTCATGCCGCTCAACTGCCGCAGCAAGTTTCTTGGCCGTCTTGAGAAACTTGGGGCGTTCTTTCCCCGCTTCCGACAGCACTTTATTGAATGCTTGCACCAAGCCGGATAATTCATCCTCCGACTTGCTGCCGGCAATCTCGTCGTAGACGCGGCGGAAGTTATCCGGGGTCGGCGGGATCTTGCTCAGGGCCAGTTGTTTCAGTGCTTGACGGGCAATATCGGTGGGGGTGTTGGGGGTTTGCATGAGCGTGCCGAATTTACCGGAGGTTGGAACGCCAGATGCCGCTCCATGTCAGAATCCATTACAATCGAACAGGTGTTCGATTCTATTACAGTTTTTGCTTAAGCGTTCACTCCCCATGCGTATCCCAGCAACACTTTTCGTGATCGCATGCGCTGCGACTTCCCTTGCCGCGCATGCCGGGGAATGGCAGTCGCTCCCGGCAATACAGTCGGCGGTCGTGGCATTCCTCAAGGAAAAAACCGCCAACCTTCCTGGCGAACGCACCATCACCGCAAGCCGCATTGACCCACGCCTAAAACTGACGCCTTGCACGCATCTTCAGCCCTATCTGCCTTCGGGCAGTCCGCTGTGGGGTAATAGCAGCGTCGGGGTACGCTGCCTCGCGCCGGCCACTTGGTCGCTGTATGTTCCGGTACAGATCAAGGTGCAGGATCGTGTACTGGTCGCCGTGCGTCCAATCGCCAGCGGCCAGCAGGTTCAGGCAGAGGACGTCGAACTGCAGATGCAGGACATCACCCGTTTTGCTGGCAGCGTGCTGACCTCGCTGGATCAGCTCACGGGCCGCAGCGTCGTCACGCCCGTGGCCAATGGCACCATTCTGCGGGCAGAGATGCTGCGCGCCGCCATCATCATCCGGCAAGGGCAGTCGGTCAAGCTGGTAGCGCAGGGCGACGGCTTCACCATCAGTTCCGAAGGGCAGGCGATGGGCAATGCCACCGCCGGCCAAGTCGTTGCAGTCAAGACACGCGCCGGGCAGATCGTCAAAGGCATCGCCCAGAGCGAGGGCGTGGTCGAAGTGAATTTCTAGCGGATTACAGAAAATCCGTTAAGCCTACTGCGGGACTGGCAGCCAATCCAGTTCGCCGGCTTTCATGTCCGGCACCAGGATGAAACGGCCATCCTTGCTCATGCCGATATCGGCGGATGCCTGATAACCCGATTTGATCAGTGTCACCTTGCCCTGCTTGTCGACGGAGAATACCCGTCCGCCCTTCCAATCGCTGACGAACAGCCGCCCCTTGGAGCCACGCACAAGGCCATCACCACCACCGAAACCTTCCGCAATCTTTTCCATCTCGCCGGTCCGTATCTTGATGCGGTACAGGATGCCGGACACGAAATCGACTTCCAGCAAGGTGCCATGCCCGCCCATCAGCAATCCATTGGGCGCAAGAACTTGCGGGTCATCGCCGACGATACGCGTTACCCGGCCATACTTGGAAATGCGATAGACCGCCCCGCCCTTGCCCTTGAGATCGCCGCTGTCCGATACATAGACGTTGCCAAGATTGTCGGTTTCTATGTCGTTCAAAAACTGCGGTGTGACCGGGAACGCATCCGCCGGGGCAAATACCTCCCATTTGCCATCGATGCCGACCTTGAGCACACGCGTCTTGTCCGCTACGTAAAGATCATTGCCAAAGAACCCAAGCCCCTTCGGGTCATCCATGCCTACGGCAAACACATGCAGGCGGCCGTCCGGTTCGATCACGGAAATACGACCATCGCCATCCTTGCCGAACTCGCCGATTTCGGAAACATAAATGCGGCCATCCGGCCCGTTGACTACCGATTCCGGGGTCTGCAGACCGGTCACTTTTGTCGGCATCTCGGCATGTGCGGCCACGGTTCCCGTAAGCGACAGCAGTATCGCGACAAATTTCATTTTTTTCATCACATCAGTCTCCTACGATCAGGGATTCGGTACCAAGGCGACCAATGCGCAAGGCGTCCTCGCCAGGTTATGGTCCACCGCCTGCTGCATCCGACCGTCAGCCGCGTATTGCGTCGCGATATCCTGCATCGCCCGCCCGAAGGCTTCCCGCACGTAGGCATCGATCAAGCGGGAGCCGATCGCGCTGTGGGATGTCCCGGTCGACGTCAGCGTACCGATCGGCTTGCCGTCAGCACGGAAAAAACGGGCCGTCACCTTGGCATAATAGGTGGCCACCATGGGATTGTAGGAAAGCTCCGGCTGCAGCCAGGCGATCACATCGCCCCCATTGCTGCCTTCGCACATGCCGATGTCGCCGAATTGCGGCTGCAGGGCCTGTCGGGCTGCTTGTTCCAGCGCCGGACCGCGGCGTGCCCAGACGATGTAATACGGAATAAACCCCAAGCGCACTTCGTGAGCATATTCATTGGGGCTGATATAAAGCAGCAGATTCGGCTTGGCCTCCTCCGCTGCAGCAGCGCCGCTGAGAGTCAGTCCTAGCAGCAGGGCGGCGATGATGGATTTCATTTTATTGTTTCCTTCCTGTAGTTGATGCGATAAACGAGTCCGGCTCGCTCATCCGATAAATATACAGCACCATCGGGACCCACGGCGACATCCACCGGCCGCCCCCAGGCACCATCCGCATCCAGCCAGCCAGTAACAAAATCCGACACCGCAACCGGACTGCCGTTCCGGAACCGGACACGCACGACTTTATAACCACTCGGATCGCGACGGTTCCACGATCCATGCAGCGCCACCAGCGCATCGTTGCGATATTCCTGCGGGAATGCCGCTTTCTCCAGAAACGTCATCCCGATCGGCGTCGAGTGCGCCGGGAACGTAATCGCCGCTGGCTCCGTGCCTTTACAGAAATTCTCCGGCCCGGGAAAGTTCGGGTCGGGGACTTGCGGGTTCAGACAATACGGCCAGCCATAATGCTTGCCGGCCTCGATCCTGTTCAGCCTTTCAGGCGGCACGTCGTCATTCGGCGCTCCGCCCTTGGCGTCGCTGCGCATGTCGGGGCCGTCGTTAGTCGCGTAAAGCGCACCGCCGACAGGGCTCCAGGCAAATCCTTGGGCATTGCGCAGCCCCTCCGTCCACACCGGCGAGGACTTGCCGCCACCGTCTTTCGGCATGCCGGCCGGCTTCCCATCCAGGGTAAAGCGCAACAGGGTGGCGCGCAACGAGCTCGATTCTGTACAGACATTGCAGGAGGAGCCAACGTTCATATAAAGATAACCGTCAGGCCCGAGTTTGAGCGATTTCATCGTGTGCCCGCCGGAAGGCAAATCGCGGATCACCGGGCTGACACCGGCAGCGGGCCATCCTCTCTCGGGCTTTTCCAGCATGACCACGCCATCCTGATTGGCCACCAGCAGGTCACCGCCGGAAAAAACCAGGCCTTGTGGCGCATTCAAGCCGTCATAGACGGTAACGACACTATCCGCCCGGCCATCCCGGTCGCGATCAGGAAGCATCACCACCCGATTCTCCATGCCAAGCGAAAGATACAGGTTGCCATCCGGCCCGAAGGCCATGAAGCGCGGGCCGCGGAAATAATGGGCACCGGCCGGTTCCAGACGGGCGAAAACCCGGATCTGGAAACCCGGCGGTACATGCAGTGCCGCTGCAGGATCAGCAGGGACAGGAAGAATTTTGGCAACTTCCGCAGTTGCCGGGAAAGCCAGCGACAGTCCAAGCCAGAATGCAAGCCAGGCTGTCGGACCAGCAAAGGCGCGCGCACCCTGAATTCGGCGCAGCAGCCGGAAAACAGCTGTCAGCAGGATGCGCATCCGCTCTTAGTTAGAACATTGAAAGAAACACAAAAACGACCGCTTTAGAAGCATTTATCCTCGCAGCCGTCGTCCTTGGCGCCGTTCTTTTCCAGCAGTTCCACCATGGCCGTATTGCCCTGGTCACGCACGACCCGCACGACGGAGACGCCGCCGCGCAGCTTGATGTTGGGATCCGCTCCCTTGGAAAGCAGATAGGACACGATATCGGAATAGCCATCGACGGCGGCCAGGGATAGCGCCGTCATCTTGGTGATGGGGTGCTTGTAGTTGAGATCGGCACCCTTGTCGACGAGCAGTTTGACGACTTCGAGCTGCCCCTTGTTGGCAGCGATCTGCAAGGCAGACCAGGCAAAATACTGGTCGTTCACGCCTACGCCGTTGTTCAGATACTTCTGCACTACGGCCACATTGCCTTTGCTCAACGCATCGGTGTACTCGACCTGCTGTTCGCCGTCCAGCGCGAACGCAGTCAGCGGTGCTGCAATTGCCAAACTCAGAATCAGTGCCTTGAACAGTTTCATGTTATCTCCACCAGATTATAAAAATTATCCTACAAATTTCCGGGCATTACGGAACATCCGCAACCACGGGCCATCCTCACCCCAACCCTCAGGATGCCACGAATGCTGCACCGAACGGAAGACCCGCTCCGGATGCGGCATCATGATGCTGAAGCGCCCGTCACGCGTCGTCAAGCCGGTAATGCCTCGCGGCGAACCATTGGGATTGAACGGGTAAATTTCCGTGCCCCCCCCGTGGTTATCGACATAGCGTACGCTGACAAGGTTCCCAGCTAGCGCGTTTTCGACCGCGGCCGGCGTGGAAAATTCCGCAAATCCCTCACCGTGCGCCACGGCAATAGGCATACGGCTGCCAGCCATTCCCGAGAAGAACAGCGAGGGCGATTCCAGAATCTCGACCATCGTGAAGCGCGCCTCGAACTGCTCCGACTTGTTACGCACGAAATGCGGCCAATGCTCGGCGCCGGGGATAATCGCGTGCAAGTTGCTCATCATCTGGCAACCGTTGCATACGCCCAGTGCGAACGAGTCGCTGCGCTGGAAGAAAGCGGAGAATTCCTCGCGGGCACGCGCATTGAACAGGATGGACTTGGCCCAGCCCTCCCCCGCGCCCAGCACATCGCCATAGGAAAATCCGCCGCACGCAACCAACCCGTGAAAGTCCTGCAATGTGACGCGGCCGGCAATCACATCGCTCATATGCACGTCCACCGCCTCGAATCCGGCGCGATCGAATGCCGCCGCCATTTCCACCTGGCCGTTGACGCCCTGCTCGCGCAATACCGCCATCCGCGGCCGCTTGCCGGTCGCGATATATGGAGCGGCAACGTTTTCGTTCTGGTCAAATGTCAAGTGTACATGCAGGCCAGGATCGGCCACGTCCAGGATGCGGTCATGCTCCTGCTGCGCGCAAACCGGGTTGTCACGCATCGCCTGCATGTGGAAGGTGGTGCTCGACCAGATCCGGTGCAACTCGACGCGGGATTGTTCCAGCAACGGCATGCCATTGCAGGTGAAAGATAGCGTTGCGTCATCAGTCACGCGCCCCAACACATGCACGCAATCGGGCAAGGCCGTATCCAGACAGGCAATCACCTCGGCTTTATCGCTTTCAAGTACCTGAATCACCGCCCCCAACTCTTCATTGAACAGGATATCGGTCACATGCCCCGGCAATGCACCGAGATCAACGCGGAAACCGCAGCGGCCGGCGAACGCCATTTCCGCCAGCGCAACGAACAGGCCGCCATCGGAACGGTCGTGATAGGCCAACAGTTTGCCGGCACTGTTGAGCGCCTGAATCTGCGCGAAGAAATCCTTCAGGAGGCCAGCATCGTTCACGTCAGGCGCAACGTTGCCGGTCGCCTGGTACACCTGCGCCAGCGCGGAACCGCCCATGCGATTCTTGCCTTGCCCCAGATCGATGACGATCAATTGGGTGTCGCCAAGATCAGTGCGCAATTGCGGGGTCAGCGTGCGGCGGGCATCGGTCACCGGTGCAAACGCGGACACGACCAGCGAGATCGGCGCGGTAACGGCTTTCTTCTCGCCGCGTTCGTCCCATACCGTCTTCATCGACATGGAATCCTTGCCAACCGGAATACTGATACCGAGTTGCGGGCACAGCTCCATGCCGACCGCCCTGACGGTGTCGTAGAGTGCCGCATCCTCGCCAGGATGCCCAGCCGGGGCCATCCAGTTGGCAGACAGTTTGAGTTCTGCGATATCGGCAATAGGCGCAGCCACAAGGTTGGTAATCGCTTCTCCGATCGCCATGCGGCCGGAAGCCGGCGCATCGATCAGCGCCAGCGGCGCCTTTTCCCCTATCGAGAATGCCTCGCCGGCATAGGTCTGAAAACCTGCCAGGGTGACAGCAACGTCGGCGACCGGCACCTGCCATGGCCCCACCATCTGGTCGCGCGCGATCATGCCGGTCACGCTGCGGTCGCCAATCGTGATGAGGAAGGTCTTGTCGGCAACGCCGGGCAGGCGCAGCACGCGATGCGCGGCTTCTTCCAGGTCGAGATCGGAGGTATCGAACGCCGGAAGGGTGCGCGCTTCGCGCTTGACGTCACGCGTCATCTTGGGCGGCTTGCCAAGCAGGACGGACATGTCCATATCCACCGGCTTGTTGCCGAAATGACTGTCCTCGACCGTCAGATGACGCGCTTCGGTCGCTTCGCCCACCACCGCGAACGGGCAGCGCTCGCGCTCGCATATCTCGGCGAAACGCGCCAGGTCGTCCTTGCCCACGGCCAACACATAGCGCTCCTGCGCCTCGTTGCACCAGAGCTCCTTGGGACTCATGCCCGGCTCTTCGTTATGCACGTCGCGCAGCTTGAACACGGCACCGCGCTCGGCGTCGTTCACCAGCTCCGGGAAAGCATTGGAAAGGCCGCCCGCGCCCACGTCGTGGATCGCCAGGATGGGATTGTCGTCACCCAGTTGCCAGCAACGGTCAATCACTTCCTGCGCACGGCGCTCCAGTTCCGGGTTGCCGCGCTGCACGGAATCGAAATCCAGGTTTTCGGTATTGGCTCCGGTGTCCATGCTGGAAGCTGCGCCGCCGCCGAGGCCGATCAGCATCGCCGGGCCGCCGAGCTGAATCAGCGCCGCGCCGGCGGGAATCGGATGTTTTCTGGAGTGTCTGGCGGAAATATTGCCCACGCCGCCCGCCAGCATGATGGGCTTGTGGTAGCCGCGCACTTCACCGGCGCTCTCGATTTCCAAGGTGCGGAAATAGCCGGCGATATTCGGGCGACCGAATTCGTTGTTGTAGGCCGCGCCGCCCAGCGGGCCATCCACCATGATCTGCAATGCCGAGGCAATGCGGCCCGGCTTGCCGTAATCCTGCTCCCACGGCTGCCTGAAATGGGGGATGTTGAGGTTGGACACCGAGAAACCGGTCAGTCCTGCCTTCGGCTTGGAACCGCATCCGGTCGCACCTTCGTCGCGAATTTCGCCACCGGCGCCGGTCGCAGCGCCCGCAAACGGGGAAATCGCGGTCGGGTGGTTATGCGTTTCCACCTTCATCAGGAAGTGCATTTCCTCTTCGACATAGCCGTAACGGCCATCTGCCTGCGGATAGAAACGCCTGGTTTTCTCACCTTGCACGATGGAGGCATTGTCGGAATACGCGACAACCGTCTTGCCGGGGTGAAGTTTATGCGTGTTGCGGATCATGCCGAACAGTGACTGCGCCTGCTCGACGCCGTCGATCACCCAGTCCGCATTGAAAATCTTGTGGCGGCAATGCTCGGAATTGGCCTGCGCGAACATCATCAGCTCGACATCGGTCGGGTTGCGGC
>CAMLDQ010000005.1 GCA_946478965.1 uncultured Methylobacillus sp. | reverse complement strand
ATCTCGCTGAACAAGGGCTCCGATACTTGCGCTTCCTGCATCGGTGGAAGTGTGGATCGGATCGGCGCGGATGGTTGTTCCGGCGACGGCGCTTTGCTTGATGGCTGGCGTTGCTTTTCTTGCGCGCCAGGATGGCGGATTTCCGTTTCGGCCACGGCCATGATCTCGATCCCGCCACCTACCGCGCGGTTGGACAGTATCAAAGCATTGGAGCCAAGTGCATCACGAACTTGGCGCAGTACTTCACGGGTATTGGCACCAAAGAAGGTGTGTACCTGCATCTAGGACTAACTGCCTACAGTGGCGATCACGCGTATCATGCGCCCGTCGGGGACTTCCGAATGCGAAAGCACATGCAGTTGGGAAATGGAGCGGCGCAGAAAGCGTGCCATCAGTGCGCGCATGGGTGCCGGAACCAGCAGTACGGGCGGAATGCCAAGTTGTTCCTGGCTTTCGGCCGCATGGCTGACGCCGCGCAGGAGCTGTTCGGCCAGCCCGGGCTCCAGCCCCGGGCCTTCCGCACCGGACGTTTGTGTGGCTTGCATCAGGATATTTTCCAATTGCGGTGCAAGGGCAATCACCTGTAGTTCGCTATTGCCGGGGAATAGCGACTGCGTAATCGCACGGCCCAATGCGGTACGTACCGCCGCCGAGAGCTGCTCCGCGTCCTGCGTATGGATGGCGTTATCGGTCAGGGCTTCGATAATGGTACGCATGTCGCGGATGTGAACGCCTTCTTGCAGCAGGTTCTGCAAGACTTTCTGCACCGTACCGAGCGCCATGGTTTTGGGGATGAGGTCTTCGACCAGCTTGGGCGATTCCTTGCCGACACGATCCAGCAACTGCTGCGTTTCCTCGCGGCCCAACAGCTCGGCGGCGTGGCTCTGGATGATGTTGGACAGGTGCGTAGCGACGACGGTTGAGGCATCGACTACGGTATAGCCCAGGCTTTGCGCCTGCTCTCGCATCTCTGCACCCACCCAAACAGCAGGCAGGCCAAAAGTCGGGTCCTGGGTTTTCGTGCCGCTCAGTTCACCGAGAACGCGGCCGGGATTGATAGCGAGGAACTGTCCCGCATGAGCCTCGCCCTGACCCACTTCCACGCCTTTCAGGACGATGCGATAAGCATTAGGACGCAATTCCAGATTGTCGCGGATGTGTACCGCCGGAACCAGAAAGCCCATGTCCTGGGCAAATTTTTTGCGGATGCCGCGAATGCGTCTCAGCAGTTCCCCATCCTGGCTGCGATCGACCAGGGGGATCAGGCGGTAACCGACCTCCAAGCCCAGCACATCGACCGGTGCGACATCATCCCAGCCAACCTCGGGCATTTCCGCTGTAGGAGCAACAGCTTCCGTTTCGGTCTCCTGGATTTCCGCCGCGCGAGCCCGAGTCTCCATGGTGTAGGCAATCCCGACCAGCGTCGCCGCAAGGATCAGGAAAGAAAGATGCGGCATGCCGGGAATCAGGCCGAGGAAGCCCAATACGGCACCGGAGAGGTACAGCACGCGTGCATTGCTGAACAGTTGTCCCAGCATTTGCTGGCCGATGTCTTCGTCCTTGCCGACACGGGTGACGACGATACCGGCCGCAGTCGAGATAATCAGTGCCGGAATCTGCGCGACGAGGCCGTCGCCAATGGTCAGCAGGGTGTAGTTGTTGACGGCGGTGGCGAGATCCAGATTGTGCTGGAAAATGCCCACGGCGAGGCCGCCGATGATATTAATGAGCATGATCAGAATGCCGGCAACGGCATCGCCGCGCACGAATTTGCTGGCACCGTCCATGGACCCGTAGAACTCGGCTTCCTGGGCGATTTCCGAACGACGCTTACGTGCATCCGCTTCGCCGATAAGGCCGGCATTGAGGTCGGCATCGATAGCCATTTGCTTGCCAGGCATCGCATCCAGGGTGAAGCGCGCACTCACCTCGGCGATCCGGCCCGCACCCTTGGTGATCACGACGAAGTTGATGATGACCAGGATGATGAACACCACGATACCGACGGCATAATTGCCGCCCACCAGGAAATGGCCGAATGCCTCGATGACCTTGCCGGCCGCATCGGCGCCGGTGTGGCCCTCCAGCAACACGATCCGGGAAGAGGCCACATTCAGCGATAGGCGCAGCAGCGTCGTCATCAGCAGCACGGTCGGGAAAGCGGCGAAATCAAGAGGCTTCAGCGTGTACATGCTGACCATGATGACGATCATGGACAGTGCGATATTGAAAGTGAACAGCAGGTCGAGCAGGAAAGTGGGGAGCGGCAGCACCATCATCGCCAGTATCATGATGATGAGTATCGGCGCAGCCAGTGTGCGCAAATCCAGCCGCGGCGACAAAGCCATTATTCAGTCTCTTCCAAGAAATCCATGCCATCCGGGACCGGGAGGTTTTCCGGTTTGTGCGGCATAACGCCACCCTGCTTATTATAACTGCGAAGCTGGTAAACATACGCGAGGACTTCGGCCACGACCCCGAACAGTGCGGACGGAATTTCCTGGTCGAGGTCGGTATGCTTGTAGAGCGCACGTGCCAGCGGTGGCGCATTCAGGATGGGAACGTGGTGCTCCTCGCCTATTTCCCTTATACGTGCAGCCAGCAGGTAGGAGCCCTTGGCAATGACGCGCGGGGCGCGCATTTCTTTTTCGTTGTAGCGCAGGGCGACCGCGTAATGGGTCGGGTTGGTGACAATGACGTCCGCCTTGGGGATTTCCGCCATCATGCGCCTGCGCGCCATTTCGCGCTGCATCGCACGGATACGCCCCTTGAGCTGCGGGTCGCCCTCGCTCTCCTTCATTTCCTGCCGCACCTCTTCCTTGGTCATGCGCAGCTTGCGGTAGTATTCCCAGAGCTGGAAGGGCACGTCGATGGCGACGATCAGGATCATCGCCGAGGTGATCAGGATAAAGCACCAACCGAGCAAAGAGCCCAAATGCACGATGGCGCTTTCGAGCGACTCGGCGGCGAGTCCGAAAGCCTCCGCCCGGTAGTGCCAGATGATGCCGAAGCCAACGCCACCCACCACCAGGGATTTGGCGATGGCTTTACCCAGCTCTGCCAGGCTGGTTGCCGAAAACATGCGGCTGAGGCCTTTGAGCGGGTTCAGTCGCCCAAAGTCGGGCTGCAGGGATTCGAAGGTAAACAACCACCCCCCAATCAGCATGGGGGCGGCCAGCACGGCGATCAGCAGTACCAGTAAAAATGGGAGGAATAATTGCACCATGTCCAGAGCGGCATGGATCAGGCTGTTCCAGAGATAGTCGGGGGCATTGAGCGCGGCACGATTGAACGTCAGGCCGCGTTGCATGAGTGATTCGATGCCGTTGGCAAGATGCGGCCCCATCATCAACAGGGTGGCGCTTGCGACGATCAGGACGGCAAACGTGTTGAGTTCCCGCGAGCGCGGGATATTGCCCTTGTTGCGCGCCTCTTGCAGGCGCCTGGGCGACGCAGGTTCAGTGCGTTCAAGTTCGCTATCTTCAGCCATGCGCAGATTCTACTCTGCATTGCATAGGGAAAAAATAAAGCCCGCCGGGGCGGGCCTTATTGAGGCGGTTCAGATCAAAACCGGTAACTGGCGCTGAGGCCCATCATCCAGTTACGCCCCGGAGCTGGTTCGTAGTAGCGGCCGTTGGAGTCGTTCACTCGGATGGAGCCGATATAGTCCTTGTCGAACAGATTTTCCACGCGTGCGAATTCCTTAAAGTTCCAGCCGCGCAATGCTTGCTCGAACCCCGCGCGCAGGTTGAAGATGGTATAGGAGGGCGCACTTTCCGAATTGGCGTCGTCCACATACACCTTGCTGTTGTAGCGGCCTTCGAAGGCCGCTTTGAATCCGCTGGGTGCATGGCGCCAGGCGAGTTCGCCATAGATTTGCTCGCGGTATGTGCCGGGGATACGGTTGCCGTCGTTCACATCCGAGGCGAATTTCGCGTTGAGCAGACTATAAGCCCCGTTGAACGTGAAGTTGTATGGCAAATTGGTGTTGACGGAAAACTCTGCACCCTTGCGAGATGTCGCGCCGGCATTGGTGTAGACCGTGCGGCCGAAGCTGGAGGCTGCCACGACGATTTCATCGTCGGTATCGATCTTGAATAGCGTGAAGTTGACCAAAGTGTTGTCGGTAACAAAGGCCTTCGCTCCAACCTCGTAGTTGCTGCTCTTGCTGGGTTTGAGTTCGAGATTGGGGCCATTGCCCGCCGTGTCGGCGTAGGAGATCTCGATCATGCTCGGCGTTTCGAAGCCCTTGCCGTAATTCGCATACAGGTTGAAGGCGGAAGTGACTTTCCACACTGCGCCGATAGCCGGTGTTGTTTTCTCGAATTGAACGTTGCCGGTGCCATCGCCGTTCAGCAGCGGCAGATGATCCTTGACGTCCATCCACACGCGGCTGCGCCGTACGCCTGCATGCAGGTCAACACTGTCCAGTACCGACCACTGGCCTTGAGCATATTGATCGAAATTCCATGCGCTCTGGCGTTCGTCCCGGTTCAGCGTGCCATTGATGACGCCATCGGTGGTATTGGTGTCAAGGCGATCATCGTTCATTTCTCCATAGGACAGGCCCAGAGAGAGCTTGTAAGAGCGCTGCAGCATGTGCCCGGCATTGTTCCAGTGCGCATCCATGCCCCAGAAGTCCCGCTCGATCTGGCTTGCGCGGCCGCTGGCACCGGTGGCGCTGGTCGAAAGGTATTGCAGGTTGTTGCGATTGCCGCCGTAGGCGACGATGCTGACATCGTTGTCGGCATTGAAGCGGTGTTCCAGGTTGAAGCCTACCTGCGTGTGATCGCGCGCGACGCGGGTATCGGCCCGGATGGAGGAAGGATAAACCGATTTCGGATGCGAAAATGCGGTGTCGCGATCAAGTCCTTGCGGGTCCTGTGTTTCCGGCTGGTCGAACCAGTTCACCAGGGCCGTCAGGCGCGTGTCTTCGCTGATGTTGAACTTGAATTTGGCCGTCGCCATGTCCTTCTTGCTGGCGCTGTGATCGCGGTAGCCGTCCGATTCGTAATGCGAGGTCTCGAGCTGGTAGTCCAGATTTTCGATCGAACCGCCAGCTTTCAGGATCTGGCGGCGGGTGTCGTAACTGCCGAACATCGCAGTGGCGGAGACAGTGGGTTGTGCCGGCGCATCCTCGGTCAGCATGTTGATGACGCCGCCGGAAGAGCTGCCGTACAGCGCGGAAAAAGGCCCGCGCAGCACTTCGATGCTTTTCATCGATGCAAGATCGACGATGCCGGGCTGCCCGATGCCGTCCGGCATGGAGAGCGGAATGCCGTCAACATAAAGACGGATGCCGCGCACGCCGAAGGAGGAACGGGCGCCGAAACCACGGATCGAAATCTGTGGATCCTGCGCCAGCTGGTTGCGATTCTGTGCCGTGACGCCAGGCACGCGAATCAGGCTTTCGGAGAGCGTCATCTGAAGTTGCGCATCCTGAATCTGCTCTTGTTCAACCTGATCGATGGCCATCGGCAGATCGAAACTGTTTTGCTCGACGCGCGTAGCCGTAACCACTAGAGGGGACGTAATCGCGAGTGCGGCCGGCGGATTGTCATCCGCCCAGACCGGGCTGGCGGCGGAGCAGGCGATGATCGCCAGATGGAGTGGTTTGGGGGTGATCATGGTGCATCCTTGCAAGTGTCAATTTTTGTAAGGACGCACTTTACTTGGCTTAAATCACGGAGGCCATCAAGAATTTCATTAATTTCAGACAATCCCATCCAGAATTTGAACCTGAACGGTGTCACCTTCCTGTACGTTGCCGCAGGTGTCGCTCAGCACGATGAAGCAATTGGCTTCCGACATCGAGCGCAGCACGCCGGAACCCTGGTTGCCGATGGGTTCTACTTTCCAAGTGCCGTCGGCATCTGCAAACAGCACGCCGCGCTGGAATTCGGTACGGCCGGGTGCCTTCTTGAGATTGCCGGTGCAGGTTACCGGCAGCATCGGCATTGGGGGCGGGGTCGGTTGACCCATGAGTACCAGCATCGCATCGCGCACGAACTGATAGAACGTCACCATTACGGAGACCGGGTTGCCGGGCAGGCCGAAATAATGGGCATTGCCGATTTTTCCATAGGCGAGCGGACGGCCCGGCTTCATCGCGATTTTCCAGAAGACGACCTGGCCGAGTTCGTTCAGCAACTGCTTCATGTAATCGGCTTCTCCCACCGATACGCCGCCGCTGGTCAGAATAACGTCGGCACAGGCTGAAGCATCTTTCAGCGCTTGTTCCAGCAGCGCCGGATCGTCGCGCACCACGCCCATGTCGATGATTTCTACGCCCAGGCGCGCGAGCATGCCGTAGAGCGTGTAGCGATTGCTGTCGTAGACTTGGCCCGGCAACAGCGGTTGGCCGATGCTGGCGAGCTCGTCGCCAGTGGAGAAAAAGGCAACGCGCAGCTTGCGGAACACCTTGACTTCACCAATGCCGAGCGAGGCGATTAGCCCGAGATCAGCCGGACGCACGAGATGTCCGGCGGGAAACACCACTTGACCGATTTTGAGGTCCTCGCCGGCGAAGCGCATGTTCTGTCCGCGTTTGACGCCCTCGCCAAAGGTAATACGGTCAGCCTCGGTCTGTACGTGTTCTTGAATGACCACGGTGTCGCATTCTTCCGGCATCACGGCGCCGGTCATGATGCGTACGCATTCACCCTTGGCCACCTTGCCTTCAAACGCCTTTCCGGCAAATGCCGTGCCTGCCACACGCAAGGTGGTGGGGCCGCCGGATGCGATATCGTCGGCGTTGAGTGCGTAGCCGTCCATGGCCGAATTGTTGTGGTTCGGCACGTTGTAGGGCGAAAGAATGTCTGCGGCCAGTACGCGTCCGAGCGAGCTGCGCAGCGGCAGGCATTCCTTCGAGTGCGGCGGCATGAGGTAGTCGCGTATATATTTGCGTGCCTTGTCCACCGGCATGGAGTTGGGATCGTAGTCGTCGGCGCAGCTGGCTGCGCGAATGAAATCGGGTGTCGTCATGAGAGGTTGGATACGATTTTCAAAGGGTTGCGCTGTTGCTGTAGCCATGCCATCACGAAGTCGGCGATGGCGGCGGGATTGTTCAGGTCGAGTACGGGCAGGTGGATGGAGATCGGTGCGTCGGTGGCGACGGCGATCACCAGTGGATCATTGACGGCAAGAATGGGCTTGCCTAGTCCGGGCCGGCACACTTCGATCTTGGGGATGGGTTCGTGCTTGAATCCCTCGACCAGAATCAGGTCGGCGAGCGTGGTGTCCATATGCGGCAGCAGTTCGGCCAGGGAAGGTTCGCGGCCGTCTTCACCGGTGCGCGAGCGCTCCGTCATCAGCGCCCAGCGGCGCGCCGAACCGAGCAGCATCTGGGTGGCTCCGGATTCGCGCAGTCGGTAGCTGTCCTTGCCCGGATGGTCGATGTCGAAACTGTGGTGCGCATGCTTGACGACGGAGATGCGGAGTCCACGCTCGACCAGAATCGGGATCAGGTTGGTCAATAGCGTGGTTTTGCCGATGCCGCTGCCGTAAGCGCAGAAGCCGAGCAGGGGGATGTTGCATTCGATCATGCCGATGTTTGCAGGCATGCCAGTTCCTCGGGTGTATTGATGTTGGCGAAGGCTTCCGCTTCGTCGTCGAACGGAACTTCTATCGTATGCAGCCTGGCGTACCAGGCGTCGATTTTTCTGCCGCCATGCTGCAGAAAGTCCGTCAGGTCAGGTAGCAGGGCAGTTTTGCACAGGCAGAACACCGGGTGTGGCTGGTTGCCGGTTTTGGCTACGGCAAGATCGGCATCGGCCGCTTGCATCGCCTGCAGCAGGCGCTCGACCAGGTCGCCGGGAAGGAAGGGCGAATCGCAGGGCACCGTGACTACCAACCGCTGCGTGGCCGCCGTCATACCGCAATGCAGCCCAGCCAGCGGGCCGGCAAAGCCGCCGATCGCGTCGGGGATGACTTGATGGCCGAAGCCGGCATACGTATCCGTTTCGCGGTTGGCGTTGATGAGGACTTCCGACACCTGCGGCCGCAGGCGTTCCAGCACGTGTTCGACCAGCGGTTTACCCTGAAAAGGAACCAGTCCCTTGTCCACCCCGCCCATGCGGCGTCCCATGCCGCCAGCGAGTACGATGCCGGTGATGCTCATGCGATGCTGGCCGCCTGGGCATGCTGGAACCGTTCGGCCCCGGTGAACAACAGGAAATGCCGGCCCTGTGCGCGGCCGATCATGGTGATGCCGACTTTTTGAGCGATCTCCCAGCCCATGCGGGTGAGTCCGGAACGGGATACCAGGAAGGGGATGCCCATCTGCGCGGCCTTGATGACCATCTCGCTGGTGAGCCGGCCAGTGGTGTAGAAAATCTTGTCATGGCCGGCAATGCCATCCAGCCACATCATGCCGGCGATAGCGTCGACGGCATTGTGACGGCCGACATCCTCGACGTAGTAAAGAATCTCCGGACCGCGCGCCAGTGCACAGCCATGCAGCGCGCCGGCTTTTTTATACAGGCTGTCGTAGTGACGCACATTGTCCAGCAGGGCCTGCAAGACTTCTTCGTGCAAGGCTGCATCCTGCGGAAGATGGATATGGTCGATTTCCTCCATGAGGTCGCCGAATACCGTGCCCTGTCCGCAGCCGGTGGTTACGGTGCGCTTACCCAGTCGTTTTGCAATGTTTTTGATGCCGTGACGCGAGCTGACGGCTACGGCTTCCGTTTCCCAGTCGACCTGCACGCTCGCGATCTCGGCAATGTCGGCCACCAGGCGCTGGTTGCGCAGATAGCCGATGGCCAGTGCCTCAGGCGCCGCGCCCAGCGTCATCAATGTCACAATTTCGCGTTTATCCAGATACAGGGTGAGTGGCCCCTCGCCGGCGATTTCGGTTTCCAGGGTGTCGCCGTACTCGTTGATCGCCGGTACCGTAAAGGTGAGCGGGCGGCTGGCGTGGGTAATTTCCGGACGCAACGAGGCCACGATCAGCCGCCGGTGACAGACATGAAGCGTACGACGGCGGGCGTCGCGCGACGCAGGTCGAAATCGTGTCCCTTGGGTTTGATTTCCATGGCGTTGATGATCGCTGCGCGCAATGGAGCATCGTCTTCCTGGTGTTCGCGCAGGTAAGGCATCAGGTCGACAACGTCGTTTTGGCCAAGGCATAGAAACAACTCACCCTTGCAGGTGATGCGCACACGGTTGCAGCTTTCGCAGAAGTTATGGCTATGCGGCGAGATGAAGCCGATGCGCGTCTCCGTCCCCGGGATGCGCCAGTAGCGGGCGGGCCCTCCGGTGGATTCCGTACTGCTGACCAGTTGAAAATGCTGCTGGAGCTGGCGCAGGGTTTCATCGCTGGAAACACAGCTGGAAGCCCGGTCGTGATCGACTTCGCCGAGCGGCATTTCTTCGATGAATGCGATGTCGATGCCCTTGTCGATTGCAAAGCGGGTGAGGTCGAGGGCTTCATCGTCATTGACGCCACGCATCAGTACGCTATTGAGGCGAATGCGGCCGATGCCGGCAGCTTTGGCGGCATCGATGCCGCGCAGTACCTTGTTGATGTCGCCGACGCGGGTGATCTGGCGAAAACGTTCGGCATCTAGGCTGTCCAGGCTGATATTGATCCGGCTGACGCCGGAGGCTTTCAGGGCTTGCGCATGGTGATCCAGTTGCGATCCGTTGGTGGTGAGCACCAGTTCGCGCAGACCGGGCAGCTTGCCGATCTGATCGAACAGCCACAGCGCATTTTTGCGTACCAGCGGTTCGCCTCCGGTAATGCGCACCTTCTCCACACCCAGGCCGACGAAGACGCGCACCAGGCGCTCGCATTCTTCCAGCGTAAGTACTTCTGAGCGTGGCAGGAAGGTCATGTCTTCGCCCATGCAGTAGACGCAGCGGAAATCGCAGCGGTCGGTGATCGACAGCCGGATGTAGTCGACGCGCCGACCGAAATGGTCGACCAGTGTCGTCGAGATGGATGCCGGATGGTGCGTCATGCTGGATTCTGTCGGTATTGAGTGGCCAACCATGAATTTTAAGAGTTCCCGTGTTGCCGGACAACGAGAATGCGTAGTGCTAATAGTTGACAATAATACTGGGAAAATTGTTCTGGTAAAAGTGGTTACAATAGTTGCGTGAGCTCGAACTTACTGAAAATTCGTATTCCATACGGCGAAGAATCGGCGATGGGGCCCGGCAAGGCCGACTTGCTGGATGCCATTGATCGTTCCGGGTCGATCTCGGCGGCCGCTCGCGTGATGGGCATGTCGTACAAGCGCGCCTGGGATCTGGTCGACACCATGAACCGCTGTTTCAAGCAGCCTCTCGTGGCCACGGCCACCGGCGGTAGCCACGGCGGCGGGGCGCAGGTGACCGAATTCGGGCACGAAGTGTTGCGGCGCTATCGCGAAATCGAGACGGCTGCGACAGCGGCAGTGCACCGCGAGGTATGCGAACTGATGGAGCTGCTCGCCTAGGCTTGATTGCGTGGGTGCAGGCAGCGCATTTTTTCGATCCGCGTTATATACTATCAAATACGTCCACAGAGTTGATTTTTCATGAATAACCAGACGGTTGTGCTGATTGGGCTGGACGATACGGACAACCTGGAAAGCTGCGGTACCGGCTACCATGCGCGCACCATTGCATCCGAGTTGGGCAGTCAGGGACTGGCGGCGCCTGCGCACATCACGCGCCACCAATTGCTGATGAGCCCCCTGGTGCCATATACCTCGCACAACAGCGCGGCATGCGTACGAGTTTCGGCCGCGGTCTCGCTGATTCCGGCCATTCTCGACTATTGCACGGAATATTTGCGTACCCACAGTGCGGAAGGCTCCGATGCGGGCTTGTGCGTGGTCGAGGAAAACAAGGTTTCCGTTGCAGCGCAGCGCTTTGGTTTTTTGTGCAAGCACCGGCGTGTGTATCAGCAGGATGCGCGCAGCCTGGCAGACGCGGGCGGATACCCCTTGCTGGGACTGACCGGCACGCATGACGGGATCATCGGTGCGCTGTCTGCGGTCGGGCTGCACGCGTCGGGCAGCGACGGCCGCCTGCTGTGGCTCAAAGGTGTGCGCGAAATGGCGGATCGCGTGGTTTCACTCGACGAGGTTTTTGCGACCACGGGGATCGACATCGTGCAAAGCGATCAGGGCGAGGTGCTGCGCGATCCGACGTTGACTATCGCGATGGGTGGCTGGCCGCGTGCGGTATGGATGGGCGGCGAGGCGGTCCTGATTGTGGAAAAAGGAGAAAGTGATGATGGAGCGGATTGGCGTGTCGCAAGCAAAAACTATCTCAAGCGGTTCTGACTGGAGCCGAAACCCCGCCATTGCCTTCCCTGTTCTGCTGGGAATGGGCGTACTGATTGCCGTGCTGCACGAAGCCTTGCGCTGGCCGCTGAAAATGCCCGGCCACCATGGCATGGAGATGATGGCGGTGACGATGTTCGCGCGCTGCATGTTCGCCGAGCGTTTCGCCGCGGGCACGGTCAGCCTGGGGAATGCGGGAGTAACCGCATTGCTTGGCCATGGTATGGGGCTGGAACCGGTGATTTTGCTGGCGCAAGGCGTGGTGATCGACCTCGTGTTCCCGTATGTGCGGGACAGCCGGTTCTGGATTACCGCGCTGACGGTATTGGCCGGTGCAGCCCATGCCATCAAGCCGTTGGCGAAATGGGGCGTGCAGGAATTTCTCGGTGTGGTCTCCGGCTCCCTAGCGAACGGCCTGGCTTACCCGCTGATGACGCATGTCGTGTTCGGAGCCATTGGCGGCTTGGCGGCGGCGCTGGCCTGGCGGCATACGAGACGTAGCCGGCGCGATTATTGAATCTGATGAAATTCAGAAGCCTCTTGCGCAGGCAAGGGGCTTTTTCATTCTTATCGTTGTATTCATAAGGAAATAAAGAAATGAAAAGGGGAGTTGTTCTGTTCCTTGCCCTGGCAGCGGCAATGCCTGCGATGGCAGCGGATGACCAGGAAGAAGGCGTCTACCGCAGTGGAGTCATTCTGGTAACCACGCCGGCCGATACGGAATCTGCGGCTGGCACGTCCTACACGATCGATCGCGCGGATTTCGAACGCACCGGTGCGCGCACGCTGGATCAGGCGCTGGCATCCATCCCTTCTATCAATGTCCGCAATGGTGCCGATGGCACGCCGCGCCTCGATGTGCGTGGGTTGCGCACGCGCCAGATCAAACTGCTGGTGAACGGCATTCCCTTCAACTCGGCCGATGATGGGCAATTCGACCCCACGCTGATTCCGACTTTTGCGATCAGCCGCATTACCTTGCAGCCGGGCGCATCCTCAGTGCTTTATGGCGATGGCGGCATGGGTGCTGTGCTGAATGTTCAGACGCGCGCCGGATTTTCCGGATTCCATGCCGGCGGCAATGTCGAAGCCGGCAGCGACCAGTACTGGCATGCCAATGCCTACGCGGGCTACGGCGATGGCGACAATGATTTCTTCGCCGCCGCCGGCGTAAGGGCACGCGATGCATTCCCGATGTCGGGCGATTTCGATGCTTCCATTGCGAGCACCCGCCAGAATTACCAAGATGATAATCAGCGTAACAACAGCGATTATCGCCGGGTGAACCTGCTAACTTCCTACAGCAGGCAGGTGACTGAGAAACTGAATGTCGGCATATTCCTAAGCCGCGTGGAAGGGGAATTCGGTAAGCCGCCTAGCGTACTGGACTGCCAGGGAAATTCCCCGACTTGCATAGGCAGTTCTGGTGATCCGTTTGCAGCAACGACAAAATACGAACGTACAGACAATCAACGCGGCACGACGGTGCAGTTGGGGGGCGATTATGATTTCAGCGCGCTTTGGTCTGGCAGGCTGTGGTTTTATAGCAATAAACTGGATCAAGATACTACCGGTTACGACAATTCGAGCTATATGACGCTGGTAAGAAAGAATTCCTATTTCGAGACGGATAGCACTCGGATTCGTGGTTTACATGCACAACTGAACGGGCGAATCGAGGCGACTGGGGCTACCCTTGGATTTGTTGTAGACCGGCGTACAGAACATTTCGTTGCCGATGGTATCAGCTGTGACAATGCCAGCAATTCTGCTTCCCAGACTTGCGTTCTTAGTGGTGGCCTCACCGCGCCATCTTCCGGAGGTACCAAGAAATTCAACTATTCCATCATTGCCGTTGATCGCGCTATTCATGTGACGACCTATGCGGCTGAAGTCACGCAGCCTTTGCCAAATGATTTTTCGATAATTGCTGGGGTAGGGCACCACAGCCTGGACAAGGATGGTGGATCGGATGTAAGTGCTAATAGTGCTCGATTCGGGGTATTAAGAAAACTAACCGCCATCAGTACGCTTTACGCAACCTTGGCTCGCAAGGTAGATGCACCCACCATCAGCCAATTATATGAGCCGGCAAAGCAAGCCAACCTCAACGGCAATCCGGATCTCAAGTTCGAACGCGCCAATCACGTGGAAATCGGCATCAAGAACCAGTGGCCGAAGGCGGCGCTGGATGTGGCGCTGTATCAGTCGCGCGTGCACGGCTTCATCGAAAAAGAGGATATCGATCCCTCTGCAACGACCAACCAGCAATACGTGAACAAGGATCTGTATGTATTCCAGGGGATCGATGCCAACGGTATGATCCGGCCGACCGATGCGCTGACGTTGCGCGGAGCGCTTGGCCTGCTGCGCGCGCGCGACGAATCCGCCAACGCGGCGACCGACACGCTCCAGTATCGCCCGCATCTCAAGCTGACGCTCGACGCCGAATACCGGTTCCTCGGCAACTGGGTGCTGAGCGGAAATTACCAGCATGTCGGGGCGCAGGCGTATTTCAACAAGAATGACGATGCCGATTACCGTTATCTGGACAGTTTCGATCTCGTGTCCACCCAGCTGCGCTATCTGCTGCCGCGCAAGATGGGATCGGTGTATGTCGGTGCCGACAACCTGCTGGACGAGGATTATGCAACCAGCTACGGCTTTCCGCAGGCTGGCCGCTTTGTCTACACAGGCCTGCAGCTCAATTGGTGATCGGTGCGAATCAGGAAAATCATGGCCACAGAGGGAGAACGTCGATGAAACCATTTCTCAGGATTCTGCTGGCGATTGCGACATCGCTGGCCTTTGCGTCGGCGGACGCTGGCGAGCCCGGCGTTCTGCGCATGGCGACGACGACCAGCACCGAAGCTTCGGGGCTGCTGCAATACCTGTTGCCCAAGTTTGAGGCCAAGTGCGGCTGCAAGGTGCACGTGATCGCGGTCGGGACCGGTAAGGCGCTGAAACTCGGGGAAGACGGCAACGTGGATGTCGTGCTGGTCCATGCGCGCCCGGCGGAAGATGCATTCGTCGCGGCGGGCTATGGTGTCAATCGCCGCGACGTGATGTACAACGATTTCGTCCTGATCGGTCCGGCCGCTGATCCGGCCGGCATCAAGGGGGAGCACGACGTCCTGCAGGCGATGCGAAAAATCAGCGAAGCCCGTGCGAAGTTCGTTTCGCGCGGCGACGATTCCGGCACCGACAAGATGGAAAAGGGTTACTGGAAGGCACTGGGCATGACGCCGGCAGGCCAGGGTTGGTATTTCTCTGCGGGCCAAGGCATGGGGGAAGTGCTGATGATGGCGAACGAGATGCGGGCGTATACCCTCACGGATCGCGGTACCTACCTGGGTTTCCGCAACAGGATCGAACTGCCGGTGTTGCTGGAAGGGGATAAGCGCATGTTCAACCCCTACGGGATTATCGCAGTCAACCCGGCCAGATACCCAGCCGCCAATTATCAGGGCGCGATGGCGCTGATCCGCTGGATCACCTCGCCTGAAGGTCAGAATGCCATTGGCGATTTCAAGGTGGGCGGTGAACGCCTTTTTGTGCCTTCTGCCCAGTAACTCCGAAAAAGTGCGGCAATGAACGTCACCGCTGCCGTACTGCAGGCATTGCATCTGTTACTCGCAGGCGATGCCACGCTTTGGGGTATCGTTTATGTTTCGCTGCGCGTCTGTTTCTTCTCCCTTCTTCTGGCGACACCTCCCGCCATCATGCTGGGATTCGCGCTGGCTAGTTTTACCTTTCCCGGGCGGCGCATACTGGTCGTGCTGGTGCAGACCCTGCTGGCTTTGCCGACCGTGGTGGTCGGTCTGGTGCTGTATTTCCTGCTGACGCGCAACGGCCCGTTCGGGCAATACGAAATGCTGTTTACTCAAGGCGGGATGATTGTAGGCCAGGCGATTCTGGCTTTCCCGATTCTCACCGCGATGACGCTATCCGCCGTTCAAGGGGCTGATCCACGCGTTTCGGAAACCGCACTGACACTCGGAGCAGGACAAGCGCGTTTGGCCTGGACGCTACTGCTGGAGGTCAGGTTCGCCGTGATGGCCTCGATCGTGACGGGCTTCGGGCGCGTCATTTCCGAGGTCGGCTGCGCGATGATGGTGGGGGGTAATATCGCTGGGGTGACACGCAATATCACGACAGCCATTGCGCTGGAAACAAGCAAGGGTGAATTCGCGCAAGGCATCGCCTTGGGTATTGTGCTGGTGGCATTCGCATTGATGGCGAATTTCGGCATGGCGTTGCTGCAAGGCAAAGGCGGACTCAAATGAGCCTGCTTTCCGTGCAGGGGTTGCGCAAGAGTTTCGGTGCGCGATTACTGTTTCAAGTCGAAAAATTGCAGCTGGAGTGTGGCAGAAGCTATCTTGTCACAGGCTCCAACGGCGTTGGCAAGACGACGCTACTGCGTATCCTGGCGGGCTTGGAAGAGGCGGAAACCGCGCAGTTTCATTTTGAGGGGCGCCCAATCAGCATGTCCGAGCTTGGCAAACTGGCGCCCGAGATCATATACATGCACCAGCATCCTTATCTTTTTCAAAGTAGTGTGGCGGCCAATATTGCCTATGGACTCCAAGCGGCAGGTTTGTCAAAGGCGGAGATTGCGCGTCGGGTAGAAGCGGAAATGCACTGGGCCGGACTGCAGGATATTGCCCGTGTGCCGCCGGCGCGCCTGTCAGGCGGCGAGAAGCAACGGGTTGCCCTGGCGCGAGCGCGGGTACTGAATCCGCGCCTGCTACTGCTGGATGAACCGACGGCCAATCTCGATACCGCCGCACGGCATCAGGTGATGGAACTCATTACTGGCATCGGCAACAGCAATAACTGTGTCATGGTGGCTACGCATGACCGTGAGCTGATCGCGCAAGTGTGGTCTGAAAAATTCGTGCTGGAGAATCTCGAACTTCGACGTTTGCCTGGCTAGCGTGACGCTGTGCGCAGCTGGTACAGGCGGAAGCTCTCGCGACGGTCGCTGGGGCGCCTGCCTTGCCAGATCAGCTGCCAATCCGGGCCCGGTTGGACGGTTTGCCGATGGCGTTCATCCTGGATGAGGTAGAGGTCGCAATCCAGGCGCTGTACCTGTTCGAAGCGCTGGGTTGTGATGCTCAGGTAATAATGCAGCATCGCGCGTTGCACTTCGCCGAGGTCGCGGCTGGTGACGCAGGCGTAGTTTTCCGGCAAGGACTTTTGCATGCTGGCGAACACTCCCTGATAACTCTTGGTCGAGTCCAGCCATGGCAGCCATAAGGTCATCAGCACGCCCCATACCATGGTAATGCCGACGGCCCAGTCGGTTACAGCGGCACGGTTGGAGCGTTTGTTCTTGAATACCGTAATCATCCAGATGATGGTCACGAAGGCTGCGACGACGAACAGTCGCAGGTCGAGGTGCGGTACGTAAGCCTCCGATAACTTGTGCATGCGTGCTGCCAGCCGTGCCGGCATGCCGCTCATCATTGCAAACCAGCCGAGCCATACCAAAATACCGAAGCTGCCGAACAGCATGATGCCGAACCAGTCGAGTGCGCTGGCTATCCCGCGCCATAGCTTGTCGATGGCCGCACCGCCCATGACGGCCAGCGGGACGAGTAAAGGCAATGCAAGTACATCGCCGCCGCCCGATTCGATGCCCAGCAGCAGCAAGGCCGACAGGAAAAATAGCAGGCCAAGCTGGAATTGCGGGCGTTGCAGGAGATGGCTGCGGTAATGCCAGAGCGACCAGCCGGCCAGCGGCAATGCCGGCCAGGCATACCACAGCAGCAATTCGGAAAAATACGGAACCTTGTTGCTGGGTGCGACAAGTACATGGGTGATGAACCAGTGGTGCAATGTGACCGGCGCATGCAGGTAGAGGGCCGTCAGCCATGCGCCCATCCAAGGCAAGGCGATCAATAGCCCGGTCGACAGGCTGACGGCATACGCGCGTACGCGCCAGTTGTGGAAGCATGCGGGGAGCAGGAATGCCGCGAGCAATATGATTGCTGTGGACAAGGCGCCGATCGACAGGAAGGCGATGCCGATGCCGGATCCGATCAGTGGCGCGGCACGCCACGGCCTGCGGCGAGTCAGCGCCAAGCCGTAGAATGCCATGGCGTAGCCGGAGAGCGCCGAGACTTGCGGCGACATCAGGTGGGCCGAGAAAAACAGTCCGATGCTGCCCAGGAATATGAAAGTGGTCTGACGCCCGGCGCCTTTGCCCCACATCTCGCGCCCAGCCATTCCGATCATCAGTAGCGTGAGTGCCATCCAGAGCCCGGTCGCGAGGCGTGCGCCGTCATGCATGGGTAGCCAAGGCGATAGCAACCAGGCAGTGGCCGCCGCACTCCAGTAATAGAGCGGGGGATATTCCAGCGTGGGTGTGCCTGCCATCATCGGAATGGCCCAATTGCTACCGTGCAGCAGGTGCTTGACGATGCTGATGGTCTGCGCTTCTTCGGGTTTCCACGGATGGTGGCCGATGAGGCCGATGGCGATCCATAGAAAGCAGAGCAGCAAAAGCAAATGCGTTTTTGCGCTTTCGCCTATGCTGGGCTTGGGGGTGGCGAGACTGGCTTGCCAGTCGTGTTCGATTTCAAACGCCATGTCGGATCGCGTACCGTTGAATGAGCCCTATTTTAGGGCAATTGCAAAACAAAAAGGCAGCCGAAGCTGCCTTTCGTATGTCGGCAAGTGCCGACGAATTACATGCCGTACTTTTGACGGAATTTCTCAACGCGGCCGGCGGTGTCAACGATCTTCTGCTTGCCGGTGTAGAAAGGATGGCACTGGGAGCAGACTTCGATGCTCAGGTCGCGACCGCTGGTGGAGCGGGTCTGAAACTTGTTGCCGCAACTGCAGGTCACGTTGATTTCGGTGTAATCCGGATGAATGTCGGCTTTCATTCTGTTGTCCTTAGCTTGGTGCTGTCGCAAGAAAGCTGGCGATTATCCAGCAAATTCAAATATTTTTCAACTGCCTGTGTTTTGCGGTGGCAATTATCCGCGGCGCATGGCGTCGAAGAATTCGGCGTTGTTCTTGGTGGACTTGATCTTGTCCAGCAGGAACTCCATCGCTTCGAGGTCATCCATCGGGTAGAGCAGCTTACGCAGCACCCAGATTTTTTGCAGGATGTCCTTGTCGATCAGCAACTCCTCGCGGCGGGTGCCGGACTTGTTGACGTTGATGGCAGGGTACTGCCGCTTCTCGGCCATGCGCCGGTCGAGATGGATTTCCATGTTGCCGGTACCTTTGAATTCTTCGTAGATCACGTCGTCCATGCGGCTGCCGGTATCGACCAGCGCGGTGGCGATGATGGTGAGCGAGCCGCCTTCCTCGATGTTACGGGCTGCACCGAAAAAGCGCTTCGGGCGCTGCAACGCATTGGCGTCCACGCCGCCGGTCAGCACCTTGCCGGAAGACGGCACCACCGTGTTGTAGGCGCGCGCGAGGCGGGTGATGGAGTCCAGCAGAATGACGACGTCCTTCTTGTGCTCGACCAGGCGCTTGGCCTTTTCCAGCACCATTTCCGCGACCTGTACGTGACGGGTTGCCGGTTCGTCGAAGGTCGAGGCCACAACCTCGCCTTTTACCGAACGGGTCATTTCCGTCACTTCTTCTGGGCGTTCGTCGATCAGCAGCACGATCAGCACCACGTCCGGATGGTTGGAGGTGATGGCATGTGCGATGTGCTGCATCATCACGGTCTTGCCGGACTTGGGGCTGGCGACCAGCAATGCGCGCTGGCCCTTGCCGATCGGCGCGATCATGTCGATCACGCGGCCGGTGATGTTTTCCTCGCCGCGGATGTCGCGTTCCAGCGTCAGCGGCTGGGTTGGGAACAGCGGTGTCAGGTTTTCGAACAGGATCTTGTGCTTGGTGTTCTCGGGCGGCTCACCATTGACGGTGTCCACCTTGACCAGTGCGAAATAGCGCTCGCCTTCCTTTGGCGTGCGGATTTCCCCGGTGATCGTGTCCCCCGTATGCAGATTGAAACGGCGAATCTGCGAAGGCGATACGTAGATATCGTCAGGCCCTGCCAGATAGGAGCTGTCCGGCGCGCGCAGGAAGCCGAATCCATCCTGTAGCACTTCCAGCGTGCCGTCGCCAAAAATGCTGTCGCCCTTCTTGGCCTTGTTTTTCAGCAGGGCGAAGATCAGGTCCTGCTTGCGCATACGGCTCGCGCCTTCGACTTCATTGGCGATCGCCATTTCGACGAGTTCGGTGACAGGCAGATGTTTCAGGTCGGATAAGTGCATTTGTGCAGAGGCTCGCTGGTAAATCCGGGAAGAGCGGGGGAAAAGGGTGTGGGCAGATCAGGCGCCCGATTCCTGCTGCTTCTGTGCAGCATTTTGAATGGAATCAGACGCCAGCGTAACGGCTTTAAATATTGCTGTCAATAAATGCAGTGAGTTGAGATTTCGACAGGGCGCCGACCTTGGTGGCTTCTACATTGCCATTCTTGAACAGCATCAAGGTCGGGATGCCGCGAATACCGTACTTGGGCGGCGTTTGCTGGTTCTCGTCGATGTTGAGCTTGGCGACTTTCAGGCGGCCAGTATATTCCTTGGCGACTTCATCCAGAATCGGGGCGATCATCTTGCAGGGGCCGCACCACTCTGCCCAGTAGTCCACCAGCACGGGAACCTGGGATTGCAGGACTTCCTGCTCGAAGGCGTCGTCACTAATATGCACAATATGTTCGCTCATGTTGAACCTCGTTGATTTAATTCTTTGTGGGTGGGATAGGCCGCCCGCGCAGTTTCCCGAAATCCGGGCAGCCTCTTGGAAGACTTTGCTGCTATCCTAACGAAAAAACCGTTCCAAGTGAAGCGCTCCTGCCGTGCCTGGCAGCATCAAAGTAAAGCTCACTTGCCGGCTGGATTCTGGAGTTTTGCATGTCTCTGATCTGTCGAAATATTTTTAAAAATTTTCTGCATATAAGGCTGAGGTCGCCCTTCCTTGCATTGGCTGTCCTGATGGTGGCTAGCCCGTTGGTGGCCATCGCCGCCGACGGATTTCAGGTCAGCGATCTCGCCGGGAAAACCCATACCCTGGCGGAGTACAAAGGCAAGTGGGTCGTCGTCAATTTCTGGGCGACCTGGTGCCCGCCGTGCTTGGAGGAGATTCCCGATCTCATCGTGTTCAGCGATCAGCATCGCAATGCTGCAGTGATCGGGGTCGCCGTGGATTATAAAAGCGAGAAGGAAATTCGCGATTTTGCCGACGACAACCTAATGACGTACCCGGTAGTGCTGGGCAGTGATGAGGTAATCCGGCAATTCGGGTCGGCCGAGATTCTGCCGACCACCTTGGTCTACAATCCAGCAGGCAAGCTGGTGAACATGCATCGCGGGCTGATTACTCGCGCATCCCTCGAGAAACTGGTCGCCGGGAAGTGAACCGTGCCGTGCCCGAAGGCGGCACGGCAGGCAGTCAGGCGGACGGCACGGGAATATCGTTGCCGTCTGTATCCTTTACATTGAGCTGATTTTCCTCAGTGAAATGCATCAGCTGCGCAAACCCTTCCGGGTTAACCTCCTTCAGCTTCATGTCGACGGCCAGGCAACGAACGCCGTTCAGCAGACGCGGCTTGAGATAAGGCGAATAACGCAGCTTGCGATCGGGGCCGAACGTGGCATAGGTGCTGCACATGCGATCCACCCAGTCGCTGGGGCGGAAAGGCTTGCCGGCCCGGGTCAGGCCTTCAATGATGATTTCGGTGCTCATGGTGTTTTATATAAAAATCGGATGCGCGGATTATAGCAGCCCGCTACTGTTCGACCACGACGTATTCGAACACCTTCACGACTTTCTTCACGCCATCGATACCGCGCGCGATTTCCACCGCATCTTCGGCTTCCTTGCGCGTCACCATTCCCATTAGATAGACCACCGATCCCTCTGTTACGACTTTCACGTAGTTTGCCGGGAAGCGATTCGCTCTGATCATTTCGGCCTTGACCAGCGAGGTCAGATAAGTGTCATTGCTGCGAGCGGTCAGTTCGCTTGCCGGCCCTACCGTCATTTCATTGGTGACGCTACGTACGTTGGCGACACCCTTGGCGATGGATTCTGCCGTTTTCTTCGATTCCTCGTCTATGGCTTCGCCGGTCAGCAGGACATTGCGGTTGAAACTGGTGGCATTAAGGTGAATCTTGTTGGCCAGTTGCTTGTCGGTCTCGAGCAGCACCTTCCACTCGATGCCTTCATCGTCGATATAGGCGCCGGAGGTCCGGCGATCCGCCGCGGCCAGCCCGCCCGCCGCAGCGCCGCCGGCGACAACCGGGAAGCAACCGCTCAACAACGAGGAGAGTGTGAGGGCGGTGAGCAGCAGTATCAATGAACGCATTATTCAGCTCCTAGCAGGATACAGTCGATAGAGTCGCACAGGCAGTGCAGAGTGAGAAGATACATTTCCTGAACGCGAGCAGTGTTTTCATGGGGGACGCCGATATGAATGTCTTCGATGTGCAAAAGTTCCATCAGGATTCCGCCGTCGCCGCCGCCCAGGGCGATGACGCGCATGCCGCGCTCATGCGCCGCATTCATTGCATCCAGCACGTTCTGGGAGTTGCCGCTGGTGCTCATCGCGAGCAGTACGTCGCCCGGCTGGCCCAGTGCCAGAATCTGCTTGGAAAATACTTGGGCAAAGTTGGAGTCGTTGGCGATGGACGTCAGCGTGGAATTGTCCGCGGAGAGCGCAATGGCGGCGAGCCCCGGCCGTTCCATATCGAAACGGTTCAGCATGCGCGCTGCAAAATACTGGGCAAGTGCCGCCGAGCCGCCGTTGCCGCAGGTGAGCACTTTTTTGTCGCCGAGGAAAGCCGTCACAATGACCGCTGCCGCTTCCGCGATGACCGGCGCGAGCAGGTCGGCACTTTCCAGTTTGAGATGGGCGCTTTCCTCGAAATGCCTGATGATGCGCGGGATCAGTTCCATAATTCTAGGCTGCCTCGAATGCGTTTTTAAGCCAGGTCAGGCTATCGGTGGATAGTGCGTCGAGCAGGATCGCGTCAAAACGGCAAGGGGCTGTGCCGTGTTGTAGCAGATAGTGATCGGCCGTGCGGGAAATTTTCTGGCGTTTGGCCAAGGTAATGCTTTCTCCTGCGCCGCCGAACGCTCTGTTGCTGCGCAACCGGACTTCAACGAAAACGATGTCTGTTCCATCGCGCATGATCAGGTCGATTTCGCCGAAGCGGCAGCGGTAATTCGATTCCAGCAGTTTGAGGCCTTGTTGTTGCAAATAGGTGGCAGCCAGTTTCTCAGCGGCGCTTCCGTCGGCCGGTTGCAAGACGATCACTCCAGGGCTACGCCGGTGCTGCGGAACTGCGCCAGCGGTAGTTCACGTTCGATGTGGTTGTCGTGCAGCGTGATCGTACCGGTCAACCCGCGGAAGCGGAGCGGTTCGGTCGGTTTGTCGACCAGCCGGGACAGTACGCGCCAGGCATCCACGCCCACGGCGAACCAGCGTTGCGCCATGCCCTGCGGCAAGGCTTCCGCAGCTTTGCGGTATGGTGCAAACTCCGGCGCGCCGGGATTGAGCAGCCAGGGCATGTCAACAAAATGGATTGCATTCAGGATGCCGTTTTCCGGATTATTGGCGATGCCGTCATAAATGTGGGAAAGGCCGAAGGTCGGAATGGCAGGGTCGAGGTAGGGGCGAATTTGCCGGGCCTCGGCGTCGTCTGCGGCAAGAAAGATCATATCTGCGGGCTCTGACGCAATTTGAGAGCGAAGGTCAAGCAAGTTAGGGGTGTTGGCGAGATCGGTTTGCAGCGCCACGACGCCCCCCTGATCGGTCCAGGCGGCGGCAAATGCCTGTGCCATGCGCTGCGCCAGAGGTGAGTTGGCCGCAACGATGATCGTCGTTTGCATGCCCTGATTACGGGCGCGGCGGGCCAGTTGATCGGCTTCGTCTTCCAGCGGCAGGCCAAACTGAATCAGGTTTTCCGGGGCATTGGCATCGTCGTCAAGCGTGTTGAGGGCAATGGTGGTGAGGTCGGACTGTTGGACACTTTCCAGCCCGGCGACCTCCGCACGCGTCAACGGGCCGACAATGTATTTCGCGCCATCGGCCACGGCCTGTGCGTACAGTGCGGGAATCTCGTCGGCTACCCCGTGGGTAGGATAGACCGTGATTTGCGCATTGCTCTTGTCCGCGCTCATGGCCGCCATGAACCCGGTGCGCACGCCGTCTGCGGCAAAGGCGAAGGTGGGGGTGTCGATCGGCAGTAGCAGCGCAATCTTGTCGCCGATGACATTGCTGTTGACGGTTGCTGGAACATTCTGGGTAAGGTTTTGCAGCAGGGCTTCGTCTGCGGGATGATCGGGGTAGGCGCTACGCCATTGCGCGAGCGCGCTGTTGCGGTTTTCCGAATGGGCGGCGGCCAAGGCGAGGTCAATCCAGCCTTGCTGGAGCGTATCCGAGCTTTCTCCGCGCATTTCCAGCAGGGTATCCTTGGATAGGGCCAGCAGCGTCCTCAGAATCTGCTGTTGATTCGCGGTGACTTCTTCCTGGGAGGCGAGGAAGGGTTCCGCCAGGCAGCGCTGTTCCAGTGCACGCAGTGGGTTGCCCTGGCTGTCGTAGGCGAGGGCGAGGGTTGCGTGTAAACTTCCCGTGGCTGCTGGCGGCAGGTTGGATTCGGGCTGTAAGGGAAGCAGCAAGCGCAGTACGCTGTCGAAATCCTGGCGCTGCACGGCAATCTGCGCTTCCAGGATCTTGGCGTAAGGCGAAGCTGGATTGATGCCCGCCAGCGCAACCTGGGCACAGGTGGTATCGGCGTGCTTGAGGCAGGCCTGGCCTTCGCTGAAGCGCTCCTCGACGGATTTGTTGGCAGTCGCCACAGGTTCCGACTGGGCGCCCTTTTCGGCGGCCATCGCGCTGGTAACCAGCAGAAAACAGAGAATCAGGAAAGCGGAGAGGCGTTGAGTCATAGCGGCACATTATATGTGGTGGCCACACCGATTGGAAACCTTCAGGACATTACCTTGCGTGCGCTGGAGGTGCTGCGCGGCGTGGATGTGGTCGCAGCGGAAGACACCCGGCATTCTGCCCAACTGCTTGCGCATTTCGGCATTCAGGCGAAACTGACGGCCCTGCATGAGCATAACGAGCGCAGTGCCGGTGAGAAGTTGATTGCCCTGCTGCAGGCGGGGCAGTCGGTCGCGTTGATCTCCGATGCCGGTACGCCTGCCATTTCGGACCCCGGCGCTTTGCTGGTGCATCTGGCGCGCGCAGCCGGCGTCAGGGTGGTCCCGGTGCCCGGTGCCAATGCTGCAGTTACGGCGCTCTCGGCTTCCGGCATTCTGATGCCGCGCTTTCTTTTTATCGGTTTTTTGCCTGCCAAAAATTCGCATCGTCGGCAGGTACTGGAAACGCTGCGCGATGTGCCCGTCACGCTGGCGTTTTATGAGGCTCCGCATCGGGTGCTGGAAAGCGTGACCGATCTGTGCGACGTGCTGGGCGGCGCGCGCAATATCACCTTCGCCCGCGAACTCACCAAGACGTTCGAGACTATCCACACATGCCGCCTGCAGGGCGCAGCAGCCTGGCTGCAGGCAGACCCCAATCAGCAACGCGGCGAATTCGTACTGTTGATCGAGGGGGCGCCCGAAACGGAGGAAAAGGCGGTTTCGGACGATGCGCGTCGCACGCTGCAAATCCTGCTGGCGGAACTTCCACTCAAACAAGCGGTAAAATTGGCGACCGAAATTACGGGTGCAAAGAAAAACGCGCTCTACGAACTGGCCCTGACACTGAAACCCGAAAAGACATGACCCCAACTCTGACTATTATCCGCCCCGACGACTGGCATTTGCATCTGCGCGACGGCGCCATGCTGCGCGACGTGCTGCCGGATACGGCGAAGCGCTTCGGCCGCGCCATCGTCATGCCCAACCTGCGCCCGCCCGTCACCACCACCGAGCTGGCGGCCGAATATCGCACGCGTATCCTGACAGCCTTGCCTGCCGGCATGCGGTTCGAGCCGCTGATGACGCTCTACCTCACCGACAATACGAGTGCGGCCGAGATTGCGGCGGCCAAGGCCAGTGGTTTTGTGCATGGGGTGAAGCTCTACCCGGCAGGCGCCACCACCAACTCGGATTCCGGTGTCACCGATCTCGCCAAATGCCGCGCTGCGCTGGCCGCCATGGAAAAGCATGGCCTGCCGCTGCTGGTACATGGTGAAGTGACCGATGCCGAGGTCGATGTGTTCGATCGCGAGAAGATGTTCATCGAACGCCACCTGGCGCCATTGGTACGTGACTTTCCGGGATTGAAGATCGTATTCGAGCACCTGACCACGCGCGACGGTGTGGACTTCGTCAATGCTGCGCCGGCCAATATCGCGGCCACCCTGACGGCGCACCATCTGTTGATGAATCGCAATGCCATGTTCACTGGCGGTATTCGCCCACATCATTACTGCTTGCCGGTACTGAAGCGCGAAGAGCACCGCCGCGCGCTGGTCGCCGCGGCGACTTCCGGCAGCCCCAAGTTTTTCCTCGGCACCGATAGCGCGCCGCATGCGAAATCTGCCAAGGAAACCGCTTGCGGCTGTGCCGGCATGTATACCGCCCATGCTGCTATTGAGCTTTATGCGGAAGCGTTCGAGCAGGTCGGGGCGTTGGAGCGGCTGGAAGCTTTTGCCAGCTTTCACGGTGCAGATTTCTACGGGTTGCCGCGCAATACGGATCGGATCACGCTGGCGCGCGAGTCCTGGCAGGTCCCTGAAGCCCTGCCGTTCGGGGGTGAAATGCTGGTGCCGTTACGGGCAGGTCAAGCCATGATTTGGAAAATGCAGGACTAATTGCCCTGTTTTGTTAATGGGTAAGTCTTTCATTTACAAGTTGATTCCGTAATATTCCGCGGTAGAATCGTTCCCTTTTGCGAACCCCGAATTTAAGGAGCCACCATGAGCGCACCGCGTATCCAGTCTTTCCAGCCGCCCAAGCGTATCCTGCTCGGTCCCGGGCCGTCCGACGTGCACCAGCGGGTACTCGACGCGATGGCGCGCCCGACGGTCGGGCATCTCGACCCGCGCTTCGGCGAGATGATGGAAGAAATGAAGACGCTGCTGCGGTATGCCTACCAGACCGAAAACGCATTGACCTTTCCGGTTTCCGCCCCCGGCTCGGTAGGGATGGAAAGCTGCTTCGTCAACCTGGTGGAGCCGGGCGACAAGGTCATCGTCTGTTCCAACGGCGTATTCGGACGCCGTATGGTCGAGAACGTGAAGCGTACCCGCGGTGAGCTGGTGCTGGTCGAAGACGCCTGGGGTACGGCTGTCGACCCGCAGAAGCTGGAAGATGCGCTCAAGGCGAATCCGGATACGAAGATTGTCGCCTTCGTGCATGCCGAAACCTCTACCGGGGTGGAGTCTGATGCCAAGCTGTTGACCGAGATCGCGCATCGTTACGGCGCATTGGTGATCGTTGATGCGGTCACTTCGCTCGGCTGCATCCCGCTGATGGTGGATGCTTGGGGCATCGATGCGATTTATTCCGGCAGCCAGAAGGGTTTGTCCTGCACGCCAGGGCTGTCACCTGTGTCGTTCGGCGAGCGCGCGATTGCCAAGCTGAAGCAGCGTACGACGCCGGTGCAGAGCTGGTTTATGGACCTTAATCTGGTGCTGGGCTACTGGTCCGATGCCAAGCGTACCTATCACCACACTGCGCCAATCAATGCGCTTTACGGTCTGCACGAATCACTGGTGATGCTGGCCGAGGAAAACCTGGAGGTCTCTTGGGCGCGTCATCGCCGTAATCATCTGGCCTTGCTGTCGGGACTCGAGGCATTGGGGCTGGAACTCTTGGTGGAAGAACAATCGCGGCTGCCGCAATTGAATGCGGTCGTCGTGCCGGAAGGCATCAGTGAGCCGCAGGTGCGTGCCGACATGCTGAACCTGCATGGCATCGAAATCGGTGCCGGGTTGGGCGATCTGGCCGGCAAGATATTCCGCATTGGCCTGATGGGGACCAGTTCCACGGCAGCCAATGTCAAGGCTTGCCTCACCGCGCTGGAGTCGGTGTTGGCGGCACAAGGCCGCACGGTCGAGGCTGGCGCCTCGGTCAAGGCTGCGGAGCAGGTGCTCGCCTAAACTGTTAGAATAGAGGCGAAGCTGGCTAGACAGTCGCCGCCCGCGCAAGCGGGGGGAGGAAAGTCCGGGCTCCGCAGAGCAGGATGACGGCTAACGGCCGTACGCCGTGAGGCGAGGAACAGGGCCACAGAGACGAGTAAGCCGCGCTTCGGCGCGGTGGACGTGAAACGCGGTAACCTCCATCCGGAGCAAGACCAAATAGGCTGGCATTGGCGTGGCTCGCGTCGCCAGCGGGTAGGTTGCTTGAGCCTGCGGGCAACCGTAGGCCTAGAGGAATGACTGTCCACGACAGAACCCGGCTTATCGGCCAGCTTCTTTATATTGCCTTTCTAGCGTATCCGCACATCCCCGGTCGAGCCGCTCAAGCCGAAGCTGGTTTGCATGCGGCGTGAAGGCGTCGCGAGTTCTGCGCTGACGCTGCCTGAAATGCGCTGGTCGGCTTGAATATCAAGACTGCCGCGCGCATGAAACTGGGTGGTGTCCAGTGCCAGTTTTCGGTAATGGTAGACGCCGTTACCGAATTCCAGGCTGCCGCTCAGTTTGTCGAAGCGCGTGTTGTGGTCGCGGCTGGCCGGGAGCATGGAGCTCGCCAGGTCGACCTGGTCGATAGAGCCGTCAGTGGCGGAAAACGCGGCACTGATTCCAGCGTTCGCTATCAGTTGTCCCGCAATTTCAGCATGGCTGGCGAATGTCCCGGAGGCGTCCATGTTGCCGTCGATGGACGCCTTGCTGCCCAGGCCGGCAAGCGCCTGCGGCAGGTTGATGCCTTGCAGTACGAAGCTGCCCGAGACGGATGGACGAGAGGACCAGTCCAATGTGCCTTTCGCGATAATTTTTCCGCCGTACAAGTGCCCTTCAATATGATCGAACCGCGCCTGACTTCCGCTGACTTTGCCTTGAACGGCCAAGTCATTGAATTGCACGCTGGCGCCCTGCGGCTGCCAGTTGTTCGCGTCGACAGACACCAACCAGTCGTTATCCTGCGGAGTGAATTGGAGGGTCAGGGTGCGTTCGGCGTTATTCAATTCCACCGTACCGATTTCCCCTGATGGCAGGAGTTTGAGGTTGCCGTCGAATGGCGATAAGGGGAGCCCCGGAATCTCAATGGTAACGGACTTGAATGCCAGGCGGGTCAATTTGAATTTTCCTGCATGGGCGGCGGAGAGGAACCAGGTGCGTGGCCGGTCGAGCTGGTTCGCTTTGATCGTGGTGTCGGAAAAGGTCACCATGTCCACGATCGGGGTCTCGGCAAACAGCGTGGCGACTGCAGGGGCGATAGTGACGGAAGCAAATTTCACGTCTTCGTTCTTGCCGACGAGGACATCGGACAGGTTGAGGTGCGGGGTGGGGGAGAAAGACAGCCTTACATTGCCGAGAATTCTGATCGGCTCGCCCATGCTTGCCGATGCGATTTTTTCGATCGGCGCGGCCAGGAAGGAAAGATTAAAGAACTGCACGGCGATGACCGTGATAGCTGCGGCCAGCGCCAATGTGGCGCCTACGCCTTTCAGTATGACGCCGGCTCTGCCTCTCGTCGTGCCGGGGTCGCGCTTTTCGCGCAGCGCGGCCATTTTCCTTGCGCGGCGTTCGGCCTGCACGCGTGCTTTATTGTCGGCTTTTTCCTGCGCGGCTGCCTCGGCGCGGGCGCGAGCCTCCTCTTTTGCCAAACGTCGCGATTCGTTGCTCTCGGCCTTGAGGCGTGCTTTTTCCGCCTTCGCTTCAGCGTTGATGCGGGCTTCTTCCGCCTTGCGCGCTTTCTGTTCCGCTTCTGCACGGGCTTCGGCTTCGCGCCTGGCCTGTTCTTCGGCCAGCTTGCGGGCATCGGCTTCTTCGCGCGCCTTAAGCTCCGCGGCTGCGCGCGCTTCCTGCTCTGCTTTCAGTTGAGCCTCTTCTGCCTCCCGGGCTTTGCGATTTTCCTCTTCGCGGCGGCTACGCTCTTCTTCCAGTCTGGCCGCTTCCTCTGCGCGCAGGCGGGTTTCTTCCGTTTCCCGTGCTGCCTTTTCTTCGGCAGCTCGCCGCGCCTCTTCCTCTTCACGCGCGCGGCGTTCCACTTCCAGTTTTGCTGTCTCTTCCGCGCGTTGGCGAGCCGCCTCGGCCTCTTGCACCTTGCGTTCGGCTTCGGCGCGCGCCTCTGCTTCGCGCTGCGCCTGCTCTTCGGCCAGGCGGCGGGCTTCGGCTTCTTCAAGCGCCTTGCGTTCGGCAACAGCACGAGCCTCCTGTTCGGCTTTCAGTCGGACATCTTCCGCTTCTCGGGTTTTGCGTTCCCACTCCGCACGCGCCAAGCGCTCGGCCTCTTCTCTGGCTGCTGCTTCCTCGCGTCGGCGCTCTTCTTCCTCGGCTTGGCGTTGCGCTGCTGCCTCTTTGGCCTGGCGTTCGGCGGCTTCGCGTGCTTCCTGCTCAGCTTTGAGTTGTGCTTGCTCTGCTTCGCGCGCTTGGCGTTCCTGTTCCTCGCGCGCCAGGCGCTCGGCTTCTTTTCTTGCCGCTTCCTCGGCGCGAATACGGGCTTCCTCTTCAGCCTTCTGTCGTGCCTGCTCGGCCTCCATTGCTTTGCGTTCCGCCAGGGCACGCGCTTCGGCTTCCTGTTTTGCCCGCTGTTCGGCCAAACGACGTGCTTCGGCTTCGGCAAGCGCCTTGCGTTCGGCCTCTTCACGCGCGGTTTGTTCGGCCTGCAGGCGAGCAGCCTCGGCCTCGCGCAATTTTCGCTCTGCCTCGGCACGAGCGCTTTGTTCTGCTATCCGCTTGGCTTCTTCATCGGCTTTGCGACGATTCTCTGCCTCCTCGCGAATCTTGCGCTCCTGCGCTTCGCGCGCATGACGCTCTTTTTCCTTTCTGGCTTCTTCCTCTTCTCTGCGCAGAGATTCCTTGGCTAGACGTTCCTGTTCCGCACGTGCGAGGCGCGCCTTTTCATTCTTTGCGGCTTCCTCCGCACGCGCCTTGGATTCGGCCTCTCGTTTGACTTGCGCCTCTGCTTCGCGGCGTGCACCTTCCTCTTCCTGCGCTTTTCGGGCCGCGCTTTCGTCGGCTTCTATTTCGGCGTCGGGTTTTTTGGGCGAGGTTCCGAAAAAGTCGTCGGCGCTGACTTCTTCCACCACCATGGATCCGCTGTAATCGCTTTGGTGCTCTTCCGTATCCCACGAGGATTTCTGCATTGCGCGGATGTACCCCCCGTTTTCGAGCTGGGCCAGCGCAATGCGGAAATCAGTGTCGGAGATGCGATCCAGGCGGGCATAGATGGTGTCAGCATCGGACTTGCTGTCGACGGCGGCAAGCACCTTGAGCGCTTGCGCGCTCAGCTCTTTGGATTTCGCTGATAGCGCCCGCGAGCCCTTGCCGGTTTTACTGTAGATTGTTTGCCTGAGATCCATCTGGTTGGTATGTGGAGATATGCTTTTTGACTATTCCTGCAAAAGGATGGTGCGTCCTTCCGCGGCAGATTGCAAGACGGCATTGATGGCGCGGCAGTTTTCCCGGGCGTCCGCGAAGGTCAGCAGCGGTTGTTTGCCCTGCAAGACGCAGTCGCTGAAATGCTCTATCTCAAGGTTGAAGTGGTTGGCGACCGCTAGTTTCTCGGTGCAGGCCTGACCTTCGTCCGTCCACCACGACACGAATGGGACGTCGCCCGGAAGCTGCCATGCAGCATGACATTTTACGCCGCCCTTGCTGCCGATAATGGTGTATTCGGACTGTCGGGAGCATTCAAAACTGACGTCGAAACGTGCGTGGCGGCCGTCGCCGAAGTCGAGGATGGCGCTGGTGGTAATGTCGGCCCCGCTTTCCGCGTATTTCGCGATGGCGGTAACTGCGCGCGGCGCTGCATCGAACCACAGGCGCGAAGAGTGCACTGCATAGGGGCCGATATCCCACATCGCGCCGCCTCCGCTGGCGACGTCCTGCGCCAGCCGGTACATGCGCGCGGGGCGCATCATGAAGGAATAATGGGCATGCACGGTGCGGACTTCACCGATCAGCCCGGTGTCGATGATCTCGCGAATGCGCGCATGCTGCGGATGGAAGCGGTACATAAAGCCTTCCATCACGGTCACGTCAGCATTGGTGGCGGCACGTTCGAGCGTATCAATGTCGGCGACGGTCAGCGCCATCGGTTTTTCGATGAGCACGTGCTTCCCGCGCTGGATGGCATGAAGCGCCCATTCGGCATGTTCGTGGTTGGCCATGGGCAGATAGACGGCCTGCACCTCCTCATCGGCAAGCAGGGCTTCGAGGGTTTCGTGGATCGCGACATTTTGCAATTGGGGGGCGTGCTTGCGCAGTGTTTCTGCGGCTGCTCCCGGTCGGCGGCTGGCAATGGCGACCAATTTGGAATTCCCGGCCTCGACAATGGCGGGTAGCAGGCGCTCGTTGACGCGTGCGGCGCCGAGAATGCCCCAGCGCAAAAGGGAGGATTGGGCCATGGTTGCTCCTTAGCAAACGTAATCGATGCCGCGATTTAACCCGCGAATGCAGAGTGTGACAAGCGTTATGGCTGCATGCACATACCCTATTTGGGTGAGGTATTGAATTGAAAGGGATGCGCAACTGTTCTTATAAACTACTTTCAGTTAATTATATATGTTGTTGGTTTTAAAGGATAAAAAATTTATCATGAAAATCGCATAACTCTTTGAAGCGAAAGGGAAAAATCGCCAGAAAGGCCTTGCAATGGCCATTTTTTTTATCTATAGTGGGCGGCAGTGGAGGAATGTGGGTTTTTGTGGGGATTGCTGGTTGATGCTAAGGGCGACTGGCAATTCCCCCTCCTATTTCATTAAGAGGACTTCATGTTTCGCGGTGCGACATCACTGAATCTGGATGCAAAGGGCCGGCTTGGTGTACCAAGCAAGCATCGCGACGCCCTTTTGTCCCAGTGCGCCGGCCATCTGGTATTGACCGCGCACCCGCACCGTTGCCTCCTGCTCTATCCTCAGCCTGCCTGGGAGCCGATCCAGGCCAAGATCATGGGGCTGTCCAGCTTCGATCCGCAGTCCAGCAAGATGCAACGTCTGCTGGTGGGTTATGCGGAAGACGTCGAACTCGACAGTGCTGGGCGCATGCTGGTTTCTTCCGTATTGCGTGAGTTTGCCGGGCTGGAAAAGCAGGCAATGCTGGTCGGGCAAGGCAGCCATTTCGAGCTGTGGAGCATGGAGGGCTGGCGCAAGCAGCTGGAGCAAGCGATGGCGGGCGATGACATGGCATTGCCCTCCGAGCTGGAAGGCTTCTCATTGTGAGCGCTGGCAACCGCCAAGCGCCCGCAACCGCCGAATACACCCATCTCCCGGTTTTGCTGCAAGAAGCTGTCGACGCGCTGAACATACAGCCGGATGGCATTTATGTGGACGGTACCTTCGGCCGGGGCGGCCACAGTCGCGCGATCCTCGCAAAACTGGGCGCGCATGGGCGGCTGATTTCGCTTGATCGCGACCTGGCCGCGATCGAAGCGGGCAAGGCGATACAGGATGCGCGATTCACGCTGGTGCACAGCGGCTTTTCCCGGATGAAAGATGTGCTGGGCGACCTTGGGGTAGGCAAGGTGAACGGCATTCTGCTGGATATCGGCATTTCATCGCCGCAGATCGATGAGGCGGAGCGGGGCTTCAGCTTCCGTTTCGAGGGGCCGCTCGATATGCGCATGGATCAGAGCAAGGGGCAAACCGCGGCGGATTTCCTGGCGACCGCGACTGAACAACAAATCAGGGAGGTCATTAAAGAATATGGTGAAGAACGGTTTGCTAAACAGATTGCAAGGGCGATTGTTGCGGCACGCGATGGGGGGAATGCCATCCGCACTACCCGACAGCTTGCCCAGATCGTGGCAGGCGCGGTCCATAAAACCGAGCCAGGTCAGGATCCGGCGACGCGCACATTTCAAGCTCTACGGATTTTCGTCAATCAGGAGCTTGAGGAATTGTCGCTGACGCTTCCCCAATGTGTCGATGCGCTGGCGCCTCAAGGGCGGCTCGCTGTCATCGCATTCCATTCGCTGGAAGATCGCATCGTCAAGCGCTTCATTCGTGAGCAGCAGGACCGCGACGATCTGCCTGCGCGTTTCCCGGTGCGCGCGAGCGAACTGCCGCCGCCGCGCCTGGTGGCGGTAGGCAAGGCGATGCGCCCCTCGGCTGCCGAAGTGGCGGCAAACCCGCGCGCGCGTAGCGCGGTGCTGCGGGTGGCGGAGCGTACGGCGGCGCCATGACCAAGCTTAATCTGATCCTGTTTGCCGTGTTGCTGGCGAGCGCCATGGGCAATGTCACGTCCCAGCACAAGGCGCGCAAGCTCTATATCGAACTGCAGCAGCAGCAGGATATGGCCAAGCAGTACGACATCGAGTGGGGGCAGTTGCAGCTTGAACAAAGCACCTGGGCCATGCACTCCCGCATCGAGCAAATTGCCGCCAGCCATCTGCATATGCAGGTGCCGGCCCCTTCGCTGATCCAAGTGGTGACGCCTTGATCATGCACCGGGTGAAACAACTTCCGATCCGATTCCCTTCCTGGCGCAGGCGCATCCTGCTGGTGATGGTGCTGGGTGGTTTTGCCGTGCTGCTCGGCCGCTCGCTTTATCTGCAAGGGCTGCACACCGACTTTCTACAAAAGAAGGGGGATGCGCGCTATACGCGCATGCTTACGTTGTCGGCGCATCGCGGCATGATTCTCGATCGCCAGGGTGAGCCGCTGGCGATCAGCACGCCGGTGGAATCGATCTGGGCCAGCCCCGCAGACGTGGAAATGAAGCCCGGGCAGGAGCAGAAGCTGGCGGCCCTGTTGCAGATGAAACCGGCCGTCGTGCAAAAGAAATTGGCCGACAGCGACCGCGAGTTCGTATATTTGCGGCGCCGTATGTCTCCGGAAGATGCCGCCAGGATCATGAGTCTCGGCATCCCGGGAATTTTCATGCAGCGCGAGTACCGCCGCTATTACCCTGCGGGGGAAACCGCTGCGCATGTGATCGGCTTTACGGGAGTTGAGGACAAGGGCCAGGAAGGTCTGGAGCTCACATACGACAGCTGGCTTTCGGGCAAGCCGGGCAGCCGGCACGTGATCAAGGACAGGCAGGGTCACATCGTGGAAGATCTGGAGGCGGTCAAGGTGCCGCAGGACGGTCACGATCTGGTGCTGTCCATCGACCGCAATATCCAGTATCTCGCCTATCGCGAGCTGGCGCGCGGCGTAGAGGAACACAAGGCGAAAGCCGGTTCCATCGTGGTGCTGGATGCGCATACCGGCGAGGTGCTGGCGATGGCGAGCCAGCCCGCCTACAACCCGAATAATCCAATGAATATCGCCGGGCGTTCGCGCAACCGATCCGTCGTTGATATTTTCGAGCCGGGTTCGACGCTCAAGCCGTTTACCGTATCAGCAGCGCTCGATGCCGGCGTGGTTACGCCGGAAACGCGTATCCAAACGGCGCCTGGATTCATGAAGATCGGTACCGCAACTATCCATGATGCACACCAGGAAAGTGAGCTCACAGTCGCGCAGGTGATCCAGAAATCGTCCAATATCGGGGCGGCCAAAATGGCATTGAGCCTGCAGCCGCAATACATGTGGAACGTGTTCAACGAGTCGGGCTTCGGCAGTCCGGCCAATATCGGCTTCCCGGGCGAGGCGAGCGGCCGGCTGCGTCCCTACAAGACGTGGCGCCCGATCGAGCAGGCAACTATGTCCTACGGGCATGGCATCAGTGTGAGCCTGTTGCAGCTGGCACGCGCCTACACAATTTTCGCCAACGGCGGCGAGATCAAGCCGGTCTCGCTCCTCAAGCTCAAGGAGCCTCCGGTCGGGCAACAGGTTTTCTCCGCCAAGACGGCCAGCAGCATGCTGGCGATGCTGGAAACGGTAGTGCAGCCCGGCGGCACCGCACCGCGTGCGCGCGTGGCCGGCTATCGCGTGGCCGGCAAGACAGGCACCGCACACAAGCTGGAAGACGGCAACTATGCGGGAGACCGCTACATCTCTTCATTCGTCGGTCTGGCGCCGGTATCGAATCCGCGCCTGATCATTGCCGTGATGATAGACGAAACGACGGATGGACAATATTACGGTGGCACGGTCGCCGCGCCGGTGTTCAGTAATGTCATGGCAGGTGCGTTGCGGTTGCTCGCCGTGCCTCAGGATGCGCCGAACGACAACGTGGTGATTCCGCCGGAAAACATTCCGGAAATCAAGGAGGTGGTATGACCTCCGTGCTTGCGGAATTGAAAACCATGGGCGTGATGCCCGTCAGCCTGACGACAGATAGCCGCCAGGCAACTACCGGGAGCGTATTCCTGGCATATCCGGGTGAAAGCTCGGATGGCCGCAAATTCATCGCGCAGGCCATTGCAAATGGCGCGAGTGGCGTGCTGTGGGAGCGTTCGGAGTTTGTCTGGGACGATGCCTGGCGCGTGCCCAATGTGGCGGTGGACAACTTGCGCGTGCAGGCTGGGGCCATCGCCAGCGAATTCCATGGCTGCCCTTCGGGCAAGCTGAACATGATCGGAATTACCGGCACCAACGGCAAAACCTCGTGCAGCCACTGGCTTGCTACGGCATTGACTCGGCTGGGCAGGAAAACGGCCGCCATTGGCACGCTGGGCAATGGTTTTCCGGGGTCTCTGGCGGAAGCGATCAATACGACGCCCGACCCGGTCATGCTGCATGACATGCTGGCCAGCTTTGTTGACGAAGGCGCGGCGGCCGCCGCAATGGAGGTTTCCTCGCACGGATTGGTGCAAGGGCGTGTGAATGGCGTGCGATTCGATATCGCCGTTCTGACCAACCTGTCGCGCGACCACCTGGACTATCACGGTGACATGGCGGCCTACGCCGATGCCAAGCGCAAGCTGTTCTACTGGCCCGGTCTCGAATGCATGGTCGTGAATGCCGACGACGATTTTGGTGCGGAATTGATTGAGGACAGTGAAGGCCGCGACCTTGCAGTCCTCACGTACGGTCTCCATGCGGGTGATGTACGTGGGCAGAACCTGGAACTGCGCAATGACGGGCTGGCGATGGATGTGGTGACTCCTCGCGGCAATGCGCGGCTGGAGGCCAGGCTGCTGGGGCGCTTCAATGCCTACAATCTGCTGGCCGTGCTGGCCGCGCTCCTGGCGAGCGATGTGCCCTTGTCCGAGGCGATTGGCGTATTGGCCGATGTGCGGCCGGTGGCGGGGCGCATGCAGACCTTGGGAGGCGGAACGCATCCCGTGGTCGTGATCGACTACGCGCATACACCGGATGCACTGGAGAAAGTGCTGGCGGCGCTGCGCGAGCAGACTCGCGGCCGGCTGGTCTGTGTGTTCGGCTGTGGTGGCAATCGTGACCGGGGTAAGCGCCCACTCATGGGTGAGGCGGCGTCGCGGCTAGCGGATTCCGTGATCGTCACGTCCGACAATCCGCGCCACGAGGAGCCTGCCGCCATCATTGACGACATCCTGGCCGGCATGGGCGACGATTACCATGTCGAGCCTGATCGTGCTGCAGCGATCGAGCAGGCCATTCTGTCCGCGCGTAGCGGCGATATCGTGTTGATTGCCGGCAAGGGGCATGAAAATTACCAGGACATCGCCGGCGTGAAATATCCGTTCGACGACGGCGAGGTTGCGCGCCGCGCCTTGGGGGGCAGGGCATGATGCTGCGACTCTCGCAAGCGGCGACTGCCACCGGCGGCCAAGTGGTCGGCCCGGATGTGAAGTTCGATGCGGTTTGCAGCGATAGCCGGGCGCTTCGACCGGGCGATCTTTTTGTCGCATTGCGCGGCGAACGCTTCGATGGCCACATCTTCGTCGCCGACTGCCTGAAAAAGGGTGCCGTGGCAGCGATAGTGGATCGACGCTGGGATGCGCAGGGCGCGATGCCTCTGCTGCAGGTGGAGGATACGCGCTTGGCGCTGGGGGCGCTGGCCTCAGCGTGGCGCCGCCGCTTCGATATTCCTATCGCGGCGATCACCGGTAGCAACGGCAAGACTACGGTGAAGGAAATGCTGGCCGCGATCCTGCGTGCGAATAGCGCGGAAGAAGCCGTGCTGGCGACACAGGGCAACCTCAACAATGACATCGGCCTGCCGCTGACCCTGTTCAAACTGGCTCCCGAGCACCGTTATGCCGTCATTGAGATGGGCATGAACCATCCCGGTGAAATTTCCTACCTCACGCGCTTGGCGCAACCGACGGTAGCCTTGGTTAACAATGCCCTGCCAGCGCACCTGGAAGGGTTGGGCAGCGTGGAAGCCGTGGCGCATGCCAAGGGCGAAATTTTCGAAGGTCTGGCCGCGGAGGGCACTGCCATCATCAATGGCGACGACGCCTATGCGCCGCTTTGGCGAAGCTTGGCTGCGGGTCGACGGGTGCAGACATTCGGGCTGGATCATCCCGCTGATGTCACCGCCGAATACCGGCTGGCTGACGAATCCAGCGAGCTTACGCTGCATACCTTGCAAGGCACGATCGCCCTGAAATTGCCGGTACCCGGGCTGCATAACGTGCGCAATGCCTTGGCGGCGGCTTCAGCGGCGCTGGCGATGGGCGCGCCGCTGACGGCGGTTGCCGCCGGGCTGGAAGCCTACACGGGCATCAAGGGCCGACTGCAACGCAAGCCGGGCAAGCACGGCGCCACCCTGATCGACGATACCTATAACGCAAACCCGGCGTCGATGCGTGCCGCTATCGACGTGCTGGCGCGGTGCCCGGGTAGCCGAATTCTGGTGATGGGCGACATGGGCGAGCTGGGTAGGGAGGCGGCACGAATGCATCACGAAATCGGCGTGTACGCACGTGAAGCCGGCCTGGATGGGCTGTTCGCGCTGGGAGAGCTGAGTGCCGAGAGCGTGGCCGGTTTCGGCTCCAAGGGCAGGCATTACGAACAACCGGAGGCGCTGGCAATTGCGCTCGAACCGGATCTGACGGCAGATACGACCGTGCTGGTAAAAGGATCCCGTTTCATGCGCATGGAGCGCGTGGTCGGCTTATTGGAAAAAGGGAAGGAGTCCGGGGATGCTGCTTGAATTGGCGCGTTGGCTGGCGCACGACATTCGCGGTTTCAATGTATTCAACTACATCACCTTGCGCGCGGTCCTGGCGACGCTGACCGCATTGCTGATTTCCTTTCTGGTCGGCCCGACCATGATACGGAAGCTGACGCAATACAAGGTCGGGCAGGCGGTGCGCGATGACGGCCCGCAGACGCATCTGATCAAGGCCGGGACACCGACCATGGGCGGCGCACTGATCCTGGTGGCGATTGCGATTGCGACACTGTTGTGGGCAGACCTGACCAACAAGTATGTGTGGGTGGTGCTCGTCGTCACGCTCGGCTTCGGCATCGTCGGCTGGGTCGACGATTGGCGCAAGGTCGTGCATCGCAATCCGAAGGGGCTCTCGGCCAAGGAAAAATACTTCTGGCAGTCGGTGCTCGGGTTCGGCGCGGCGGTATTCCTGTTCCATCACGCAACACTGCCGGCGGAAACGACCCTGATCTTTCCGTTCCTCAAGCATTTGGCGCTGCCGTTAGGCGCGGTCAGCTTCATTGTGCTGACCTATCTGGTGATCGTGGGTAGCAGCAATGCCGTCAACCTGACCGATGGGCTGGATGGCCTCGCGATCATGCCGACCGTGCTGGTAAGCAGCGCCCTGGCGGTATTTGCCTATGTGGCGGGTCACCTCTATTTCTCGAAATACCTGGGCATTCCCTATGTACCTGGGGCGGGTGAACTGACCGTATTTTGTGCTGCGATGGCGGGTGCCGGATTGGGATTCCTGTGGTTCAACGCCTACCCGGCGGAAGTGTTCATGGGCGACGTCGGCGCGCTGGCGCTGGGTGCAGCGCTGGGCGTGGTGGCGGTGATCGTGCGGCAGGAAATCGTGCTGTTCATCATGGGCGGCGTGTTCGTCGTGGAAACGCTTTCCGTCGCTGCGCAAGTCACCTACTTCCGCTACACCAAAAAGAAATACGGCGTGGGGCGTCGCATTTTCCTGATGGCGCCGCTGCATCACCACTACGAGCAGAAGGGCTGGAAGGAAACCCAGGTTGTGGTGCGATTCTGGATTATCACCATGATGCTGGTACTGCTGGGGCTTTCGACGCTGAAACTCAGATGAAACCGCAACTCAAGGACAAACAGGTGCTGGTGCTGGGGCTCGGGGATACCGGGCTCTCGGCATTGCGCTGGCTGCAGCGCCAAGGCGCATGCCCGTCTGTCGCCGACACACGTGAGCATCCACCGGGGTTGGATTCGGTGCGCAAGGAATTCCCTGGCATGCCGGTCCACCTTGGGCCCTTCGTGGCGGCAGTATTCCAAAACGCCGAGTTGATCGTTGCCAGCCCTGGCGTGCCCTTGGCCGAACCGGAGCTTCAGCGTGCGAGCAAGCGTGGTATCCCGGTGATCGGCGATGTGGAATTGTTTGCGCGATCGGTTGCCGGGACGCATGCCAAGGTGATCGCGATCACCGGCTCCAACGGCAAAAGCACCGTAACCAGCTTGGCCGGTCATTTATGTGCGGCTGCCGGGCTGGACACCGTCGTCGCCGGGAACATTGGCGTGCCGGTACTGGAGGCGCTGGGCGAGCGCGAATTGTCGGGCAAGGTCCCGGATGTGTGGGTGCTTGAACTATCCAGCTTCCAGCTCGAGACGACGGATAATCTGCAGGCTGATGCAGCCACGGTGCTCAATATCTCGGCAGACCACATGGATCGCTACGTCACGGTAGATGAGTATGCTCTGGCCAAGGAACGTATTTTCAACGGTTGCAAGGTGCAAGTGCTGAATCGCGACGATGCACGCGTGATGGCAATGCGGCATACGCATGCAGATGTGCGAACCTTCGGTCTGCAGCCGGGCAAGGATGCCACGGAATACGGCCTGCTCGACCGGGACGGTTGCCGCTGGCTGGGCAAGGGGCATGAGCAGCTGCTTAAGCTTGACGAACTGCCGATCGCCGGCCTGCATAATGCCGCGAACGCGCTGGCGGCGTTGGCCCTGTGCCGGGCGATTGGCCTGCAATATGCGCCAATGCTGGCTGCGCTCAAGACGTTCAAGGGCTTGGCCCATCGGGTGGAATTCGTGGCCGAGGTGAATGGGCGCAAGTTCTACGACGATTCCAAGGGTACCAACGTCGGTGCGACGGGCGCCGCCCTGATGGGATTTACCGCGCCCGTGGTGCTGATTGCCGGTGGCGACGGCAAAGGACAGGACTTCACGCCCTTGCGCGACGCGGTGGCGAAAACGCGCGCGGTGGTGCAGATCGGCCGCGACGGCCCGCAGATCGAAGCTGCCATTGCCGGCGCCTGTCATGTGCAGCGGGCGGAAAGTATGCAGGATGCCGTCGCGCAGGCATATGCACTGTCCTTGCCGGGTGACGTGATCCTGCTGTCGCCCGCCTGTGCGAGCTGGGATATGTTCCGCAACTACGCCCATCGCGCCGAGGTATTTATCGATGCAGTCAGGGAGCTGAAGTGATGTACATGCTCAGCAACCGCGACAAGATCACCGCACCGAGTTACGACCAGGGACTGCTCTGGGTCGTACTGCTGCTGCTCGGATTCGGTCTGGTGATGGTGTACTCGGCCTCCATCGCGCTGGCGGAAGCCGACAAGGCGACGGGGCACCAGTCGACCTATTACGCGGTACGCCATGCGGCCTATCTGACGATCGCGTTGTTCGCCGGATTCATGACTTTCCAGGTCCCGACGCAGGTCTGGCAGCGCGTTGCGCCTTATCTTTTCCTCGCCGGACTGGTATTGCTGATGCTGGTGCTGGTGCCCGGCATCGGGCGCGAGGTCAACGGCAGCCGCCGCTGGATTCCGCTCGGTTTTTCCAACCTGCAGCCATCCGAACTGATGAAGCTGTTCGCCACGTTCTATGTGGCGGACTACACGGTGCGCAAGGCCTCTTTCATGGACAGCTTCACCAAGAGTTTCCTGCCGATGTTGGCGGTGATGCTGCTGGTGGGCGGCCTGTTGCTGCGCGAGCCGGATTTCGGCGCATTCGCGGTGATCGCATCCATCACTATTTCGATTCTCTGGCTGGGCGGCATCAATGGCCGTATCTTCGCCTGGCTGGTTGGGCTGCTGGTGGTCGGCGTGGTGCTGCTGATCTGGAGTTCGCCCTACCGCTTGCAGCGCATTACCGGTTTCATGGACCCGTGGGCCGATCCGTTCGGCAAGGGCTACCAGCTGTCGCACGCATTGATCGCGTTCGGGCGCGGCGAATGGTTTGGGGTCGGCCTGGGCGCCAGCGTCGAAAAACTGCTCTATCTGCCGGAAGCCCACACCGATTTCCTGCTCGCGGTGATTGCAGAGGAGCTCGGCTTCGTCGGCGTGGCGGTGGTCGGGCTGATGTTCGCCTGGCTGGTGCTGCGTGCATTCTCGATCGGCAAGGAGGCGCTGTCGCACGAGCGTCACTTCCAGGCATTGATGGCGCAAGGCATCGGCATTTGGCTGGGCGTGCAGAGCATTATCAACATGGGGGTCAACATGGGGCTGTTGCCGACCAAGGGGTTGACCTTGCCGCTGCTGTCGTTCGGCGGCAGCGCGATAGTCGCCAATTGCATCGCCCTGGCGGTACTGCTGCGCGTGGACTGGGAAAACCGGCGCGTGATGAAGGGGTTGCCGGCATGAGCACGCTGATGGTGATGGCAGGCGGCACCGGCGGACACGTCTATCCGGCGATGGCGGTGGCCGATTACCTCAAGGCGGAGGGCTGGAAGATCGTCTGGCTGGCGACCGAGGGCGGTATGGAAAACCGGCTGATTGCCGGGAAAGACTACGATGTCGCGATGATCCGCATGCGCGGGGTACGCGGCAAGGGCCTGTTGCGCAAGCTGGCGGCACCCGTGCAAGTGATGCAAGCCTGTCTGCAGAGCATGAAGGCGATGCGGCGTTATCAACCCAATGTGGTGCTGGGTATGGGCGGTTTTGCGGCGTTTCCTGGCGGGCTGACGGCGTGGCTGCTGCGTCGCCCGTTAGTGATACATGAACAGAATTCCATCGCCGGGTTGACCAACCGGGTGTTATCGCATTTGGCGCGCAAGGTGCTGGCGGCCTTCCCGTCCGCGTTCGGCGACAAGGCGGCGCTGGTCGGCAATCCGGTGCGTGCCGAGATTGCCGCTGTTCCGGCGCCCGAACAACGCCTGGCCGGGCGCACTGGTCCGATCCGCCTGCTGGTCGTCGGCGGCAGCCTGGGTGCACAGGGGTTGAACGAGCAAGTGCCGCAAGCGTTGATGCGACTGCCGGAAGCCGCACGCCCGGAAGTGATCCACCAGGCGGGCGAACAGCATATCAACGCCTTGAATGAAAATTACCAAAAGGCCGGCGTGCGCGCCGAGACGCGCGCTTTCATCCAGGACATGGCGGCAACCTATGCCTGGGCCGACCTGGTGATTTGCCGTGCAGGCGCATTGACGATTGCCGAACTGTCGGTGGCCGGCGTAGCGAGCGTGCTGGTGCCGTTCCCGCATGCGGTGGACGACCATCAGACCTGCAACGCCCGCTACCTGTCGGAGAACGGCGCCGCAGTGCTGATGAAGCAAGCGGAAATGACGCCGGACAAGCTGGCGAGCCTGATTGCCGGTTTCGAGCGCGAAACGCTGCTGGCGATGGCGCAGCGGGCGCGTGCACTGGGCAAGCCACAAGCCACGGCAACGGTGGCCGCTATCTGCAAGGAGCAGGCACGATGAAACATAAAGTGAAAAACATCCACTTTGTCGGGATCGGCGGCTCGGGCATGAGCGGCATTGCCGAAGTGCTGCTCAACCTCGGCTTTTCCGTCAGTGGTTCCGACCTTGCGGACAATGCCGTGACGCGTCGCCTGTCTGGCTTGGGGGCGACGGTACGGCAAGGGCACGCGACCGAACATCTGGCAGAGGCTGATGTCGTGGTGGTGTCCACGGCCGTGGACGAAGGAAACCCGGAAATTGTTGCGGCACGCGAGCGCAAGGTGCCCATTATTCCGCGCGCGATGATGCTGGCCGAACTGATGCGGTTCCGGCAGGGGATCGCGGTTGCCGGTACGCATGGCAAGACCACGACCACCAGCCTGATCGCCAGCATTCTGGCAGAAGCCGGCATGGATCCGACCTTCGTCATCGGCGGACGTCTGGAAGCGGCCGGCACCAATGCGCGACTGGGGCAGGGTGAATATATCGTCGCGGAAGCGGACGAGTCCGACGCTTCCTTTTTGCACCTGTCCCCGGTGATCTCCGTGGTTACCAACATCGACCAGGACCATATGGATACCTACGAGCATGACTTCGAGAAGCTCAAGAGTGCTTTTGTCGAATTTCTGCAGTGTCTGCCGTTCTGGGGCATGGCCGTGGTATGTGTGGACGACCCGAATGTGCGTGCCATTCTGCCGCGCATCGGCAAGCCGGTGACCCCTTACGGATTCAGCGAGGATGCGCTGGTGCGCGCCGTCAACGTGCGTGCCGAGGGCGGGCAGATGCTGTTTACCGTGCGGCGGATCAACGGCAAGGTGACCGAGTTCGACGTCGTGCTCAACCTGCCCGGCATGCATTACGTGCAGAATGCGCTGGCCGCGATTGCCGTAGCCAGCGAACTGAATGTGCCCGACCAGGCCATCGTCAAGGCCTTGCGTGAATTCAAGGGTGTTGGGCGCCGTTTCGAACGCTATGGCGAGGTGCCGGCGCGCTCCGGCGGCAGCTTTACGCTGATCGACGACTACGGCCATCACCCGGTGGAAATGCAGGCGGTGATCAATGCCGCACGCGGCGCCTTCCCCGGCCGCCGGCTGGTGCTCGCCTTCCAGCCGCACCGCTATACCCGTACCCGGGACTGTTTCGAGGATTTCGTCAAAGTGTTGTCCACGGCCGATACCGTGCTGCTGACCGAGGTGTACCCGGCTGGCGAGGCGCGCATCGTCGCCGCCGACGGACGCAGCCTGGTGCGTGCGGTGCGCGTCGCGGGCAAGGTCGAGCCACTGTTCGTGGACACCCCGGCGGAGCTACCGGAAGCGATTCTCGGCTTGGCGCAGGATGGCGACGTGGTCATCGTCATGGGCGCGGGCTCCATCGGCCAGGTGGCCGCCAAGACGCGGGAGGCCGCGACGTCATGAGCGTGCAGGGCACTTTGCTGCTGAACGAATCGATGCGCCGCTACACCAGCTGGCGCGTCGGCGGTACGGCGGATCGTCTCTACATGCCGGCGAACCTGGCGGATTTGCAGTCTTTCCTGCAAGACGTACCGCACGGCGAGCCGGTGCACTTTGTCGGCCTGGGATCCAACCTGCTGGTGCGTGATGGCGGTATCCGCGGCACGGTGGTGCTGATGCACGATGCGCTGACCGGGTTGCGCTTCGAAGGAACGACGGTCTATGCCGAAGCGGGCGTGACCTGCGCCAAGCTCGCCAAGTTCGCAGCTCGGGAACATCTGCACGGCGCCGAATTCCTCGCCGGCGTGCCGGGCACGGTGGGCGGGGCGCTGGCGATGAACGCCGGCTGCCACGGCGGCGAAACCTGGGACATCGTCAGCCGCGCAATGACCATAGACCGGCACGGACAAGTGCATGAACGCAGCCAGGTGGATGTCGAGGTCGGCTACCGCCACGTGGCGCTACCGGGCGAGGAGTGGTTCGTTGCGGCCTGGTTTCAACTGCATGCCGGCGAAGCCAGCGTGGCGGAGGAAAAGATCAAGGCACTGCTGGCCAAGCGGCTGGCGACGCAGCCGCTCAACCAGCCCAACGCCGGCTCCACTTTCCGCAACCCGGAAGGCGACCATGCGGCGCGGCTGATCGAATTGTGCGGATTGAAAGGCTATCGCATCGGCGGCGCGCAAGTGTCGGAAAAGCATGCGAATTTCGTCGTCAACCTGGGCGAAGCCACGGCGGATGACATCGAGAGGCTGATTGCGCACATGCATGACACGGTTCTGCAGCAGCAGGGCGTCGATTTGCAGCGTGAAGTGAAGATTATTGGAGAAGAAACTCGTGAAGGGTAAAGGGGGAAGGGTGAAGGGTCTCTACCTTCCTCCCCCGGCAGGGGGAGGGCAGGGAGGGGGCATCCCCCTTGTCCCTTCTCCCTTCACTAAAGGAATGAGATGACGGATTTCGGAAAAGTAGCCGTATTGCTGGGCGGACGCTCCGCCGAGCGTGCGGTATCGCTCAACAGCGGCAATGCGGTACTGGCAGCACTCAAGCGAGGCGGTGTGGATGCGCATGCATTCGACCCGGCGGAACGTCCGCTGCATGACCTGGAAGCCTATGACCGTGTATTCATCGCGCTGCACGGCCGCTATGGCGAGGACGGTACCATCCAGGGCGCCCTGGAGCTGATGGGCATTCCCTATACCGGTAGCGGTGTGATGGCGGCGGCGGTCGGCATGGATAAGTGGCGGTCAAAATTGCTGTGGCAGGCGGCCGGTATTCCGACGCCGGCATTCGAGCTGCTGACGCAAGACAGCGATTTTGCTGCCGTGGAAAAGTCTCTGGGACTGCCAATGTTCGTGAAGCCGGCCAACGAAGGCTCCAGCATCGGCATCAGCAAGGTCAAGACGGCCGGCGGCTTGAAGGCGGCTTATGAGGAAGCTGCCAAGTACGACCCGCTGGTGCTGGCCGAACAATTCATCGGCGGCGGCGAATACACCGTCGGCATCCTGGGCGACCAGGCCTTGCCGGTGATCCAGATCGTCCCGGCCAACGAGTTTTACGACTACGAAGCGAAGTATCTGCGCGACGACACGCGCTACCTGTGCCCGTGCGGCCTGCCGGAAGCGCAAGAGCTGGCGATTCGGGCGCAGGCGTTGCAGGCGTTCCGCGTATTGGGCGGGCAAGGCTGGGGGAGGGTGGATTTCCTGATGGACGAGGCGGGCAAGCACTATTTCCTGGAGGCCAACATGTCGCCCGGCATGACCGATCACAGTCTGGTGCCGATGGGCGCCAAAGCCGCCGGTATTGCGTTCGATGCGCTGGTGCTGCGCATTCTGGAGATGGCACATGTGGGATAGGCCGAATGTGCTGCTCTGGATCGCCAACTTCCTGTATGCGTTGGCGGCGGTCCTGCTGCTTTATTCGGTGGTATTCGTGGTGATCCATCTGCCGATCTTTCCTTTGCGGGAAGTCAAGGTGGAAGGCGAGCTGCACCACGTAACGCGCGAGCAGCTGCAGCTCATCGTCGGGAGGCATTTGCGCGGCAATTTTTTCACGCTGGATCTGGTGCAGGCACGTAATGCGTTCCAGAAGCTGCCCTGGGTGCGCAATGTGAGCGTGCGGCGGCGCTGGCCATCCAGTCTGGAAGTGACGGTGGAGGAACACAAGGAGCTGGCTCGCTGGGGCAACATCGCGCTGGTCAACAGCTACGGCGAATTGTTCCACGCTGCCTCCGACAGCGAGCTGCCGGTGTTCTATGGCCCGGGGGATGGCGTGCGCGAAGTGGCAGAGCATTACGCCACGTTCAGCAATCTGTTGCAGCCGACCGGGATGAAGGTGATGCAACTGGCGCTGTCGCCGCGCCGCGCATGGGAGATAGGGACAAGCACAGGGATGGTGATTGCCGTGGGACGTGACCATATGGACGCGCGTCTGCAGAAGTTTGCGCGTGTGTACGACACCACGTTAGGAAAGCTGGGAGCGCCAGTGGCCTATGTAGATCTGCGCTATCCGAACGGATTTGCCGTACGCCGGCCAGGCAAGGCCGGCGAAGGCAACAAGGAACACGGGGCGGCATGACGCCCCGCTATGGAGAAATGACATGAGCAGGATGAGGGAAAACAAGAACTTGATCGTTGGTCTGGATATCGGGACCTCCAAGATCGTCGCGATCGTGGCCGAGTTGCAGCCGGAAGGCGGGCTCAAGGTGATCGGGCTGGGGCAGCACCCGTCTCGCGGCCTGAAAAAGGGAGTTGTGGTCAATATCGACTCCACCGTACAGGCCATCCAGCGCGCGCTGGAAGAGGCCGAGCTGATGGCGGATTGCAAGATTACCAGTGTGTTCACCGGCATCGCCGGCAGCCACATCAAAAGCCTCAATTCGCACGGCATGGTAAAGATCAAGGATGCCGAGGTGGCGCAGGCCGATGTCGACCGCGTGGTGGAGACGGCGCGCGCGATTGCGTTGCCGTCCGACCAGCAGATCCTGCACATCCTGACGCAGGAATTCATCATCGACGGTCAGGAAGATGTGCGCGAGCCGATCGGTATGAGCGGCATGAAGCTGGAAGTGAAGGTGCATATCGTCACCGGTGCGGTGTCGGCGGCGCAGAACATCGTCAAATGCGTGAAGCGCTGTGGGCTGGAGGTGACGGATCTCGTGTTACAGCCGCTGGCTTCCAGCGTGGCAGCGCTGACCGAAGACGAGAAGGAATTGGGCGTGTGCCTGGTGGATATCGGCGGCGGCACGACCGATATCGCCGTGTTCAAGCAGGGTGCAATCCGGCATACCGCGGTGATTCCGATTGCCGGCGACCAGATCACCAACGACGTTGCAGTGGCGTTCAGGACGCCAACTCAGTCGGCTGAGGACATCAAGGTCAAGCACGGCTGTTCGCTGCGCCAGCTCGCCGATCCCAAGGAGATTGTCGAGGTGCCGGGGGTGGACGGCCGCGATCCGCGCCAGCTTTCGGTGCAGACGCTGGCCGAAGTGATCGAGCCGCGCGTGGTTGAACTGTATGAGTTCGTGCTGGGCGAGCTGCGCCGCAGCGGCATGGAAGAGATGATCGCGTCCGGCATCGTCATCACCGGCGGCAGCAGCCAGATGCGCGGCATGGTGGAGCTGGGTGAGGAAATCTTCCACATGCCGGTGCGTCTCGGCTTGCCGCGCTACGTGGGGGGGCTTTCCGAGGTGGTGGGGAATCCGCGCTACGCCACCGGCGTGGGGCTGGTGTTGATGGGCAAGCAGCAGATCGAGCGTCATATCCAGGGCCAGCTCGAGGCCAACTCGCTGGAACGGATATGGGAAAAGATGAGAAGTTGGTTCCAGGGCAATTTCTGACCTGGGTGAATTGTTTAAGGCAGTTGAGTTGAATCAGTTACGGCAGACGACAAGGAGGAAGCAAGATGTTTGAAATTATGGATAGGGATTCGCAGGAAGCAGTCATCAAGGTCATCGGGGTGGGAGGTTGCGGCGGCAACGCGATCGAGCACATGATCGACAACAATGTAAACGGCGTCGAATTCATCGTCGCCAACACCGACATGCAGGTGCTGAAGAAGAGTCGCGCCAAGATCCAGCTGCAGTTGGGCGCGGAACTGACGCGCGGTCTCGGCGCCGGCGGCCGCCCCGATATGGGGCGTGAAGCGGCACTGGAGGATCGCGAGCGCATTGCCGAGACTATCGACGGTGCGGACATGCTGTTCATCACAGCCGGCATGGGTGGCGGCACCGGCACCGGCGCCGCCCCGGTGGTGGCCGAAGTGGCGCGCGAACTCGGAATCCTGACAGTGGCGGTCGTGACCAAGCCTTTTTCGTTTGAAAACAAACGCATGAAGCTGGCTGAAGACGGTGTGGGAGAACTGGCCAAGTACGTCGATTCACTGCTGATCGTGCCGAACGAGAAGCTCATCCAGGTGCTGGGCGGCAAGATCACCGTGAAGGAAGCCTACCGCGCTG
>CAMLDQ010000004.1 GCA_946478965.1 uncultured Methylobacillus sp. | reverse complement strand
CGCGGTCCGGGCAGTTGGAAAGAATCGCCGCATCCTTGATGGGAATCGCGATCTGGTAGTAATAGCGGTTGGCGACCCAGCACTGCACCTGCTCCTTGCTGAGCTTGCCTTCGTACATCATCACGTGGAAGGGGTGGTTGATATGGTAGCCCTTGCCTTTTTCACGCAGCCTGGCTTCAAACTCTTCGCGGCTCCAAGGGGTGTTATCGCTCATTGCTCTCTCCATTAAATAATAATGTCCATGCCATCGTAGGAAACCTCGATGCCGGTCGCCTCGAGGGTGCGGCGCTGCGGGGATTCCTCGTTCAGGATGGGGTTGGTGTTGTTGATGTGGATCAATACGCGGCGCGCGTTGGGATACGCGGACAGGACTTCCATCATGCCGCCGGGGCCGGACTGCGGAATGTGCCCGATCGCGCGGGAGGTCTGGTCCATCAGCCCAAGATCGATCATCTCGTCATCGGTCCAGAAGGTGCCGTCCACCATGATGCAATCGGCCTGCTCGAACAGCGCCGGCACATGCGGCTCGATTTCGCCCAGGCCCGGTGCGTAAAAAAGCTTTTTGCCATTGCTGGTGTCTTCGACCAGCACGCCTATGGTGTCGCCTTCGTGGCTGTCATAGCGGTGCGGCGAATACGGCGGCGCCTTGCTCTTGAGCGGCACGCAGGTAAAGCGCAGGTTGGCCGCGCCAGGAATCTCGAAGCTGGTTTTGCCGTCGATCGGCACCCCATGCCAGTTCACACCACAGTAATAGCCCAGGATATTCATCAGCGGATTACCGCCGGTGAGGTCGCGCTTCACCATCTCCGTGCAATAGATTTCGCGCTTCTGCGTACCCTCGCGCAACATCAGCAGGCCGGTGGTATGGTCGATCTGAGCATCGATCAGGATGATGCCTACCAGGCCGGTATCGCGGATTGCACGCGCCGGCTGCAACGGCGGGAAATCCTGGAACTGCTTGAGCACATCAGGCGAGGCATTGAACAGCACCCAATTGACACCATCGCCGCTGACGCAAATGGATGACTGCGTCCTTGGGCGCGCCTTGATGGTGCCTTTGCGCAGGCCATCGCAATTATGGCAATTGCAATTCCATTGCGGAAAACCTCCGCCGGCACCGGAACCGAGTACGTGGATATGCATGATATAGGCTAATGGGATTCTTATATCCTGTTTATAGAGATAATGAAGGCCGCAATGCGGCCTTCATCAGTCGTGCAACTTAGCGGTTGCAGACGTACATGGTCACTTCAAAACCAAAACGCATTTCGGTAGCTTGAGGCTTGGTCCACATGACAATCTCCTTTTGTCCGGTTGATAAGGTCCGAGCAACCATCTGCTTGAACATTGGAGCCCATCATACGCAGATGCCCGAGCCCCGGAGTCGTGTGGATCATGATTCAACCCTCATGATTTTCTTGAATTGGCGTGCGTCCTCCAAGTCACTGGGCTTGTAAATATTGCGCCACAGCATCTATGTCGGTGTCTGAAAGCCCTTTCACGATCTGGTGCATGGCGATGGCTGCAGGCCGCTCATCGCCATAGAAAACCTTCAACTGCCTCTTGAGGTAAGCCTCGTGCTGCCCTCCCAGTCGAGGAACGGTGTCGCTGCCTTCTCCCTTTTCCCCGTGGCAGGACATGCAGGCCGGAACACCTTTGTCGGTATTGCCGGTCGTGAAAAGAGTCTTACCCAGATCGTATTTGGCCTGGTCCGTAATTTTCCCGCCATGTACAGGCGGCTGCGCCTGGTAGTAATCGGCCAGGCTTCGTATGTCATCATCCGAGAGCTGCGCCGAGATGCCCCACATGAATCGTTTCGCATTCTGGTCGGAGCGCGACTTATCCCGGAATGCCCGCATCTGGTTGACCAAATAAGCTGCCGGTTGCCCGGCGAGTTGCGGAAAAAGCTCGGAACTCGTGGTACCGCCAGGGCCGTGACACACCGAGCAGAGCTGGCTATCCAGCCTGGCGGCTTCATTGCCCCCCATGGCCCAGGAGGTGACGAGCAAGCCCACCACCCCCACCCAAATTCGAATGTGTGCGTGCATGACTTCCCCCTTCACCTAGAAAGCAAACCAGGTATTCAGGAATAAGGTATTCCTGTCACTTGGCTTCAGACCGAGCAGATCGGTTCGACTCGACCCATCCCATTTGGTATAGCGCGTGTACTGCAACGAGACATGCGCGAAAGTCCATGGGTTGTAGTCAAACTGGGCGATATACCCGCGATTGTCCGGCCTGGTCACAATGTTATCGCCGGTGGAGAATGCAACGGAATCGTTGCTGCCGGTGGTGTTGAAGAATGCCAGCGAGGCGCCATACTTGCGGTCATACAGATAGCTGACCCGGGCTTTGAAGGTGTTCAGGTGGTCATGCGAATTGCATGGCCCATCCGTGCACAGCGGATCGAAACTGGCACGGTAGTCCTGCTTTTCATGGATATAGGTCGCCTGTGCCGTGACGATATGCGGGTCCGACAGATACTGGTATTGCGCATCCAGGGCGGTGTCGGTGTATCGGTCTGAAGGACCGCTACGGTTATTGGGATCGGGATAAATATCCACCTGCATCCCATAGGTGCCCACCATCAGTGAATGCGCGCCCCATTCCTGATTCCAGGCGAGGCGCCAATACGGATTATCCCGCCCATCCAGGTAGGGCCCTTCCGACTTGACCCATGCCCCCTCGCTCAGCAGGCGAAACGCCTTGTCTGCCGTGCCGTAGAACGAAAGCTCGGCATACAGGTGCCGGTCGTACCAGAGATAGCCGCCGAGTCCAGCCACCTGCTGGCCGAGACCGCCATCGATGATAGTGGCAAAGGCCGGGCCGGGCACGTTGGCCAGATTGGGGCCGTTGAACGGATAGCCCCACGCTGGCGTGGAGTTCCAGACATCCTGCTCAGTCGGGTTGTTGTTCAGGTTGAAACCGAAGACCAGGTTTTTTCCGAAAAGATCATGGCTGCCGATGATACGGAGGTCCGTGTTGTCGATGGAGCTATGATGCCGAATGGAGCCATCCGGACGCGTTTCGGAATTATTGCTGTACGTCCACTGCACGAACATGCCGGCGTGGTCGCTCAATTTTCCGGCGGCGAACAGACTCAGGATATCGAACTGCGGGTCATTCTCGCGCGGCATGATTTCCGCCCCGCTGTTATCCCGATTGGTTTTCAGGTGTGTCATGGAGAATTGCATCATGGCCGCCAACGGCACCAACTGACGCTCCCCCAAGGTATAGCCGTTCAGTTTGAATTCCCTGCCGAAAGGCGTCAGCTCCGGGAAACTGATATGGCAGGCTGCGCAATCCATGCCTGTCTGGCGGGCAAAACTGGGAACGGCACTCGCTTCTGTAGCAGCAACCACACCCATGAGCAGCAATGCAAATCGGCAAAGCCAATGGGTAATCTGTTTACTGGCGCCCATCACGAACTCCTTCTTCACGAGATCGAGATGTCATCTTATTCCCACTAAAATTTAATGGGTTAATTTTTTTGTATCAACACTCCATCATCTCGGCCATGACCGTTGACCGCCTGCTCGCAGAGGCTACCTTCTGGAGTTTTCATACATTCAACCCTATAATGAGGATATAAACATCCATTTAAAATATCCAGCAACCCATGACAAGGAGCGGCAATGTTTCCTGAATATCGAGATCTCATCAGCAAACTCAAGAGCACGGATCGTCATTTCAATCAGCTTTTCGAGAAGCACAACAAATTGGATCAAAAGATTGCCAACATCGAATCCGGAACCGAACCTGGCTCCCATGAAGCAATTGAGCAATTGAAAAAAGAAAAGCTTCTACTGAAGGATCAACTGTACGCATATCTGAAAGAAGTCAGCCTCACCGCAAGCTGACACCACCACCCGTCGCAGCAAAGCGGCGGCGCGTTCACGCGCCTGGCCGCCGTACCGGTTCATACTTATCTGGAGGGCTCTAGCGCAATGCCGCAAATACCGGCGTCGTTACCTTAAACCCATGGCCAAGAAATTTCCTTTGCTTCCCAAGCACCCCGAGCGAATATGCTGGGGATGCGACAAGTATTGTTCGGTTGATTCATTGAAATGCGGCAACGGCACGGACCGCACGCAGCATCCGGTGGAGCTCTTTGGAGAAGACTGGTTCGAGCTGAATGATGATGGCATCCCTGTATCGGACAAACCTGAAAGCCCTGGTTGAGCCTGCGAAAGCAGGCCGTATCCGCGCATAAAGCACCTCAATGCCAGGGAGGCATGCGCTCAAGCCATCCGATCCCCCGTTTTGGCGTTTGCGGTTTCCAGCAGCCAGGACCTGAATGCGGCGACCTTGTCGTATCCGGCCCGGTTGGGCGGCATGACCAGGTGATAGGCCATGCTGCTGGCGATGGTCTGCCCCAACAGGCGGATCAAGCTTCCAGCACGCAGTTCTGCCTCCACCAGCGTATGCCACGCCAGCGTAATGCCAAGGCCGGACACGGCAGCCTGAATCGCCAGGTTGCTGTCTTCATAGCGCTGCAGGCGTAAAGGCGCTTCCAGCGCCACCCCTTGGGAGGCGAACCAGGTTTCCCAGTCGGGAAAAAACTGGTTGCTGATGTGCCACTCGTCCACCAGCAGTGGCCATCGCGCCAGGTCGGCGGCTTTCGTCACCTCGTGTGCCAAGGCTGGAGCCGCAACCGGGATGATCGTCTCGGGCATCAACCTTTCCACGCTCAGCCCGGGATGGACGCCGGCGCCGAACCGAATCGCGCAATCGACATCTTCAAGATGAAAATCCACCAGGCGGCGTGTAGCCAATAGCCGCAATTCGATTTCCGGGTGGCGGGCGTGAAAATCCTCCAGGCGCGGCACCAGCCAACGCGCGGCGAACGTGGGAGGCGTCGAAACCACCAGCGGCCCGTCCGCCGCCCCGGAGCGCAGTTGTGCAGCCGCCCGCTCCAGACGGTCGAACGCGTCGCTGAGCAGCGGCAAGGCGGCCTCTGCCGCTTCACTCAGTGCCAAGCCCTTGCCGCGCAGGAACAGAGGCTGCCCCAGTAAATCCTCCAGTTGCTTGACCTGCTGGCTGACCGCGGCAGGGGTGACATGCAACTCTTCCGCCGCCTTGGCCATCGAAAGGTGGCGCGCAACAGCTTCGAATGCACGTAAAGCAGTCAGTGGGGGCAAACGCCTAGCCATTAGTTTTTCTTAACAATAAACCAACAAAATATCATTTGAACAAGTAAATTATAGCCAATAGACTGCATCATTAATTAGTTATTCTGAATTGGAAAGATCATGCCGCTCAATCTTGTCTACCTGCTTGTAACGGCCTCGGCATTTTTCTGGGGCGCGAACTTCGTGCTGGCCGGCACCGTACTGGCTGACCTGCCGCCGCTATGGGCGGCGGCGTTGCGCTTTATCCTGGGCGCCGCGCTCATGCTCGGCATTGCCTTATGGCAAGGCGAGCCCCTACTCAAGCAACTGCAGCGACATGCCGGCACCTATCTGTTGCTTGGCCTGGTCGGCATCGTCGGCTTCAACTACTTTTTCTTCCGCGCCATGCAAAGCACGTCGGCCGACAACGGCGCGCTGGTCATGGCAACCAACCCGCTCCTGACGACTCTGCTGGCAGCGGCATTCCTAGGTGAACGCGTCACGTTGCGCCAATTGATTGCGCTTCCGATCGCCCTGTTCGGCGTTGCCGTAGTCATTGCGCATGGCGATCTCAGCCGGATTGCGCGGCTGCATGTGGCCGAGGGCGATCTCCTGATGCTGGCCGCCAACCTGACCTGGGCGCTCTTCAACGTGCTCTCCCGGCAATTCATGCCCAAGGGTTCGGCTGTCGTCAACACCGCCCTGATGATGACTGCCGGTGCGGGCATCCTGGTAGTTGCCGCCGCATCGAGCGGCACGCATCTTGCCGTTCCCGGAATGCAGGCCATGGCCGCGCTGGCCGCAATGACCGTCGCGGGTACGGTGCTGGCTTACCTGTTCTGGGGGCTGGGTATCCAGCGCCTGGGAGCAAGCCGCACCGCGCTGTTCCTTAACCTCGTGCCGGTGTTCGCGATGCTGATCGGCGGTATACTGGGAACGCCACCCACCGCCGTACAGGTGGCCGGCGGGCTGCTCGTGCTGGGCGGCGTCATGGTGGCGATGTTGCCGGGTCGACTACCGGCTTTCAGCCGGGTGGAGTGACGGGCGCCGAATCAATCCATCGGGAGAACAGCTGCATGGACATCAATTTCAAACGGGAAATACCGGCCACACTCGACCAGGCCATCGAACGCGTTACCAAGGCGCTGGGCGCGGAGGGATTCGGCATCCTGACGCGCATCGACATGCACCTCAAGATCAAGGAAAAAACCGGCAAGGAAATCATGCCGACGGTAATTCTCGGCGCATGCAACCCGACCCTGGCCTATGAGGCCTACTCCATGAACAGCGATGTCGCCGGCCTGCTGCCATGCAATGCGGTAATACGCGAGCTGTCGCCTGGCAGGGTTTCGGTGGAACTGGCCGCGCCCTCCGCGATGATGCGCATTCTTGGGGACGATCAGCTCACGGCGCTGGCCGGCGCAGCCGATGCCCGTATCGAAAAAGCACTCGCCAGTATCTGAACAACGACGAAACACCCCCCAATAAAAAACGGCAGCCGGAGCTGCCGCGGAATGCAATGGCAGCAAACCATTGCGAGGGGATAAAACTTAATTCTTGGACGACAGGCACCCTTTCATAAAGGCTTTGCGCTCGTCACCTTTCAGCGTTTTGGCTTTCGGATCGGCATTGCACATCTTCATCTTGTCTTGCTGGGAAACCGCTGCAGCAGGCTTGGCGGACAGGCAATCCTTCATGAAAGCCTTGCGTGCGTCGCCCTTCAACGCCTTGGTCGCTGCATCTGCGTTGCAGGACTTCATCTTGTCTTGTTGCGTACCCGCCTGCGCGCCAAAACAGACGGTCGCCAGGGCAATAGCGATTAGTAATCTTTTCATGCGATATCCTCCGGTACGTTGATGTTGTATGTCTGCATTCTCAATCGTATACGCAGTTGGCTTACTGCAAGCTGACAATCTCACGTACAACCACCGCTGGCCTTGATGATCCCGACGGCCTCATGCATGATTCAAATTATTTGAATCATCGGATCGCCAATGCCCACTCCACGCGATGTACTCACCCCCGGCGCGATCTCATTGCTGCAGCTCATCGCGAATACCGGAAGTTTCGCCGCAGCCGCCCGTGCAAGCAACCTGGTACCCAGCGCCGTCACCTACCAGGTCAGACAGATCGAGGATGCGCTGGACGTGCTGCTGTTCGACCGCAGCTCGCGCCAGGCCAGGCTCACGGAAGCCGGTTCCGCCCTGCTGCTGGAGGGCGCCAGCCTGCTCGCCGAAGTCGATGCGGTAGCCAACCGTGTGAAACGCATCGCCACCGGTTGGGAGCCGCAACTGACCATCGCCGTGGACAGCATCATCGACCGCAGCACGGTGATGGAGCTGTGCACCGACTTTTTCAAGCTGAATCCGCCCACGCGCGTGAAGCTGCGTGCGGAAACCTTGTCCGGGACGTTGGAGGCCCTCAGTTCCGGGCAGGCCGACTTGGCCATCGGCGTCGTCATGGACGACAACACCAAGATCGGTCTCAAGCGCGAGCAATTGGGCAAGGTCAATTTTCACTTTGCGGTCGCGCCGCATCATCCGCTCGCCAACCTCCCCGCTCCGCTGCCGGACAAGGAGATTCGTTTACACCGAGCGGTTGCCGTATCCGACTCGGTCAAGCTGGGAACCAGTATCACCATTGGCCTCCTTGCCGGGCAGGACGTGTTCACCGTGCCGGATATGCCGATGAAGCTGGATGCCCACCTGCGCGGCCTGGGCGTGGGCTTCTTGCCTAGCTGCCTGGCACAGCCCTACATTGACTCCGGCCGGTTGGTGGTGAAGGCGGTCGAGCGTACAGAGCCGCAGGTGCAGGCAAGCTATGCCTGGCGCAGCAGCGGCAAAGCAAGCGAAGGGCGGGCACTCCAGTGGTGGCTGGAACACCTCAAATCCCCCGTGACCCGCGCGGCCCTGCTGGGCGCTCGACACAAGACGCCCTAACGCGGTTCGCCTGCGCAAATGCAAACGGGCCCCTGATTCGGGCCCGGAGAAGCCAGGTCTGCGAGAGCTTGTTGGCGAATACTTCAACGTGCCCGGCGCTGATCCAGGCTCCAAGCGCCCGCACCCCAGGCCGCTAGCGTCAAAAGGCCCCCGACCACGGCAATATTCTTGAAGAAGAGCAGTTGCTGGACAAACTGCTGTTCTGCGGGCGCGCCCCAGTAATTATGGAAGTAGAACGACGCCACCAGGGTAAACAGGGCCAGTACTGCCGCCGCGATGCGGGTACCGAAGCCCATGACCAGCGCCACACCGCCCACGATCTCGACCGTCAGCGCAAGCGCCGCCGCGATTTCGGGCACGGGCATACCTACAGACTGGATATAAGCGACGGTGCCAGCAAACCCGGTCAGCTTGCCGATGCCCGCAGGCAGGAAAAGCAGCGCCAGCAGCAGGCGGCCAACGAGGGAAAGTGCGTTATTCAATGTGTTGTTCATATCGTTTCCTTGCGTGTTGTTAAGTGATTAAATAATTTGTCAGGCGGCCAGATCGAACACCAGCACCTCGGCATCAATCCCTCTGGCCAGCGTGATTCGTCTTTCCGCTTCCAGCAAGACGGCGTCACCGGTCCGGATCCGTTGCCCGTTCACCTCCAGTTCGCCCACCACCAGGTGTACGTAGGCCTTGCGGCTTCGATCAATCGTCAATTCCGCCTGCTCCTCGCCATCGAACAGCCCTGCGTATACGCGTGCATCGGCATGAATCAATACCGAGTCCTGCGCCCCGTCCGGCGATGCAATCAGGCGCAGCTTGCCGCGTTTTTGCGCAGCCGGTACGGATTTCTGCTCATAGCTGGGCGAAATCCCGGTGACGTTGGGCTCGATCCATATCTGCAGGAAATGCGTGGTCTGATCCTTCGAGTAGTTGAACTCGCTATGCCGGACACCGCTCCCTGCACTCATGCGTTGCACGTCACCCGGAGGGATGGTTTCGACATTGCCCATGCTGTCCTGGTGTGCAAGCTCGCCGGACAATACATAGCTGATGATTTCCATGTCCCGGTGGCCATGCTTGCCAAATCCGTAGCCGGGATCGACGCGGTCTTCGTTGATGACGCGCAGATTGCCCCAACCCATATGCGACGGATCGTAATACTCGGCAAAAGAAAATGAGTGGTAACTCTTGAGCCATCCATGATCGGCATAGCCGCGATCGTTTGCTTTGCGTACGGTTAACATGATGTTCCCTCCTGTGTTGATGAGGTGCATTATGGGCAAGAACTCGTGAATGATGAGCCTGGTATATTGACGTCAATATTCAATTTTTTTGAATAAATAACGCTCCATCATGCTGCAAGCCATGCGCCTGTGCGCGCCGCAATACCCCTGTGCGGCAAACCGTGTTCCAATCGCCCCATCCCCAGTATCATCGGCAACCAGGATACTTATTGGAAAGCCATGGACAGCCATCATCCCCCGACCGGCTGGATGTTCGACAACACCTACCTCGACTTGCCGCAGCCGTTTTATGCCAGGCAGTCAGCGGCCCACGTGGAAGCTCCGCGCATGGCGGTGTTCAACCACTCGCTCGCGCAACGCCTGGGGCTTAGTGCCGACAAGCTCGGTGAAGACGCAGGCGCCGCACTGTTCGCCGGCATCGCACCGCCTGCGGGCGCGGAACCGATTGCGCAGGCTTACGCCGGTCACCAGTTCGGCCAGTTCACGATGCTGGGCGATGGCCGCGCATTGCTGCTCGGTGAGCACATCGCGCCCGATGGTCAGCGCTTCGACATCCAGTTCAAGGGCTCGGGCCGCACACCGTATTCCCGCCGCGGCGACGGACGTGCCGTCCTTGGCCCGATGCTGCGCGAGTATCTGATCAGCGAGGCCATGCACGCGCTCGGCATTCCCACCACACGCAGCCTCGCGGTGGTCACGACCGGCCAGGCAGTGATGCGCGAGGAAGTGCTGCCGGGTGCCGTGCTGACGCGGGTGGCGGCCAGCCACATCCGCGTGGGGACATTCCAGTTCGCCTACGCCATCGACGACACCAAAGCGCTCAAGGCGCTTGCCGACTACACCATCCAGCGGCACTACCGTGAACTGGCCGACACTGAAAACCCTTATCTCGCGCTGCTGTATGCCGTCATGGGCAGGCAGGCGGCACTGGTGGCGAATTGGATGAATGTGGGTTTCATCCATGGCGTGATGAATACCGACAACATGACCCTGAGCGGCGAGACCATCGACTACGGCCCGTGCGCCTTCATGGATGCCTACGACCCGGCGACCGTCTTCAGTTCCATCGATTCCCAGGGGCGCTATGCCTACGCCAACCAGCCGCCGATTGCGCAATGGAACTTGGCGCGTTTCGCCGAAACGCTACTGCCGCTGATCGATGCCGAGGCGGAACGGGCACTGGCGCTCGCGGAGGAGGCGATCCATACCTTTCCCGACCAATACGAGCACGCATGGCTTACCGGCATGCGCCGCAAGCTCGGCCTTGTGGACGAAGCCCCGGATGACGCGATGCTGGCGCACGGTTTGCTGGCATGCATGCGCCAGCACGGCATGGACTTCACCAACACCTTCCGCCTGCTGGCGACGCAGCAAACTCTTCCTGCCAACACGCCGGATACCGCGTCCTGGCTGGCCCGCTGGCGACAGCGGCTGGAACGCCAGGACGCCTCGCACCCCGAAGCCATGGCCATGATGCGCCGCGCGAATCCGGCGATCATCCCGCGCAATCATCAGGTCGAGGCGGCATTGACGGCGGCGGTACGCCACCAAGACATGGTCCCGTTTGAGAAGTTGCTGGCCGTGCTGCAGCGCCCATATGAGGACACGCCGGACAACGAACCGTATCGCCCGCCTGCACCGCCCGATGCAGGAAGATATCGAACATTCTGCGGCACCTAGCCTGAACGGAGGTACATCTACCGCCGAAACGGCAAGGCGCTACCCTGGCGAACGTTTGCCTCCCTGGTTAAATCTTGCTATAAATGACCTGTTAGTCATTTATCGGACTTTTCCATGCCGACTTCCCTGCCAAATCCTCGCTGGCAACGCCGCGCCGATGCGCGACCGCAGGAGTTGCTCGACGCAGCGATGTCGCTGTTTGTCGAACGCGGCTATGCCGCCACCCGGCTGGAAGAAGTCGCAAACCGTGCCGGCGTTTCCAAGGCAACGCTTTATCTTTACTACCCCGGCAAGCTGGAGCTGTTCAAGGCCGTCGTCCGCAGTTCCCTCATCTCCGGCATCGATGAAGTTTCGGCCGCGCTGGCCCAGGAACCGCTGAGCGCACGTGAACAGCTGGTCCACCTTTGCACGGCTTTCATGCAGCGCGTAGTCGATTCGCCGCTTTCCGGCATTCCCAAACTGATCATCGCCGAAGCCGGCAATTTCCCTGAAGTTGCCCACTTCTATCATGAAGAAGTGATCCAGCGCGGCCGCAAAATCATTACTGACCTATTGGCCCGTGGCGCGGCGGCGGGCGAATTCCGGCCGGTAGACAGCGAATATGCCTGGCGCATCCTGATCGCGCCGCTGCTGCTTTCCATCGTCTGGAAACACAGCTTCCAGGCCTGTGAGTCCGAGCCCCTGGATCTGCAGCGCCATCTCGACACACACCTTGACCTGCTGCTTAACGGGCTGGGCCAACAACAACAGGAAGTGCGGCCATGAACAGAAAAGTGATTGCGGCTCTGGCGATATTGCTGGCAGTGCCTGGCGGGATATTCTGGGCAAAACGGGATCATCCCGATCAGGAGCGCGATCTGGTCTTGCACGGCAATATCGATATCCGCCAGGTCGAACTCGCCTTCAATGCCAGCGGCAGGATCGATCAGCTGCTGGTGGAGGAAGGCGAACATGTTCGCCCGGGCCAGCTGCTGGCCCGGCTCGACACCCAGCGCCAACAGCTGGCACTGGCTGAAGCCAAAGCACAAGCAGGCGCGCTGCGCAGCCAATCGGCGAAACTCAAGAGCGGCTCGCGCCCCGAGGAAATCCGGCAGGCGGAGGCATTGCGCGACGCGGCCAAGGTCGCCGTCGAGGATGCCAGGCAAATCTATCGGCGCCAGCAGGACCTGGTGGCGCGGCATTTCGTTTCCCAGCAGCAGGCGGACAGCGCACAGTTCAATCTGGATGCAGCGCAGCAACGGCTGCAAGCCGCCGAAGAAAGTTACCGGCTGGCCGTGCTCGGGCCGCGCAAGGAAGATCGGGCGGCGGCTGACGCCACGCTGGCGGCACAAAACGCCGCCATCGCCGTGCTGGAACACGACATTGCGGAAGGCGAGTTGAAGGCACCGGATAACGGCATCGTCGAAAACCGTATCCTGCAGCCCGGCGACATGGCTTCGCCGCAAAAGCCTGTGCTGACCCTGGCCTTGACCGACCCCGTGTGGGCGCGCGTTTACCTGCCGGAAAATGCACTGGGCCGCGTGCCGATGGGCGCCGTTGCAACCATCGTCGGCGATAGCCATCCCGACCATTCATACCGCGCCTGGATCGGCTACATCTCGCCGACCGCGGAATTCACGCCCAAGACGGTGGAAACGCCCGAGCTGCGCACCAGCCTGGTCTACCAAATGCGCGTATTCGCCTGCGACGGCAAGGACGAACTGCGCCAGGGCATGCCGGTGACCGTCAGCATCGCATACGACCAAAAGCCCAAGGGCGCGCCTTGCGGCGCGAAGTAATGGGTAGTGAGCATATTCTTGCGGCGCAGGAAGTAAGCAAATCCTTCAAGGCCGGCAAGCGCGCCATCATCGCCCTGGATGCGATCAGCCTGAGCATACGCCCCGGCACGATCACCGGGCTCATCGGCCCTGACGGGGCTGGCAAGACCACCTTCATGCGGCTGGCCGCAGGGCTGCTGATTCCCGACACGGGCCGTATAGTTGCACTGGGCATGGACGCGACGCGCGACGCATTGCAGGTGCAGACCATGCTCGGCTACATGCCGCAACGCTTCGGCCTCTATGAGGATTTGACGGTGCAGGAAAACCTGGACCTGTACGCCGACCTGCAAGGCGTTGCTCCCGACACGCGCCAGGCCCGCTATGACGAACTGCTGCACATGACCGGCATGGCGCCGTTCCTGCACCGGTTGGCAGGCCGGCTCTCGGGCGGCATGAAACAGAAACTGGGCCTGGCCTGCACGCTGGTGCGCCCCCCTCGCCTGCTGCTGCTGGACGAACCGACGGTGGGCGTGGATCCAGTCTCACGCCGGGAATTGTGGGCTATCGTCGACAGGCTGGTAAGGGACGCCGGCATGAGCGTACTGTTGTCTACCGCCTACCTCGATGAAGCGGAACGCTGTTCCGACGTCATCCTGATGCACGAAGGCAGAGTCCTGGATCAGGGCAGCCCGGGCGCGATGCGCCGGCGCATGGCTGGACGCACCTGGGCCGTGTCCGTGCCCGGCCTGCATCATCGCGACCTGCAGGCCGCGCTGGATGGCCGCGAAGGCATCGTGGATGCCCTGGTCCAAGGCGAGCATGTCCGCCTGGTCACGACCACGCCCGGCATCCCGGCCGCAGTTTCAGCTTATCCCGGAATCATCGTGCGCGAAGTTCCCCCGCGCTTCGAGGATGGCTTCATCGACCTGTTGCGTAAAAGAATGGGAGGCCATAAGCACCCTCCGGCGGCACTCAACGCGACCGGGCAAGGTTCGCAGGGCAAGGACGGCATCATGATCCGCGTCAGCGGCCTCAAGCGGCGTTTCGGTGAATTCTGGGCGGTGGACGGCGTCGATTTCGAGATTTCCCGGGGCGAGATCTTCGGTCTGCTGGGTGCCAATGGCGCCGGCAAGACCACCACCTTCCGCATGCTGTGCGGACTGCTGCCTGCCAGTGCTGGTCAGCTGCAGGTCGCCGGACTCGATTTGCGCCGGGCGGCGGCCAAGGCGCGCGCGCGTATCGGCTACATGTCCCAGAAGTTTTCGCTCTACGGCAATTTGAGCGTAGCGCAGAATCTGGATTTTTTCGCCGGTGCTTATGGCCTGACCGGCACGCTGGCGCGCGAGCGCATTGCCTGGGCGATGGAGGAGTTCGAACTGCAGGCGTTTGCGGATCAGCTGAGCAACGAATTGCCGCTTGGTTTCAAACAACGCCTGGCCATGGCCTGCGCTCTGATGCACCAGCCGGAAATCCTTTTCCTGGATGAACCCACTTCCGGCGTCGACCCACTGGCTCGGCGCGAGTTCTGGCAACGCATCAATACGCTCGCCCGGCAGGGCGTGACAGTGCTGGTAACCACTCACTTCATGGAGGAGGCGGAATACTGCGACCGGTTGGCGATCATGGCGGCCGGCCGTATTCTGGCCGCGGGCGAACCGCCCGCCATCAAGGCCCTGGCGCGCGACGCCGAACATCCGGAACCCAGCATGGAAGATGCTTTCATCCGACTGGTGAGCACCTCCACGACGGCGGCGATGCCATGACGAAGCATGCTCACGGCGGCACGAGCATGCGCCTGCGCGGTTTGGTGCGCAAGGAGTTCCTGCAGATCGTGCGCGACCCCAGCAGCATTGCCATCGCCTTCCTGATGCCGCTCTTTCTGCTGGTGCTGTTCGGTTTCGGGGTATCGCTCGATGCCGACCATGTCCCGGTCGCACTGGTGGTCGAAGCCCCTTCGCAGGACAGTGCCGACTTCACCGCCTCATTGCGAGGCTCGCATTATTTCGAAGTGCACCCGATGCAATCGATGCCGGAAGCCGAACAAGCGCTGCGCCAGGGTTCGGTCAAGGCGATCGTGCGCCTGCAAGCGGACTTCGCGCGCCGCTTGCGTCTGCCTGATGGCGCACCTGTCCAGGCGGTGGTCGATGGCGTGGATGCCAATACGGCGCGTCTGCTCGAAGGCTACATCGAAGGCGCCTGGGGCAACTGGCTTTCAGCGCATGCGGCCCAATCCGGTCAGCCGCTCACCACGCCGGTCGATCTGCAGCCGCGCATCTGGTTCAACAGCGAATTGCGCAGCCGCAATTATCTGGTGCCCGGCCTGATTGCCATCATCATGACCCTCATCGGCGCATTGCTGACGGCCCTGGTAATGGCGCGCGAGTGGGAACGCGGCACCATGGAAGCCCTGATGGTAACGCCAGCCAGCATGAGCGAAGTGCTGCTGGGCAAGATTGCCGCCTATTTCACCCTGGGCACCGGTGGCATGCTGCTTTCGGTAAGCCTTGCCGTATGGCTGTTCGATGTGCCGCTACGCGGCTCCTTCTGGGTACTCTTGGCGTGCTCCAGCCTGTTCCTGCTGGCAGCCCTTGGCATGGGGCTGACCATCTCGACGCTGGCGCGCAGCCAGTTTGTTGCTGGACAGATCGCCATCATCGCGACCTTCCTGCCCGCGTTCCTGCTGTCGGGCTTCATCTTCGACATCGACAGCATGCCGCAATTGGTGCAAATCATCACCCATGCGGTCGTGGCCCGCTATTTCGTCGCCATCGTCCAGACATTGTTCCTGGCAGGCAACGTCTGGTCGGTGATCCTCCCCAACGCCCTGGCGCTGGCCATCATGGCGGTCTTCTTCATGACGGTGACCTGGCGTAAATCCAGGAAACGTCTGGAATGAGTCCCATGCTGCAGCGTATCCTCGCCCTGGTCCGCAAGGAATTCCTTACCTTGCTGAAGGACCCCAAGAGCCGCATGGTGCTGATCGTGCCGCCTTTGATTCAGCTGCTGGTGTTCGGTTATGCAGCCACATTCGACCTCAAGCAGGTGCCTTACGCTGTCTATAACGAAGATCGCGGCCTCGTGTCGCGCGACCTACTGGCGGGCTTCAGCGGCACTACCAGCTTTCACCTGGTTGCCGAATTGCATGCCGATGCCGATATCGCGCCGCTGATCGACACGCGCCAGGCCCTGGTCGTGGTCCATCTTGGCCCGCGCTTCAGTGCAGACATGCTGGCGGGGCGGCCAGCGCCGCTACAGCTGATCATCGACGGGCGCAATTCAAACACCGCCATGATCGCGCTCAACTATGTACGCACCATCGTCAACCGATTCAATGACCGCTGGATTGCCGAGCGCGGCGGCCAGCAGCCGCCGGCAAAGCTGGTCATGCGCGCATGGTTTAACCCCAACCTGGAGAGCCGCTGGTTCTTCGTGTCAGGCATCGTCGGCATGCTGACCCTGGTTGTGACCATGCTGGTCACGGCGCTGACCGTCGCACGCGAGCGTGAACAGGGCACCTTCGACCAGCTGCTCGTCACGCCGATGCGACCGGGCGAAATCCTGCTGGGCAAGATGATTCCCGGGTTTGTGATCGGCATCGTGCAGGCCACCCTGATCCTGCTGGTCGCAACGCAGTGGTTTGAGGTTCCGTTCCTGGGCAGCCTGCCTGCTTTCTATTGCGGGCTGCTCTTGTTTCTGTTGTCCGGCGTGGGGGCGGGCCTGCTGATCTCCTCGCTTGCCGCAACCCAGCAGCAGGGGCTGCTGGGTGCGTTTCTCTTCATGGTGCCGGCGGTCATTCTTTCCGGGTTTGCCACACCAATCGCGAACATGCCACAGGCCGTGCAGACGATCACCTTGATCGACCCGCTGCGCTATTTTCTCGTTGTCCTGCGCAAGGTATTTCTGGAAGGGGCGGGGTTTTCCCTGTTGCTGGATCAGTACTGGCCGATGGCGCTGATCGGCCTGGTCAGCCTCGCACTCGCCGGCTGGTTGTTCCGGCACCGGATGTACTGAGTATGCATCCAGTTGCCGCCTGTATGAAAAGCAGCCTGCCGATTAGTCCGTTCGTACCATAGAAGGCCGCGCCCCCCGGGATTACCATGCATGCCATGCTACCCGGTCCGGGTAGCGACTTCCCATCGGCAACAACAAGGGCACGCATGTTTTCATTGCTGCGAGATTTGTTCGGCATCTTTACGCGGAGCCAGCTCAGACGCCTTTTGCTGTTGCAATCGCTCATGGTTTTCATGGCGTTTGCCGAGATCGCAGGGGTGTCCGCCATCGGCATCTTCATGGCAGTGGTCGCAGACCCGGAGAACCTAGATCGCGCGCATGTGATCGGAAAAATCTACCAGCTTAGCGGCGCGGACGATCCCGGCGAATTCATCCGCCTCGTCGCCATTGTCGCGCTCGTGGTCCTGGTGATGAGCGCGATGATCTCGATGCTGACGATCTGGCGCGCGGCCTTGTTCTCCGCACGCATCGGCCAGGAAATGACGGATCAGCTCTTTCGCTACTACATGCACCAGCCCTGGCTGTTTCATGCCCGCAGCAGCAGCGCGGAACTGACCAAACGCATCGCTTCCGACGCTTACGTGGTGTCTTCGCAAGTCGTTTACCCGTTGATGCAGATCAACACCAAGATCATTCTGACTTTTTTCATGATGCTGGGGCTGCTTATCCTCAATCCCTGGGTGATCCTGGCAGCGCTGGCCATCTTCGGCTGTGGGTATGCCGTTCTGTACCGGGGGGTGCGACAGCGCCTGATGAAGAACGGTAGACGCATCGCAGAGATCGCCACCCGGCGCTACAAGCTCATGTCCGAGGGCTTCGGCGGAATCAAGGATGTGCTGTTGCTGGGTCGGCAGTCCGTTTTCATCGCGCGCTTCGAAACCAGCGGCGATACGCTTTCCAGAAGCGTCAGCACGAATGACGCGCTGGCGATGGCGCCCAAGCACTTCATGGACATGGTGGCCTTCAGCTCGGTGATATTGCTGTTCCTGTATTTGTCGAAGAGCTACCACAACGATCTGGCCACCCTTCTGCCGATGCTCGCCTTGTATGCCCTCGCGGGATTCAAGGTGCTGCCCGCGATCCAGCAAATCTACCATGCGGCAGCGACAATCAGAGGCTCCGCCGCCGCGTTCGAAGCCATCAAGGAGGACCTCAAGAACAGCCGTTCGATCGACGGCGGTCACGCTACCGCGGGTGTGGCACCCTTCAATGGCCTGCAGCGCAGTATCGTCCTGCACGACATCACGTTCACTTATCCCGGCAAGTTCAGGCCGGCGCTACGCTCGCTCAGCCTGCAGATTCCGGCAAACCGGTCGATAGGTTTCGTGGGAGCCACCGGCTCCGGAAAATCCACGCTGGCGGATCTGCTGATCGGGCTGCTCGCGCCCGATGCCGGCCAAATACTGGTCGACGGCGTGCCGCTGACGCCCCGCAACATCCGCTCCTGGCAAGACAAGATCGGCCTGGTGCCGCAGAGCATTTTCCTGTCGGATGCCAGCATCAAGGAGAACGTCGCCTTCGGCATCAATCCGGAGTGCATCGACATCCGGCGCGTGCTCGAGGTGCTGAAACTGGCACACCTGGATGAGTTCATCGCCGAGTTGCCGGACGGGGTCGAAACCCGGGTCGGCGAGCGCGGGGTACAGCTCTCGGGCGGGCAGCGCCAGCGGGTAGGGATCGCCCGGTCGCTTTACCACAATCCAGAAATCCTGGTGTTCGACGAAGCGACCAGTGCGCTCGACGGCATCACCGAGAAATCCATCATGGAGGCCATCCATGCTTTCTCGGGCAAGAAGACCATCATCCTGATCGCCCATCGCTTTTCCACTATCCAGCAATGCGACCTCATCTATTACATGGACAAGGGCCGCATCATCGATCATGGCAGCTATGCGGAATTGATGGCGAGGAACAGGCAATTCCAGGCGATGTCGTCCAGCCCCCCGGCTTACAAGGCGACAGCGGCAGGCTAGGCCGATGTCACTCCCACGCGATATCCCGCTTGATCACCCTGGCAGGCACGCCGCCGACCAGGGTGTTTCCCGGCACATCGGAGGTGACGACCGCACCGGCCGCGACGGCCGCGCCGCTGCCGATGCGCACGCCTTTCAGGATGGTGGCATTCAATCCGATCCAGACGTGGTCTTCAATGATGACGGGCGCGGAAATCCCGGTATTGCCATTGATCGCATGATTGTCGCTGTCGCGGATGGTGACGCCGCTGGAGATGGCCACGTCGTGGCCGATGGTGATGGAGGTGAAACAGTCGATGGTGGCATTGTTGTTGATGTAGCCGCTGCCGAGAGTAAGCGTCGCCCCATCGTTGACCGCCAGATGGCAGCCGGTCATCAGGTAGAAATGGCCCTCGACGGTGATCCTCGCCTGCTCGGCCAGCTTGAACTCGGAGGGGAAATACCTCAATCCCGGCCACTTGCAGCCCAGTTCAAGCCTGCCGTTGCCGGAAAGCACCGAGGACGGGGCGGCAAAAACGCTCACCTCGGGGTAAACCGAAATACAGCGGGTCTTTTTCCTCCATGCGAGCAAAGCCGTTCTGGCACGCGACCCAAGATCCCTGTCGGGACTGATGCTCAAGAAGTTTTCCATAATTTGTTAAAAATAATACCAAACAGTTTTATTGATATGGACTGCGATGCACATACGACTCGTCGGAGCCTGAACTGCATATGAAATATACCGCCTTGATCCGGACCTACAATAGCCTTCCTCTGGTGAGGGACGTGGTCGCCGGCTTGCGGGCGCAAGCCGTGCCGCCGGAGAAGATCATCGCCGTCGATTCCCACTCTGACCCGGAGCAGAGATCGGCGTTGAACGACCTGTTCGACCTGGTCCTCGATTATCCCAACGAACCCTTTAATTATTCGAAAGCCATCAATATCGGGGTCGCGGCCTGCGCAACCGAGTATGTGCTGCTCATCAGCTCGCACGTCGTCCTGGCCGACCCTTATCTCATCTCCTACGGCATCAACCATATCGCGCTGAACGGCGAGCGCTGCCTGGGGTGCTGCTTCAACCAGGGCGGGGATTACGGGAAAACCTACGGGGTCTCGCGGGTGGACAAGGACAGCTTCTCGCTATTGCTGGGCCTGTCCAACTCCTGCGCCTTCCTGAAGCGGCAATACATCGTCGAACGTCCCTTCCGCGAAGACGTCTTCTCGGCCGAGGACCAGGAATGGGCAGCCTACTATCTGCGCGAGCGCGACGCCAATTTCTTCAGTTTCCATTCGGTTTACGTGAATTACCTGAACCCCAATGTGAATGAGTTGAAAACCATGAACGAGTTCATCTCGATGGCCTACTTCACACATCCCGAATTGCGCGGCCCGAAGTATGTGATTCCACGATTCGCGCGCGCATTGTTGGCGATCCTGCGGCTGCGGCCCAACAGAGCGAGATTTCACCTGACCATGGCGGTTGAGTTATTCATGACGAACTTCCGGAAGCCGGTCAGGCGCTCCGCCTACTATGGCGCGCAAGCGCAAACGGAAAAGGCGGCATTCTCCATGCAGCCGCCGGATGCCGCCGATGCCGTAACAGCACATCACGCGGCAGGCAGCTGCGCACGAATGCTATAATTTTATTCGCCATTTCAGGCCGTTAATCAGGGTCTTATCATCAAGCTCGCCCCCAGCCTCGCCGTTTCCGAAAACGACGCCGATCCGTTCCGCTACGTGATTTCGGTGCGAGCCTTGTGCGATCTCACCGCGCGCGCCGGCGACCTCGACCAGCGCTTCACCCCCGCACCAACCGCGCTGGAAGGCATGCTGGGTCACGGCACGGTTACGGCGCGGCGCCCGCCCGGTTATCAAACCGAAATCCCGCTGACCGGCGAATACAAGAATATTTTCATCCGCGGACGCGCCGACGGTTACGACCCGCAAGACAACCTGCTGGAGGAGATCAAGACCTTCAAGGGCCTGCTGGAACGCATGCCGGACAATCACCGGCACCTGCATTGGGCGCAGGCCAGGATCTACGCCCACTTGCTGGCTGCAGAGCGTGGGCTGGCGGAAATCAACGCGGCGCTGGTGTATTTCAATGTTTCCAGCAAGAACGAATTCCCACTGGTCGAATCCTTTTCCGCCGATGAGCTGGACGCCTATTTCGCACAGCAATGCGAAAAGCTGCAGGCCTGGGCCGACCGCGAAGTCGCCCACCGCCAGGCGCGCGACACGGCCCTCGCCGCGCTGAAATTCCCGCATGCGGAATTCCGCGCCGGGCAGCGCTTTCTCTCCGAATCCGTCTACAAGACCGCCAACCTCGGGCGCTGCCTGATGGCGCAGGCGACCACCGGCATCGGCAAGACGCTGGGCACCTTGTTCCCGCTGTTGAAAGCGATGCCGGAGAAGAAGCTGGACAAGATTTTCTTCCTCACCGCCAAGACCTCGGGGCGTGGACTGGCGCTGGAAGCGCTGGAAACGCTGCACCGCGCCAACCCCGGGCTCAGGCTGCGCACGCTGGAACTGGTGGCGCGCGAAAAGGCCTGCGAGCATCCCGATAAATCCTGCCACGGCGAATCCTGCCCGCTCGCCAAAGGATTCTACGATCGGCTGCCGGAAGCACGCCTCGCCGCGCTGGAACGTGGCATGCTGGACCGCGATACGCTGCGCGCAGTGGCGCGCGAGCACCAGATCTGCCCCTATTTTCTCAGCCAGGATCTCGCCAACTGGGCGGACGTCGTCATCGGCGACTACAACTACTACTTCGACCTCTACGCGCTGCTGTATGCCGGCACGGTGATGAACGAGTGGCGCGTGAGCGTGCTGGTGGACGAAGCGCACAACATGATCGAGCGCGGACGCGGCATGTACAGTGCGGAGCTGAGCCAGTTCGCCTTCGAGCACATGCGCCAGGAAGCGCCCAAGGCGCTGAAGCCGGTGCTGGACAAGCTCAGCTTCGCCTGGACGCGTCTGGTGGAACCGCAGGAGGCGCCGTACGAGGTCTACCCGACGATCGACGAGGAACTGCATTTCGCATTGCAGCGCGTGGTGACGCGCATCACCGATTTTCTGGCCGACCACCCGACCACCAATGACCCCGGCCTGCTGAATTTCTACTTCGATGCCTTGCAGTTCGTTACGCTGGCCGATGCCTTCGGCCCGCATTCGATGTTCGACGTGACCCGCTCCGAGCAACGTACCAGCTTGCAGCACCACAACACCACGCTGTGTATCCGCAATGTGGTCCCTGCGCCATTTCTCAAAGGACGCTTCGAGGCGGCGCACTCGGTAACCTTGTTTTCGGCAACGCTAAGTCCGGCGCATTTCTACAGCGACATGCTGGGACTGCCGGAAAAAACGCCTTTCGTCGACGTGCCCTCGCCGTTTGCGCCCGAGCAGCTGCAAGTCCATGTGGTGGACCATATCTCGACTCGCTACCTGCGGCGCAAGCACTCGCTGATGCCCATCGTGCAGCTGATGGCCAAGCAATACCGGGCTCGGCCGGGCAACTACCTGATGTTCGCCAGCAGCTTCGAGTATCTGGAGCAGGTGTATGCGCTGTTTGCCGATCGCTTCCCGGATATCCCCATCCGCCAACAGGCGCGCATGATGAACGAGCACGACCGCGATGCCTTCGTCAGCCGTTTTACGCCGACCTCGGAAGGCATCGCCTTTGCCGTGCTGGGCGGCGCCTTCGGCGAAGGCATCGACCTGCCGGGTGAGCGTCTTGTGGGTGCATTCATCGCGACGATAGGGCTGCCCCAGATCAACGAAATCAATGAGCAGATGCGGATGCGCATGGAAGCCATTTTCGGACAGGGCTACGCCTACACCTACCTCTACCCCGGCATGCAAAAGGTAGTGCAGGCAGCCGGCCGTGTGATCCGTACCCAGCAGGATCGCGGCGTGATTTACCTGATCGACGACCGCTATACGCAGCCCGATATCCGCACCCTTTTGCCCAACTGGTGGTCTTTTGCGTGAAGGCCTGCCGCCTACTGCCCAATCCGCCGGCTGTAGCTCACCGCATAGGCCGCAGGCCGCGCCAACAACACCGGATCATTGGAAGGCGCAATTCCGTCAGGCAGCGATAACGGGTTATACATCAACGTCTTTTCCAGCTGTTGGCTGTCGGCGACCGGCACATTGAGCGTTAGCATTCCGAGCTCTACCAGTTTGCGATCGTCCGGCCATACCGCTGTAGGGTCGTCCAGCTTATCGCCCGCTTCGGCAATCTGCAGCAGCAAGCGATATTGCACACCGCGCTTGCCAAGCCGCGCAGGCAATTCATCCATCAAGTAGTTGGGGGCTTGCTTCGCCGCATCCTCAGGAGCCAGATGCTGTTCGCCGAGAACGGGCACGATACGGTAACGACCATAGCGGGTATGCCCTTGCGCATTCGTAAAGGCAAAGGCATTCACACCATAAAATGCCTGCGTGGCAAAACTGACAGGTGCCGGCTTTGCCGTGGCGACAAATTTCTTGGCCGCCGGATGCGTGCCGAGAAACTGTTCCACAGGCGTGGGCGACACGGCATCCGGGCCGCTCGCCGCCACGGCATTCAGCAGCCCGAGAAACTCCTCCGGCGTTGCCGCAGGGAAGCCATTTACCGAAATGCACACAATGTCGGTGCTACTGCCGTCCGGGAGTGAAAAACGGATTGCCATTCCTTTTGGCATCGCATTCGGGTCTGCGTCCGGAATGGTAGGCACGCCGGTCGCATTTGAGAACCGCACCAGCACAGGCGATGCGGCTCCCTGCAGATGCGGGGCCTTGCTGACTTCGGCCGCTTGCTCGGTAGGCATGAATGTGCCACGGGCCATGATCCCCTTTGCATGATTGGCACGGAATCCCGGATAAGGACCGTGTGCAAGCCGGGTCATGGTGTCCACTAATTGCTCGGTAACCGGCTTGGCAGCCTCGTCCGCCGCGGCAGGCCAAGCACTACCGAACAAGGTTACGGCAATCAAGGCCAGGGGGAAGTGAGCAATTTTCATATGGATTCCTTTCGTTCTCGTTGTCGGCACTTTAGAAAACAGCACCATCGGATACCGAAACCGACGGTGAATTACCACTATTAAATCGCACGCGATCTATACCCTAACCGGGTAGCCATAGGCATTGCGCAGTTCCGGCTCCGCATAACGGATGTGACGCACCCAGTTGCGCCGCTTGAGAATAGCTGCCGCGCCATTACTATTTTCAACGATTGAATCGTACGCAATATTAATTCCATAACCGCCATGCATGACAAACCATCCCCTTATTCCGGATCCGCGGTTCGGATTGCGCCGGGAATGAAGATTGCATCATATTTTCATGGAGCCGCCATGTGGTTTTAACACAATGGCTGCAGAATCCCCGGTTCCGATAGGTGTACTTCCATTCAGGTAACAAAAAGGAGGTTATCGTGAAAAGGCATGTCAAGGTCTGGTCGCCTGCCGTGCGGCTTCTACACTGGACATTGGTGACGTCCTTCTGCGTTGCGTACTACACCCGCGACTCCGAGCTGAACCGCGATATCCATGTGGATGCCGGCTATGTTGCCGGATGTGTCATTCTGATTCGCCTGCTGGTCGGCATTTTTGCGCGCGACCATGCATCATTTTGGTCGTTCCCGCCCAAATTCAGGGCGGCCCTAGACTATATGCGCGGGATTATTTCAGGCAGGGCGCATCGCCATATCGGCCACAACCCGGCTGGCTCGCTGGCTGTTTACGCACTGCTCGGGACGATGCTGGCCACCGTTGTCAGCGGCTACCTGAGTTTCGAACAGATCGGCTTTCCCCTCAGCATTGGCGGCGATGAGGGTGCTCAATCCCTGCACGCCTTCCTCTCGACCACGCTGCTCGTACTGATCGGCATCCACCTGACCGGCGTGATTGTCGGCAGCATCTTCCACCGCGAAAACCTGGTGCGCTCGATGCTCACCGGAATGAAGCCGCTGCGCACGGAAAGCCACAGCGAATGGAATTTCGGAGAGATTTTATCGGAATTGCTGATGAGCACGTTTTTCACGCTGCTGCGCGGCATGCACAGGATTATTCGCCTGTGCGGCGGCAAAGGCATCCTCATCGAGGATCGCCGCCGCCACTGGCGGCCAGGCATGAGCTAACTCCGCTCCGGGGCCGCTTCCGCCTCTGTCAGAGAACGAACAGCAGCACTGCCGGCACGACCAGAACCGCCGCGATATTGCCGATCAACACGATCGCGGCCACCTCTTCCGGCCCCTGCCGATAGCGTTCGGCAAACACGTAGTTGATGACCGCGGGCGGCAATGCGCCGAAGATGATCAAGGACGCCCGCTGTTGCCCTTCCAGGCCCAGCAGCAAGGCGATCAGCCACATCAGCAATACGCCTGCCAACGGCCGCGCCAGCGCACCGATCAGGCCGACACGGAAATTCTGCACCTGCGACTGCGCGATGCGTACTCCCAGGGAAAATAGCGCCATCGGGATGGACACATCCCCCAGCATCTTGATGGCCATCTGCACGGGAGGCCACAGCGCCATGCCCGTAAGACTGATCCCCAGGCCAGTTCCAGCAGCGAGGATGACCGGCGAACGCCAGAAATTCCACCACTTGGCGTGATGATCGAGCAGCCAGATGCCATAGGAGAACTGCATCAGGTTGACCACGAGAAACATCACCACCGCGCTGGCCAGGCCGGACTGTCCGAATGCCAGTACGGCAAGGGGTAGCCCCAGATTGCCGCAGTTGTTGAACATCATGGACGGCACCAGTACTTTGGGTGGGATGCGCGCGAACAAGGCCACTCCCCAGCCAATCAGGCCGGACCCCACGATCATCAGGAAAGCCCCAAGCGCGAGTGCCTGATGCCCGGCCAGCTGGAACGATCGATCCGCCAGTGCCGAAAACACCAGCGCCGGGATGAAGATATCCATATTGAGCTGGTTGGAGGCCGACATTTCCACGGCGTGCCGTTTGCCGTAAACCCAGCCCACCAGCGCGATCGCCAGCACGGGAAACACGATGGAAAGGATGCGTAGCAGACTGGCAGCGTCGTTCAAGTTAGCTCCATGGAGCGGGAAAAACGCATAGTATCCACTAAAGATTACAAACCATGAACCTCACCCTCGCCTCCTACCATCAGGCCCGATTTTGGTTTAGCGCGTACGCCATGTAACCGACAATGGCCAGGTTCAGGCTTAGCGTGCCCGCCTTGATCCACGATGCGCCGTGGAACAGTTCGTACACCTCGATAGGGACATACAAGCTACCGCTGCCGACTGCCAGCCACTCGGCCCACTTGCGGCAACCCCACAACCCGTAAGCTTCCACCAGCCTGAGTGTTGCATAGGCGAAGGCATAACCGGCCATGCCCCAGAGTTCGCGGCTGCTAATGTTGCCAAGCAATTGCATGAAGATATGGGGGTAGCGGCTGGCAGGGTTGAGATGGAAATGGCCGACCAGCATTTCGCCTGCGGCTTGCAGGTTGCTGTGCACCAGGGACAGCAGGCCGAAACCGGCTCCCAGCACCAGCAGTCCCTTGGCCGCTTCGAACAGGGCAATCGCGCGCACCCCTTGCCGAATATTCATGCGCCCCCCTGGAATATGCCAATCTGCATGGCGGCATTAACTTGACTCTGCCATCACTGGCAAACCACTTTCCTGCCAGAGCAGCATGCCGCCATGCAGATTGGCATAGCGCGTGTACCCGGCATTTTTCAGCAGTACAGTTGCCTGTGATGAACGCGCACCGGCATGGCATACCGTGACAACCGGCTTGTCTGCCGGGATTTCACCCAGCCGTTGCTGAAATTCGTTAAGCGGTATCAGCTGGGCGCCCGGAATATGGCCGCCCTCGCCTGTGAACTCTTCGCGCTGGCGTACATCGACGACATGTACTTGAGCCAGATGCTGGGCAAGCCAGTCCGGGTCGATTTCCATCATACCTGCATAGGTTTGCCGGACCGGCCCCCAGTCCGCCGGCAACGGCAACTTGCCATCCTCGGGCTTGCCGGACCGCTGGTTGGCTGGCAAGGAGATCGCCAGCAGCCTGGGGTGCGGAAGATGCATGTTTTCCATGAATCCGACGAAATCGCGCTCGTCAGCTTGGCCGCCGATACGAGGATTGTGTTTTTTCTCTTCTCCGATCGAGGACATGGTACGGCCGTTGTAATCATGTCCGGGATAGACCAGACATGCCTCCGGGAGGGTGAAGATGCGCTCCCGAATGGAGTTGAACAGCGCCCGGGCATTGCCCTGCTGAAAATCGCAGCGCCCGGCACCGCGAATCAGCAGGCTATCGCCGGTGAATGCCATGGCCTGGTCGTCGCTAACATAGGTAAGGCAGCCATCGGTGTGCCCCGGCGTCGCCAGCACCGTTAAGTAGCGCGTGCCGAACACCACCCTGTCTCCGTCGTCCAGGCGCAAATCCGCCTCCTGTATTGCTTCACCATAACGCCTGGAGATTCCGATCCGGCAGCCGGTCGCCGCTTTCATCAGCCAGGCACCGGTCACATGGTCGGCATGGCAGTGCGTATCGAGTACCGCGACCAGTTGCAGCCCCAGATCCCGCACCAGCGATATATCCCGCCAGTGCTGTTCGAACACGGTGTCGATGATAACGGCCTGCCGGCTTTCCGGATCCCCGAGCAGATAGGTGTAGGTCGATGAAGTGGCATCATATAACTGCCGGAAAATCAGATCGCTGGTCATGCACTCCCTCCGTGATAGTCCGATCACCGCAGCATGCTATGCCGGAGACAGCAATCCGGCAACCTGACGCCGCCGCCTCTCTTAGCAGGGCTCTGCAAGCCCCTGTGTCAGTGCGTCCAGAAATGCGCGAGTCCGCGCCGGCATGAGGCGGCGGCCCGGGAATACCGCCCATACGTCGACACCCGGCATCCGCCACTCTTCCAGTACGCGCACCAAGTCACCTCGCTTTACCTGCTGGTCTACCAACCGGTCCCCCAGTAACGCGATGCCGGCACCCGAAACAGCCAGACGCAGCAGCAGGCCGGGCGAGTTGGCGACCATACGCCCGGGCGGGCGTCCTTCCCATTGCATGTGCTCGCGCGTCAGCCGCCACGGCACAGGCTCCCCACTGCGGGACATCAGGTGCAGGGCATCGTGCTCCATCAACGCCTCGGGCTCGTGCGGCGCCCCGTGTTGCCCCAGGTAGCCCGGCGACGCATACAGTCCGGTCTGGAGCGTGGTAATGCGCCGCGCCGCAAGAGAGGCGTCATCGGCCAAGTCCCCGACCCGGATGGCAAGATCGAAGTTCTCGCCGATCAGGTCGACGCGCCGCGGCGAGATGTCCACCTCCAGTGAAATCGCCGGATACCGCTTGGCAAAATCCGCAAGCATCTGGCTTAAGACCTCACTCGCGAAATCGCCCGGTACCGACATGCGTAAGCGGCCGCTTGGCTGGGCCTGGCGATGCTGAGTCAACGCCAGGGCCGCCTCAACTTCGACATTGACCTGTCGGGCATGCGTGAGGACGGCCTGCCCGAAATCGGTGACGCTGAGCTTGCGCGTGGTGCGCAGCAGCAAGCGCTCGCCCAGTTGAGCTTCCAGCGCCGACAGCCGCCGGGATAGCGTAGACTTTGGCATATCCAGCTTGTCCGCCGCGCGACTAAAGCTCCCCTCGTCAACGACACGCGCGAACAGCAGGAGATCGTTAGGCTCCAGTATCATGACATTTCCATTTATGGAACAATATTATCCATTATGCCAGCTTAATGATTTATATTGGAATGATTAAAGTATCTCCAACACGTCACAACCGACCAAGGAGAGCAGCATGAACATTCTGCAAATCAATTCGAGCGCTCGCGCCGACCAATCCCACTCAACACGCCTGGCCGATGCACTGGTTGCACGCCTGCAGGAAACCAGCAATGAGGCCAATATCGTCGTCCGCGACCTCGGCAAACACCCGCACCCCATGCTGGATGAATTCGCACTTCAGGCAATTTTCACTCCGGCAGAAGCACGCACATCGGATCAACAAGCGCGCGTGGCCCTGGACGATGCGTTGATTGCGGAAATCCAGTCCGCCGACATCGTCGTCCTGGGCGTCCCGATGTATAACTTCAGCATCCCGGCGCAACTCAAGCACTGGATTGATGCTATTTCGCGCGCCGGCGTCACTTTCCGCTATACCGCCCAGGGACCCGAAGGGCTGCTGCAAGGCAAGCGTGCCATCGTCGTGCAGACACGTGGCGGCATCCACCGCAATATGCCGACGGACTCGCTGACGTCTTACCTGCAGACCTTCCTCAACTTCATTGGCATTACGGACGTGCAGTTCGTCTTTGCGGAGGGACTCTCCATGGGACCGGAACTTGAACAGCAAAGCCTGGCAGACGCCTATGCCCAGATTGAGCAGGCCGTTGCCGCTTAAAGGAGATCGCCATGACCACGACAACAGGCACTTCCGACACCGTGCGCCGTCCGCGTGAGGTCGAGCAGCTGGTAATCGGCCAATCCACATCCGATGGTGCCGGGGTGAAACTCACCCGGGTGCTGACGCAGCACTTGCAACGTCGCCTCGATCCTTTTCTGATGCTGGATGCGTTCGGCACCGACAATCCGGACGATTACATCGGCGGCTTCCCCGACCATCCGCACCGCGGCTTCGAGACTGTCACCTACATGATAGCCGGCCGTATGCGCCACCGCGACAGCGCCGGCCACGAAGGCCTGCTGCAAAGCGGCGGCGTGCAGTGGATGAATGCCGGCAGCGGCATCGTGCATTCCGAATTGCCCGAGCAGCAGGAAGGGCGCATGGAAGGCTTTCAATTGTGGCTGAACCTGTCCGGACCAGACAAAATGTCTACGCCCTGGTATCGCGACATCCAATCGGCTGAAATGCCGGAGTTCGTCACTGCAGAAGGCGTTAAAGCGCGCGTGATCGCCGGGGCCAGCCACGGCGTCGCCGGCGCCGTGCAGCGCGCCACCACCTCCCCCTTGTATCTCGACCTGCACCTGCCTGCCGGCGCCGAGTTTGCGCAGGCGTTGCCGCCCGAATTCAATGCCTTCGTCTATGTCTACCGGGGTGCCGCGCAAATCGGCGAGCGCGAGGTACCGCCGCAGCGCATGGCGATTCTGAAGAACACGCCCGACAGCGACGGCGTAGTATTGAAAGCCGCAATGCCGACACGCGCGCTGCTTGTCGCTGGCCGTCCGCTGCGTGAACCTATCGTGCAGTACGGGCCGTTCGTGATGAACACGCAGGAGGAAATCTTCCAGACCCTCAGCGATTTCCGCGAAGGGCGATTCGCCTCTGCAGCAAACACATTGCCTCACCAATCATGACTGAAGGAAGAAACAGATGAATACATTGAACCGTTATGGCCCGTTGTTGGGCCGCATCCTGATCGCACTGATTTTCGTGCTTTCCGGCCTGGGCAAGGTGACCGGCTTTGAGGGCACGGTCGGCTACATTGCCAGCAAGGGGCTGCCGCTGCCTCAATTGCTGGCGATCGGCGCGATCTTCGCGGAGCTCGGCGGTGGTTTGATGCTGGTGCTCGGCTGGCGCGCACGCTGGGCCGCGGCGGCCTTGTTCGTCTTCACTGCGCTGGCCGCTGCGTTGTTCCATAATTTCTGGGCAGTGCCAGCCGGCGAAGCACAGAACCAGATGATTCACTTCATGAAGAATGTATCGATGATGGGCGGGCTGCTGTATGTGCTTGTCCACGGCAGCGGGCCGCTCAGCCTAAGCCGCGACTAGATCACAATGCAGATTCCAGGCTGATGCTCTCGGACGCAAATACCGCCGAGTACATCAGCCCGGCTACTTCGTAAAACGCTGAAGCAAGGATTTCAGCGTCTCGAATTCGGATTTGCTGAACCCTTGCAGGTGATAGTTGAGACTGTCGGCGATGCGATAGGGAACTTTGGCCGCAACTTCAGCCCCGGCCGGTGTCAGTTCGAGCTTGATGACGCGCCTGTCCTCGGCACAGCGATGACGCGTGAGCAACCCCTTGCACTCCAGGCGGTCCAGCATGCGCGTCATCGTGCTTGTCTCCACCCCGTAGATACGGGAAAGCTCCGCTGCCGTTTCCGCCTTGCGGTGCGCGATCAACAGCAACGGCCCCCACTGCATCGCCGTCAAATCCATATCCGCCATCTTGCTGTCCACCGTTCGGGTAAAGGCAAGCTGCGCCTGTTTGAGCAAGTAGCCTAACGAAGTTTCGATGGTGTACTGTTCGCCGGTGTAGAAGTGCGCTGCATCATCCCCGGAAGATGTTGTATTAATTTTGGCCATGTGCATATAATACTGCATATGCAGCTATTGTCTATGCAACAATACTGCTTTTGCAAGTAATGCCTTTGCTAACTTATTGATCCAGGCCGGAATGATAACGCCATGACTAACATTGTGGGAATTGCTTTACGCCGTCCGTACACCTTTGTGGTGATGGCGATTTTGCTGCTGATTGCCGGCACACTGGCGGCGCTGCGCTCGCCAGTGGACATTTTCCCCGAAATCCGTATTCCGGTGATTGCCGTGGCATGGCAATACAACGGCCTGCCTCCGGACGATATGGCCGGCCGCATCACGACCCTTTACGAACGCGTGCTCACCACGACCGTCAATGACATTGACCATATTGAAGCCAACTCCTACACCGGCTTCGGCATCGTCAAGATTTTCTTTCACCCGGGCGTCAACATCGCTACCGCCAATGCACAGGTAACGGCGGTTTCCCAGGTCATTACCAAACAGATGCCACCGGGAACCACTCCACCGCTGATCCTGAACTACAGCGCCTCCACCGTGCCTATCCTGCAGCTGGCATTATCAGGACGCGGTATGACCGAGCAGAATCTCGGCGACCTTGGCCTCAACATCATCCGTACACGGCTGGTCACGGTTCCGGGCGCAGCCTTGCCCTATCCTTTTGGCGGCAAGACACGTCAAGTGCAGATCGATCTTGACCCAGTTGCCTTGCAATCGCGAGACCTGTCGGCCCAGGATGTGGCGCAGGCACTGGCAGCACAGAACCTGATCCTGCCGGTGGGCACCCAGAAGATCGGCAACTTCGAATATACGCTGCGCCTCAACAACGCCCCTTCCGCCATCGACGAGCTCAACGACTTGCCGATCAAGGCAGTCAATGGTGCGATGGTTTACATCCGCGACGTGGCGCACGTGCGCGATGGCAACCCGCCGCAGACTAATGTGGTTCATGTCGATGGCAACCGCTCCGTGCTGATGTCCATCATGAAGAACGGCGCGACCTCGACACTCGATATCGTGTCTGGCATCAAGGCCAAACTCGCGGAAATCAAGCCCTCCCTGCCGGAAGCCCTGACCGTGACGCCAATCAACGACCAGTCGCTGTTCGTGCGCGCCGCGATCAAGGGCGTGGCCGTTGAAGGCGTGATCGCCGCGGCATTGACCAGCCTGATGATCCTGCTGTTTCTTGGCAGCTGGCGCTCGACACTGATCATCGCAATCTCGATTCCGCTTTCCATCTTGGGCGCGATTGCCGCTCTTTCTGCGATGGGCGAAACGCTCAACATCATGACGCTGGGCGGCCTCGCGCTTGCGGTCGGCATCCTGGTGGATGACGCCACCGTCACCATCGAGAACATTAACTGGCACCTGGAGCAGGGCAAGGCCGTCGAGCCGGCGATTCTCGACGGCGCGGCGCAGATCGTCACGCCCGCGTTTGTTTCGCTGCTGTGCATCTGCATTGTGTTCGTGCCGATGTTTTTCCTGGAAGGCGTATCGCGTTTCCTGTTCGTGCCGATGGCCGAGGCCGTGATGTTCGCGATGGTGAGTTCCTTCATCCTGTCGCGCACGCTGGTGCCAACCATGGCTAACTACCTGCTCAAGCCGCACGCACCGCATACCGACCTGCATGGCAACAATACTGCGCTGCCGCCTTCGGCCAATCCGCTGGTGCGCTTCCAGCGCAATTTCGAGGAACACTTCGAAGTCTTCCGCGTAGGCTATCGGAGCCTTCTGGAACTCGCCATCGCCCATCGCAAGATGTTTGTCGCTGGTTTTCTCGGAGTCGTCCTGCTCAGTGCCGGATTGATCCCTTTCCTGGGGCGCAACTTCTTCCCCGCCGTGGATAGCGGCCAGATCCTGATGCATGCACGCGTGCCGGTCGGCACCCGTGTGGAGGAAACCGCCGCCCGGTTTGCCGATATCGAGCGCGCGATCAAGCGCGTGATTCCCGAGCAGGAAATCGAAACGCTGGTCGACAACATCGGCATCCCGATCAGTAGCATCAACATGACCTACAACAATACCGGTCTGATCGGCGAGCAGGATGGCGACATCCAGATCGCGCTCAAGGAAGGGCACCAGCCGACCGCGGAATATGTGAAGGCACTGCGCGAGCAGTTGCCGCGCGAATTCCCAGGGACGACGTTTTCCTTCCCACCGGCAGATATCGTCAGCCAGATCCTGAATTTCGGCTCGCCGGCGCCGATCGACCTGCAGATCCGCGGCGGCAAGCTGGGGGCCGACTTTGAGTACGCCAACCTGCTGGTCAACAAGATACGCCGTATTCCCGGTGTCGCCGACGTGCGTATCCAGCAATCGCAGCGTAGTCCGCGTTTCGACATCAGTTTCGATCGCACGCGTGCCCAGCAGTTGGGCCTCACCGCACGCGACGTGAGCAACAGCCTGGTCGTCAACCTGGCAGGCAGCTCGCAAGTGGCCCCGACCTTCTGGCTCAATCCGGCCAACGGCGTGTCGTATCCGATCGTCATGCAAACGCCGCAATACAAGCTGGATTCGCTGCCTGCACTGGCCAGCCTGCCGATCAGCAGCGCGACCAGCAAGCAACCGCAGACGCTGGGTGCACTCGCCAGTTTCGAGCGCGGCAACGGCAACGCGGTGGTCAGCCAGTACGATATCCAGGCCATGGTGCAGATCAATGCGACCACGCAAGGTCGCGACCTCGGGGCGGTTGCCGCCGATATCCGGGACGTATTGCAGGAAACCGCCGCCAGCGTGCCCAAGGGCTCCACCGTCGCCCTGCTGGGCCAGGTCAAGACCATGGAAAGCTCATTTACCGGCCTGCTGTTCGGACTGTTGGGGGCAATTGTGCTGATCTATCTGCTCATCGTGGTCAACTTCCAGTCCTGGAGCGATCCCTTCGTCATTATCACGGCGCTGCCCGCCGCCCTGGCCGGCATCGTCTGGATGCTGTTCACCACGAACACGCCGCTTTCGGTCCCGGCACTGACGGGCGCCATCATGTGCATGGGCGTCGCCACGGCCAACAGCGTACTGGTCATCAGTTTCGCGCGCGAGAAGCTGGCCGAACTCGGCAATGCCAGCCAGGCTGCTATCGAGGCCGGTTTCGTCCGCTTCCGCCCGGTTCTGATGACGGCACTGGCGATGATCATTGGCATGACGCCGATGGCGCTCGGCCTGGGCGAGGGCGGCGAACAAAATGCGCCGCTCGGCCGCGCCGTCATCGGCGGCCTCGCTTTTGCAACCGTTGCCACGCTTATTTTCGTGCCGGTGGTGTTCAGCATCGTCCATGCGCGCCGCCGCCAGCCCATCACAGTTCAACCCGTTATCGGAGAAGCCCATGTCATCTGATCAACACACCGCTCCGGTCGCTAGTCGCACCTTGCGCATCGCCGGGTTTGTCGCATTGGCCACGGCAGCCGCCGTAGCCGTCGCGGGCATCGCCAGCCGCGCCAGCAACCAGGAAAAGATCAAACAATGGACGCTGGAGCAATCGGTACCTACGGTCAGCGTTATCCAGCCGGGCACCAGCGGCGAGGTCTCAGCTATCGTCCTGCCTGCGCGTTTCGAAGCTTTTTCGCGCGCACCGATCTATGCGCGCGTAAATGGCTATCTGAAACACTGGTATGCCGACATCGGCAGCCAGGTACGCGCCGGTCAATTGCTGGCCGAAATCGAAACGCCCGATATCCAGCAGCAACTGCTACAGGCACGCGCCGACCTCGCCACCGCACAAGCGAACCTGGAACTCGCCTCAACCACGGCCGAGCGCTGGAAGTCGCTGCTCGACTCGGGCGCCGTATCGCCTCAGGAAGTCGATGAAAAAGTGGGTGATCTTGCTGCCAAGCGTGCGATGTTGAAGTCCGCACAGGCCAATGTCGAGCGCCTCAACGCCATGCAGGGCTTCGCCCGCATTGTCGCCCCCTTCAGTGGAACCGTCACGGCGCGTGATACGGACACGGGTGCGCTGATCAATGCAGGCAGCAGCAATGGACCCGCTCTGTTCGAGATCGCCGATACCCACAAGCTGCGCCTTTACGTGAATGTACCGCAAAGCTATGCAAGCAGTATCAAACCCACCACCCAGGCCAGTATCAGCGTGCCTGAGCATCCCGGCAGAACCTATACGGCCACGGTAGAAACTTCGGCACGCGCAGTGGATGCCGCCTCCGGGGCCATGCTGGTGCAGCTGCTGGTCGACAACCGCACGGGCGAGCTTCTGCCCGGCGGCTTTGCCAATGTCAGCCTGAAACTACCGGATTCCGTCAAATCGCTCAGCATCCCATCCAGCGCATTGGTGTTCGATCAATCCGGCGTACACGTTGCGACGGTGGGAAACGGCGACAAGGCGGTGATGAAGACGGTCACCATCGCTCGCGACTTGGGTAAGACCGTCGAGCTCAGCGCCGGACTTGAGGCTACCGACCGCGTGATCGAGAATCCGCCCGACGGCATCGGCGACGGCGACAGCGTTCGTGTTATGGCGGCAGCCCCGCAGAAAGCAGTCAAAAAATCCTAAAGCAAATTGGCTGTGGCTTGCGCCACCATGATGGCCGAAACCAGGAATGCAGCCAGTGCGAATGCTTTCTGCAATGCCGGCCCGGAAATCGCCGGAGCCAGGCGACGCCCCATCACCATGCCAAGCACGGCGCCGATGACGAAGGGTAGCGCCAATGCCCAGGGAACATGTCGCCCCTGCAGCACCCCGAGCGTAAAGGTACCCAAGCTGGTGATGGCTATCGCCATGAGTGAAGTCGCCACCGCCGAATGCATGGAGAGGGGCAACGACGCGCGAATGGCCGGGACGATAACGAAGCCTCCTCCAACGCCGAGCAGGCCGGAGAGAAAGCCGGTCACGGCCCCAATCACCGAGACGGCGATGGCGACCGGCGCACTCCAGATCAGCCGTCCCGTCTGCGGATTGATATGGCCGATTTTTCCGACCGAAGGATGCCCTTCCCCGGCCACCGCGGCACGCACAACACTGGCGTCCTCCTTCGAGCGTTGTGCCATGCGATACATCCGCATGCCAACGATGACCAGCACACCCGCGAACAAGAGCTTCAGTACGAATTCCGGCAGGTAGTCGGCCGCAGCGATGCCGGCAGGAGCAAAGAGCATCCCGATCAGTGCCATCAGCGTAGCCGCACGATAACGCACGTAACTGTGCCGCCAGGCCAATCCGGCCCCAACCGCGGCCGACACCGCAACGGCCAGCAGTGCTGCAGTAGCGGCCTGGGTAATCGGCCACTGCAACCCGGCCATCAGCAGCGGCACGGCAAAGATGGATCCGCCGGCCCCGGTAAGTCCGAGCACCAACCCGATGCATATTCCGATCAGAATTGCCACGATGTTCTACTAGCCCGATTGTAAATGGAGTGAATAATTAAAATTTCATCATGTTCTAATATATAGGATTCTACAACCGATGCATTCCCTTGCCTTTCTGCCTTCTGCATGAAACTTATCGCTCGCGAACACGGTCTGAGTGCGTGGCATAAGTCATGCTGGAGTACCTTAGGGTTCCATAACGCTGGAACCCGGTAGATGTTTGTGAAGTTGATAAGGAGAAGTACCATGCAGTGGTTATGTTATGACGAATCGGAAACTTTTATAGTCGAGGCAGCAACGCGCGAAGACGCAGTAAAGCTCGCCGCCCGCTACGACGGTGTTGTCGCAGGACCTTCGGATGCCAAGGCCTCCGACTCCCGCCAGTGCGTACCCGCATTGGCTTGCTGTGCATGACGCCTTGCACGCCGTGATGCGCTAGCGCCTGGCACCACTCGTAGCCACGTGTTAGCCGGCCCCCAAGCCGGTCAGGGCTACATTCCCCTGAATTTCCAGTTTCTTGCCCGCTGTAATGCCTCTTCGCCTCCTGCACGGGGCATATCCTGTGTGCGGGAGCAAGAGAGACTTGGCTTGTCTGCGACGCCTCAACTAGTGAATAGTCGAATCAGAGTTGTTGCTATTCGGCGACATTTCAGCGACGAATCGATGGCGCGCACCTGCTATTTGTGCCTCATAGTGCCCACTCTCTTCTCTGATACGTGCGTAGATTGTGGCCAGCGCATTGCTTGACGCGTTCACCAAGGCAAATGGCATAGTGCTTGCAGGTATCCGATTGTCCCCCATCAGGGGTTAATCACGGAGGCATTATGCGATATCCCAAAATAACCATGACTCTCATCCTGGCCGGCACGATGGCACTGGGTGGCTGCGCAGACATGAGCACGCGTCAGAAGAATGCCGCCGTTGGTGCTGCCGTAGGTGGCGTGGCTGGGGCAGTATTGACGGGCGGAAGCTCGATTGGCACGGTAGGCGGTGCTGCCATCGGCGGCATTATCGGCCACGGCGTGGACGACTACGGCAGCAAGAAAAAATAGCTGTTGTCGTCGAATAGAGACACTTCATGCCGTTGCGCAAAAACATGGCTAAGCCTGCCTAAATGCGTCTGGCAATTCGACCCATGGATTTTTTTGTCCGTGATGTTGAGGGCGTGTCGTCATCAGACGACATGCCTGGATAGATGGACGTTGAAGCTCAGGGTTTAGTCGCATACAGGGTAGCCAGTTCGCGCTCCGAAAACCCTGCCGCCCGACGCGCGTCCAGGTTGAATGGTCCGCGCATCTGGGGCGCATTGTGCGCCTGTGCCAGCTTCTGGTAGGCATCCAACGGATCCAGCGCGCGCTGCGCGCAGAGCCAGTTGTACCAGTGATTGCCGATGCGGACATGCCCGATCTCATCCCGCAGGATAATGTCGAGAATGGCCGCTGCAGCGTCATCTCCCGCCCGGGCGAATTTGTCGCGCAATGCCGGCGACACATCCAGTCCGCGCGCTTCCAGGGTTCTTGGCACCAATGCCATGCGGGCAAGCAAGTCGTGGCTGGTGCGTTCAGCCATTTCCCACAACCCGTTATGCGCAGGGAAATCGCCATAGGCCGCCCCCATGGATTGCAAGTGATTGGAAAGCAGGGTGAAGTGGTATGCCTCTTCGGCCGCCACTTGCAGCCAGTCGCCATAAAAATCGGATGGCATTCCAGGGAAACGCCACAGGGCATCCAGGGCAAGATTAATGGCATTGAATTCGATGTGTGCGAACGCATGAATCATCACCGCGCGCCCTTCGAGGCTGGACAGACTACGCCGCTTGAGGGCCGAAGGTGAGACCAATGCAGGTTGGTCAGGACGCCCGGGAATCGCGGCGTCCGGATGCTGCTCGACGCGCACATCGAGCAGCAGTCGCCCCTCGCGCCACTGTCGCGCTAGCTCGGTAACCCCGACGGTTTTTTCGGCAGGATCGCAGCACTGTAGCCATCCCAATGCCGCACGGCGCAGTTCGGTCGGTGCCATTCCCTGCTCAGCCATGAGCCCGCACCCGCTTCAGTTCCCGCCGCCGCCCCATGCCTTGTCCAGCGCCTTCTGCTGCTGGTCGAGACGAATCTTGGCTTTGTCCATACGCGTCTTGGCAGACGCCTGTTGCTTGCGCAGCTCCTTGAGACGCTCATTCTCGTCCGCTACGCGTCTTGCCTGCGCTTCGACCTGCTCGCTTACAGTCGCGTATTCCTCTTGGGCTTCGTCGTAATGTTTGCGGGCAGCATAGGTATTGTACTGCTCCGTCGCCACATCCTTGGCCGAGGAGGGAAAGGGGGCAGCCAGAATCAGGAACAATAGCGCAATGCGGAATAAGCTGAAGTAAGGCATTTTACAAGTCATGGCTATCCGGAGAGTCTCCCGGTCATAAGTGGCTGCATTGTAAAGGCATTCGGCGCACGTGTCCCCTACAGGATTGTGCGTTCATTCTTCCCGATTCAGGATGGCGATACGCGCATTCAGCACCATGTTCTCCAGTACCAACCTGACCACGGTCGCAGCCATGATGAGCTCCCGCTCCTCCACGGGCTCCTGCGCCCAATACCCGATGATCTCCATCACATTCAGGCAGGCCAATCTGCGTAAATCATTTGCATCGAAAGGCAAACCGGAGAAGTCGATCGGGTCTTCCTTTTCCACCTCGGTCAGCAGTTCGAACAGGATTTCAGGCCTCATGAAAACAGTATGCCACGCCCTCGTCGTTTTGTTGCATGCTGGTGCCGCAAGCGCGGCATCGAAATCACTGGAAATTGTTAACGTGCTGGTATATGATGCCGCCCTTCTTGCTTCGCATCTAAGCCATGCGTGCATGAAAGTGCAACGGGAACATCGGCGCCTGGCGATATTCCCGCAGCAATGGAGTGGTAGTTCAGTTGGTTAGAATACCGGCCTGTCACGCCGGGGGTCGCGGGTTCGAGTCCCGTCCACTCCGCCAACATCTGCATCCCGCCCGTAATGCCTCGCTGGCGTCAGCGTAGTCCTCCCGAAATATACAAGGTCTCACCGGTAATCCAGGATGCATCGCCCGAGGCAAGAAATGCGACGGCAGGGGCGATATCCTCCGGCTGCCCAATCCGACCCAATGGCGTTATTGCTTCAATTTGCTGCCTGCTTTCAATGAACCCGGTGGCGTGCAAGCCTTCCGTCTCCACCATGCCTGGATTCACCGAATTGACGCGAATCCTGCGTGGCGCCAGCTCCTTGGACAAGGAGCGCGTCAGCGCATCGACTGCCGCTTTGGTCGAGCTGTAAATCGACAGCCCCGGCATCCCCAACGTACTCACCACAGAGCTAATGTTAACGATGCTGCCACCTTCACGATTGAAATGTTTTACCGCTTCCTGGGTGCTGATTACCAGGCCCAGCATATTGAGGTTGATATGCTTGTAGAAATGCTCTTCGGTCACTTCTTCCAGCGGGGCCGGATTGTAAATGCCGGCATTATTGACGAGGATGTCGACCGCCCCGAAGGCATGCTGGGTCGCGGCGAACAGTCTTTCGATATCCGCCCTGACCGAGAGATCGGCCTTGACTGCGATCGCGCGTCCTCCTCCCCGCACAATTTCGGCAACCACCTGATCGGCATCCTTCTGGCTGGAAGCATAATTCACGACAACGGCCGCACCTTCTCCGGCCAGACGCTTTGCTATGGCGGCTCCGATGCCTTTGGATGCCCCCGTAACCACCGCGATTTTTCCTGCAAGTCTATTTTCCATGATCCGGCTCCTTTTCATGATTCGCTATTGGTTGAAGATACGTTTGCCGTGCATCGCAAAACGCCGGAGCCAGTATATTTATGCGGTTATTAGAGATAAATAAGTTAATATTGGAAATACTGTTCTATATATATAGACAATAATTATGGATCGATTCGCCACCATGCTGGCATTTGCGCGGGTAGTGGAGCTGAACAGCTTCACCAAGGCCGCCCTTTCCCTCAATATGCCCAAGGCGACCTTATCGGCACAGATCGCCAAACTGGAAAAACATCTGGGCATCAAACTGCTGCATCGAACCACGCGCCGCATCAGCGCAACCGCAGACGGTATGGCGTATTACGCTCGAGCTGTACATCTGCTGAACGAGCTGGACGACATGGAGTCGGCCGTCTCCCAAGCCAACCGCACCTACAAGGGACGGCTGCGCGTCGATACCTCAGGCACGCTGGGACGCCACATCATTCTGCCGGCCATTGACGACTTCTTCAGGCGCTATCCCGACATCGAGCTGGAGCTAGGGTGTACCGATCGCGCAGTGGATCTGCTGGAGGAAGGCATTGATTGCGCCATTCGCGGCGGCATGCCTATCGATGAATCGCTGGTAGCGCGCAAGTTGATCGAAACGCGCCCCATCACATGCGCCACACCCGCTTATCTGGAACGGCACGGCACTCCACACACATTGAAGGAGCTGGCAGAGCACAACGTCGTGAATTTCTTATCGCCGCGCACCGGTCGCGTGCTGGGCTTTCAGTACCTCGATAACGGTGAAAAAGTAACTATCCACGGGCAACGCAGAATTGCCCTGAATGATATCGATGCCTGCGTGGCTGCCGCATTGGCCGACATCGGGATAGTCCAATTGCCGTATTTCAGCGTGCGAGCACATATTGTATCCGGCCGCTTGCAGCGCATACTCCCCGACCTCATTGCCGAGGCCAGCCCCATCCATATCGTGTATCTGCAGAACCGCCATCTTTCAGCGAATGTGCGGGCATTCGTGGACTGGATTACCGAGTTGTTCGGCCGCGAACAGCTGCACTATCTGGCATGCTGCCCGGACGCGGCTTGCAACGCCATCCAGCCCAATCTGGCACACCACATTTAGGCCGGTGGCTCGCCTCGCTCCACCTGCAGATGCACCGTCGAGGTCGGAAACGCGATTTCCGCCCCATTGGCGGCGATGATGCGGCCGACCGCAAGCAGGATTTCCTGTTTCACCTCATGAAAACGCTCCCACACGGTGGTCTTGGTAAAGGTGTAGATGAAGAAATCCAGTGAGCTGGCGCCGAAATTGTTGAAATTGACCATGAGCGTCATTTCGCTGTCGATTTCGGGATGCGCCAGCAACATCGCCTTCACCTGCTGTGTGATGCGTTCCATCGTGTCGAAATCCGCATAACGAATGCCGATCGTCTCGTGAATCCGCCGGTGCGTCATGCGGGAAGGATTCTCGATGGCAATCGTGGCGAAAACTGCGTTCGGCACGTACACGGGATTTTTGGAGAAGGTACGGATAACCGTCATACGCCAGCCGATATGTTCTACGACGCCCTCGATCTGCCGGTCCGGGCTGCGAATCCAATCGCCAATCTTGAAGGGCCGGTCGAGAAAGATGATCAGGCTGCCGAACAGGTTGGCCAGCATATCCTTGGCGGCAAAGCCGATGGCGATGCCGCCGACACCGCCAAGCGCCAATACGCCGGAAATGCTGTAGCCCATGGACTGCATCGCCACCAGTACGCCGGTAATCACCACGGAAATCTTGGCAAGATTGCTCATTGCGGTCAGCGTGGTGCGATCCATCGCTTCTTCGCTGGAGGCATGCGTGACCGTGTAACTGGTTTCTGCCGCCTTGACCGCACGCACCAGGAACCATGTCACGATCACCACCACGCCCAAGCGCCTTGCCGGATCGACCAGGTCGAAAATGGTCGCCGTGCTTTCCCGCTTGGCAATATGCGCTGCAATCGCCAGCCCTTGTAGCCAGATCACCAATCCCAGTGGCTTATAAGCGGCGGTGAGCACCGCATCGTCCCACGGTGTACTGGTGGCCTCCGCTCGTCGGCGCAATTGCGTGAGCACATAATTCGCCACGAAATTGGCAATCACGGTAGCGAGTACCACGATGAAAACCTGGACAATCCACCAGCGATCGTTCTGGAAAAATTCGATGCTTTGAGTAAGCAATGTAGGCATGACGCTTCGTTATTCAGGTTGCTCGGTGCCGCGGAAAGACATCAGCCCTCCCCTGCGGCAATTCCGTAGTGTAATGGATGAAAAAATTGATCGCCAACACCAGGAATAAACCCATATACAATCCACAAAATCTGTGGATAACTCTGTGAACATCTGTGACTTAAAACCGTAACCTGACCTGCGATAAGGATTTTTTTAAATCGCTTAAAAATTGAACTTTTATTACACTCTTTAAAAATCAATAGGTTACATTCTTTGCATTATAGATTAGTAGCTTAGGGGATTTCTTAAAGTCTTACATGAGGTAGTGTGCATAAGATGACTATGAACAGCCTGATTTCATGCGGATTCCAGGCCTATTTGTACTTGCGGAACTGCCCTACGACAACTCCGAAAATCTCCAACTGGCCGCGCGGACGGATCGTGGAATAGGCCTTGTTTGCAGGATAAAGCACGAACTCCCCCTTCTCTTTGCCCAAGGTTTTAAGGGTGAACTCGTTATCGACGATGGCGACCACCACATCGCCGATATTTGCCATCTGCCGCTTTTCCACCACCACAATATCGTTCGGCATAATGCCGACGTCGACCATGGAATCGCCTTTGACCTCAATCAGGACGGTTTGCGACGGGCGCTCGACGAGGAAGCTGTCGATCGAAAGGCTATCCTGCCCATCGCTCGCAGCCGAAGAAGGCATTCCTGCCCGTACCGTGCTCTCTGCGAGCACGCGCTCGAAAAAGCGCGCGCCCGGCTTGAGGCGCTTGTCGGGCGCCGAGTCCAGATAGCCTTGCAGTTTGAGGCGCGCAACCAGTGCCGTGACTGCATTCTTGGATTTGAAACCGAGCATCTGCGCAATCAGCGCATACGACGGCAGCGTCTTGTGATCGGCGTAATAGTCCTGCAGGACGGCCAGGTAGTTGAGGTCTTTTCCCATGAACCCATCATACTGTACGATCGTATAAAATTCAACCGCCTACACGGCACCCGGAGTGTGTACAATACGAAACCGTTAGTGCTGCGAATAAGGCAGTCGGTCTGGCATGCCTGACCGATGAGCCGTCATTGACCTAGTGTGACTCTGCCGACATAGATTAGGCGCACTAACGCTTTTGATCCTGCCACATCCCGACATCGCCCGGTAATCATGGCCCCGCCGCCTGCCCGTTCTGTTCCGTCATCGTCACGCACCGCGCCACTGGGCCTGCACGATTATGCCGCCACATTCCCGCTCGCCCGCGCGCTTGGCCGACATATCCATTTCCATTTGGGGCCGACCAACTCGGGTAAAACCTACGAAGCGCTGCAGGCCTTGCAGCAAGCCAAGTCTGGCGTGTATCTGGCGCCGCTGCGCCTGCTGGCCATGGAAATCCGCGATCGCCTCATGAAAGCCGGTATCCCTTGCAACCTGATCACCGGCGAAGAACGCACGCTGATCCCCGGGGCGCAGCATACGGCTAGTACCGTAGAAATGATGCACGCAGGACGGGAAGTTGATGTCGCCATCATCGACGAAATCCAGATGCTACAAGATGAGGCGCGCGGATCAGCCTGGACGGCGGCATTGATAGGCGTACCGGCAAAAAGCGTGTTCGTCTGCGGTTCGGATGCGGTCACCGCGCCTTGCATCCGGGCCATTGAGGCATTGGGTGAAAGCTACTCCACTACCCGGCTCGAGCGAAAAACGCCGCTGGTCCTCGAAACCACCAGCTTGAGCGGCCCAAGTTACAATCGCCGGAATCTTAAAAAAAATCTGTGCAAAGGCGATGCCGTCATCGCGTTCACTCGAAAGGATGTCCTCACCTTAAGCGCCCGCTTCCGACAATGGGGATTCGGGGTTGCCAGTATCTACGGCGCCCTGTCGCCGGAAGTGCGACGTACCGAAGCGCACCGCTTCAATTGTGGTGCCGCGGATATCCTGGTCGCAACCGACGCTGTGGGTATGGGGTTGAACCTGCCGATCCGGCGCGTCGTTTTTTCCTCAACCCACAAGTTCGATGGCCTTGCAACACGCAACCTGAATGCCACCGAAGTCAGGCAGATCGCCGGCCGCGCCGGGCGCTATGGCATCTATCCGACCGGCTATGTCACAGCTTTCGAAGATGACGAGCTGCTGCATCTCGAACACATGCTCACCACGTCCGATACAGCAGAGCTCCAGAAATTGCCCATCACGCCCAGCCTGCTCCATATGCAGACACTTTCGGACGTGCGGCATACCAATAGAATAGGCGAGCTGCTGGCGTATTTTGCAGCGCAGGTCAGTATCGACAGCCCGATCTTCGAAACGGCTGCCATCGACAGCCAGATTAGCCAAGGTCATCTGGTCGACCTGCATACCCCCGACTTGCCGCTACGGCATAAATTCACCTTCTCCTGCGCCCCCGTGTCCTTGGACAGAAGTCATGAACGGGATTTCTTCGTCGACTGCCTGAAAAGCTTTGCCGCAGACAGAAAGAAACGGCTGCCACCAGAACCGGACTGGCTGACTGGAGACAGTGCAAAACATCTGGAAGCTGCAGAGGACCTGAGCAAACATCTGAGTCTGTATGCATGGCTGTCCTTCAAGTTTCCTGCAAAGTTCCACGAAGGCGAGCTGGTCCCAGCCATGCGAGCCCGCATCAGCCGCTATATCGAACAGGCGCTGCTCACACAGTCAGGTTTCGGCGACACCTCCAAGGAGATATTCTATGGGTACAAATAATGTGCAGATTGCTAACATGGGCCGCAGAATTTCCACTATCATAACGCTGGCTTTGCGCGAACCATGCAAGCGAAGCAGAATCTAAGCAGTCACCGGGACACAATCCCGGGCAGTTGAAACTTCCCACAAGGAAAATGCATCATGAAAGAAGTATCCGTTTTGCAAGCGCTTTACGCCGCCTTCATTCGCCTGCTTTCCAGCCATCAACCTGACGCTTCGCTGGACCCTCAGGAAACACCGCGGGTGGAATCCACATCACAACGCGAGTATTTCGTCAGCCACATCGACGATTACTGTGACTGTGTATAGCAGGATACGGCATTAAAAACCCCGCCGAAGCGGGGCAAAAGCACGCAAACTCGAATCAGCCGAACGCTTCGGCAGGTTCGGTAGCCTGCTGTTCTTTCAATGACCGCTCAGTTTCTGAAGGGATAGGCTGACGCACTGCCTGAGCGGCGGTGTGCTCCATCATCGCATCAGCTTGACGCACTGTTTTCGCGGCCTTCTGAAATCGTTCATCCCATTCGGCAAAATAGCACATGAGCGCATCCTCCTGTCGTCGTTGGATCCGTCTCCCTGAGGCATCCTGCGTTGCATTGCAGAGTGATGGTACGCCTTGCAAAACGCTCCTTCAATAGTGCCTAACCCTTACTCCGCAAACCCGGGCAATTCGGCCGGAAAGCACGGCTGCCTTCATTTCAGCTCCTGCTCTTGCAGAGGCCCGTACACCAATTCATCCATCCCCCAGAATCCCCCTTTGGCGTCAAGATAATAACTGCCGTCATCGGCAGCTTTGTACAAGGTAAAAGTGTAGACCTTGTTGTTGTAAAACCGGTCAGGCTCAACATATAACTGCTGTAACGACCTGGTTTGCGCCAGATTTTTCCACTCCTGCAGTTCCAGCTTCGGAAATGGCAACAGCATCTGGCTGTCGGCTTTCAGGTATTCCTTGTATTTCTGATCAAACCCCGTTTGAAAACTGGTCGCCACGGCAGCGTCGGAGAGGGTTTCATCCGCCAGAACGACAGTCCCTGCAAAAGCCCAAAGGCACAACACTGCAAACAAATGACGCAACATGTACGAGGATCCCAAAGATGTTAACGCGCAATGTACCCGCCCATGGCCCCTTGTACAAGAGCGGGAGGCATGTCCGATTCATGAAAATCATGACCTGCATTTCATGAGTTTTAGCAGGGGTCGAGGTGAATTTGCAGGAGGTAACAAACTCCAATCATATAGATCGCTTCCTCCATGAGCGCTCTCACCATAGGGTTACATCATTCAACTGCAGAAAGGAGCATGACCATGTGGACCAAACCTGAAGCAACTGAAATGCGTTTTGGTTTCGAAGTGACGATGTACGTCTGCAATCGCTAAGCCGGCCGCATGCACCATCAAATAGCAACGGGGCTTTCAAGCCCCGTTGCTATTTGATGGTCTCGCTGCTGCGTGAGAACTGCCGCATCAGGTTGGTGTGGAAATGGTCGAGCAGGATCGCGTGCCTTAACGGCCTGCTGAACAGGTAGCCCTGCCCCAGATCGCAACCGCGCTCCTTCAGGAAATCTGCCTGGGCTTGCGTTTCTATCCCTTCCGCCACGACTTTCAAGCGAAGGCTGTGCGCCATCTGGATCGTCGCTGCGGTAATGGCCACATCTTCACTGTCCTCCGGAATATCGCGAATAAAACTCTGGTCGATCTTCAGTTTCCCCACCGGGAAACGCTTCAGATAAGTCATCGAGGAATACCCGGTACCGAAATCGTCGATCGAAAGATAAATTCCCATGTCCTTGAGTTGATACAGGCGCGCCACCGTGACCTCCGCATGCTCCATCAGCACGCTCTCGGTGATTTCGAGCTCCAACAGCTTGGGGTCGAGCCCGGTCTCACGCAGGATGTCCTGAATGGTCTGGATCATCGATTCCTCGCGGAACTGACGTCCGGACAGATTCACGCTGACCTTCACATCATGCCCCATGGCATGCCATGCCTTGGCATGTGTGCAGGCCTCGCGCAACACCCATTCGCCGATCGGCACGATCAAGCCGGTTGTTTCCGCCAGCGGGATAAAGGCATTAGGGCTCACCATGCCCTTATCCTTATGGTTCCAACGGATGAGGGCTTCCACCGCAACAATACGCCCGCTGGCGAGGTCGACAATGGGCTGGTAATGCAGCTCGAACTCCTTGCGCTCGAGCGCATGGCGCAGATCACCTTCTAGCGCAAGGCGCAGGCTGGCCTTCTCATGCATTTCCTTGGAGAACAGCTGAAAATTGTTCTTGCCACGCTCCTTCGCAAAATACATCGCCGCATCGGCATTGCGCAGCAGCGTCGCCGTATCAGTGCCGTCATGCGGAGAAGTACTGATGCCGATGCTGGCACTTACATAGAGGGTCTGCCCCTCAATCACCAGCGGACGATTAAGCGCGCGAATGAATTTCTCGGCAACGATAGCGGCCGCCTCCGGCTCGCTGACATCCGCCAAAATCATCGCAAACTCATCCCCACCGATACGGTACACGGCATCGCCCTGCCGCACGCAGGCGGAAAGTTTTTCCGCAACTACTTTCAACAGCAAATCCCCGATGTGATGCCCAAGCGTATCGTTCACCACCTTGAAATCATCCAGGTCCAGGAACAGCAAACTCAGGCTGTGCCCACGCTTGGCGATTTCCTTCAGCAAGGCTTCGAAACGCTCGTTGAATGCATGACGATTGGGCAACTGCGTGACGGTATCGAAATAGGCCAGATACCCCACGCGTTCCTCGGCGTGCGCCACCATCCTGCGCATGCGTCGCAGCAACAGCCCGGCCGCACCGACAATGGACAGCACAACCAGCACCGTCGTCCCCACATACCAAAGCAAGTGCACGTAGAGCTGGCGCATATTGGCGCGCATGAACGCCGTGCCGACCATATTGCCTTCCACTTGTATCGGCTGGAGATATTCGACATGGGTCAGCGACACGTGCCGGGAAAATTTCGAATCCGCCCCAAGATGCGCTTGCGCAGACTCTGCGGAATTCCGGCGATACTCGGCAAACTTGCCCCCGGATACGTCGTAAAGCACGGCGACATCCACGCTGGGAGAAGCTTTCAAGGTGTCCAGCACTTCGCCGGCAGCATCCTTGTCATTGAACACTAGCGCGGCTCCGGTACTGTCGCGCACAACTTTCATCTGCACATCCAGCTCCTCCAGCAAGGAAGAACGCAGGATGATGAACTCCGCCACGATCAGCACAATACCGGCCAGTAGCAAAGCGGCCGAAATCACCAACAGATCGACTTTCCAGCGATTGCCCTGGAATGTTTTTTCCACAAGCCATTCGGGGAGCGACAAGGAATTCATGCTCAATGCACATTCCTCGCCAATTTGAGCAGCTTGGAGCTCAGCGTCAGCTTGGCCCGGCGCGCATTCTGCAGGTTGACATCGAATACCAGTTTGCCATTTTCGACGGCCATGTTGATGACGGCTTCCATGCTTAAGGGATCGCTCGTGTCCGATACGGTTAATGTACCCGTATCACGGACGCTTTGCACCAAGCTGGACATGGCAGAGGCGTCCAAATAAAGCACATGACAACTTGCACCTTCCTCAGGACTGGCAATTTCCCGGATTACGATGCGCCGATCGCGAATCTTTCTGTTCTTGAGGCCTTCCATCGCACCGGCTAATGGCGATTGCCCGGTAACGCAAAACGACATTGGGCTGGCATCATCGGACTTATCCGTTGGCCATACGGTAAACAACGCGAAGTTGTAGATATAGGCAGCCTTGAGGTCGTATTCCGACACTGCCGACGCGGCATGGCCTTCGACCGCAAGCACACAACCCAGCCATAGGATCAGGCCGCGCAGGCCCCCTCGCAAATACATCCTCAGAACCTGTAATCCAGCTTGAGGCGTAGTACGCGACCATCCTGCCGTAGCACATCCTGCGTAAAGCTACCCGGATCCGCCGGATCCTGATATTCCCTGTTCAACAGGTTGTAGGCGCTCGCCGATAGATCGAGTCCTGGCAAAATATCCCTGCGGCTCAGCGTCAGATTGGCCAGCGTATATCCGCTTACCTCCGCCCCAGCCGCCGTCGCACGCGCGCCGGTATACTGCAACTCCATGCCCGCCTGCCAGACAGTCGCCACCGGTACGGCCAACGCCATTTTGCCCAGCACGCGCGGAGAATTGACCAGCCGGCTGCCGGACATGCGGTCCTTGGCATCTTGGTAGCTGACATTCGCCTTGAGCCGCGTGCCTCCCTGCCAGGATTTCTCCACGCTCAATTCGACACCGTTGGTCCGCACTCCTGCTTCGTTGACGAACACTAGGCTGCCATCCAAAGGATCCGTAATCTGGGTGATCAAGCGGTCCACCTGATAATGGTAGAGCGATGCGGTACCGTGCCATGCGGCACCAAGATTACGGTCGAAGACCAGCTCGTAAGTGCGGATTTTCTCGGGTTTCAGGTCGGGGTTGGCCTTGTAGGTCACGCCGCCATCGGCATAGAACATCTCATAGACATTGGGCGCCCGGTAAGCCGTACCGTAAATCAGCTTGATGTCGTCGCCCGGCGCGGTGTGATAGATCAGCGCCAACCGCGGATTAACGGTGTCGCCGAACCATTCATAATGGTCATAGCGCACCCCGGCGTTAAGCAGCAGATCACTACGCAACGCATATTCGTCCTGTATGAACAGCCCATATTTGTAGGGCGATGCGTTGGTATCGATGTAGGTCGTCCTGGGCGTCAGATCATAATTCTGCTGGAGCTGACGCAGATCCTTCTGGTATTCGATGCCGCCCATCAATTTGTGTCCGGCAAAAGCCGTGCTGATGAGCCGCAGCTCTGCGCCGGCCCGTCGACCACGGGAACGATCAATGTTCAGGGTCGTCGCATAAGGATAAGTCCCGTCGTAGTCGTACATCCCATAGTACAGGTTGCCCGACACATCCAGCGTCTCCGAGAAAGGGGCATAATAATTGGCACTGGCAAATGCGTGCGTATCCACGGTTTCATAGCGGCTGTCGTCGAAAACGCTGCCAAAAGGCGCAGCCGGATTGGCCTTGGGACGTCGCATATAGCCACTCTCGAACGTCCATTCCTGATAATGCAGTTTCGCAAAGAATTTGCCGTACCGTTCACCATCCAGGTCGTGTGCGACCCCACCGTATTCCGGGAAAAACCAGTCTCGCCCCTGACTGCTATATCCGGTAGCGGACACCACCAGTTCGGCGCCGTTCTCGAAACGTTCGCCATGTTGGTAGCCTACCTTGTAGCTGTCATGACTGCCGGCTTCCAGCGTTGCAACGTTGCCTCCAATTGCAGAGGCCTGCTTTGTGATGACATTGATAACACCGAAAAACGCATTGTCGCCATAGGCCGAAGCGCCAGGTCCGGGAATGAACTCTACACGGTCGATCAGGTCCACATCCACCAGAAATTCCCGGCCGATATAAGCTTGGTTGTAAATGTTGTCGTTGACCCGGTAACCGTCGACCAGTAGCAGCACGCGTGTGTTGTAATCGCCTGGCCGGGAAAACCCGCGCACCCCGATATAGCTCCAGCTATGGTCATCGCTGACATAGAGCCCTGGCATGCTGCGCAAGATGTCGGCCAAGGTGCGATAGCCGAAGGAACGGATATCCTCGGCGGAAACAACGACCGCAGCGGAGGGCGCCTCGCCTATTTTCTGGGGATATTTCGAAGCACTGGAGACCTCCAGCGTAAGCAGCTGCTCAAATGGAATTTCGGTCAATTGCCTGACCGTCAGCGCATCCGGCGCCTCCGCCCGGGCAGTGCAGCAGACCAATGCCAGGATCGCGCCCATAACACGACGATGCTGCCTGGATGAAAAGTTTGGAGTGACCATGGCGATAGGAAGGGGCCGATTCCAGCAATACCATCATTATAGAATGGAAACTACTGTTTATCCGTGGACCACTCCTGCGGCAACAACACCCACATGCGCCCAGCCTGCTTCATTGCGCCAGCCTGACGGCCCGCATCGAAACCGGTGCCCCAATAAAAATCTGCCCGTACGGCGCCCTTGATCGCCCCACCGGTATCCTGCGCGAGCATCAGCTGGCGCAAAGGCTGACGGCTATTGGGATACGTGGTACTGAGGAACACCGGCGCTCCGAGCGGAATGTAACGGGGATCGACCGCCAGGCTACGCTCTGCGGCAATCGGCACGCCAAGCGCGCCAAGCGGCCCACTCAAGCCGGTAGGCAGTTTTCGGAAAAAGACGTAACTGGGATTGCTGTTCAACACATCCCGCAACTTATCCGGATTTTGCCGACCCCACTCCTTGATGCCCTGCATGGAAGCCTTGTCCAGAGTCAGCTCTCCACGTTCTATCAGCAACCGGCCTATCGACTGGTATGGCTGACCATTCTGGTCGGCGTACCCGACAGCAATACGGTCGCCGTTTTCAAGCTGGATGATGCCCGAACCCTGAATCTGTAGAAAGAACAGATCGACGATATCATCGACCCAGAGCAGTTCCCTGCCCGCCAATGGCGACTGGGTCACATCGATTTCGCCACGGCTGTAATAAGGCAGCAGGCGGCGACCCTCCAGACGTCCACGCACCCGGCGGCCGGCAAGTTCTGGATACTCGCTCGCAAGATCCACCGTAATCAAGTTGTCCGGGCGCGAATACAAGGGATAACGATAACGTTCCGTAGGCACCAGACTGCCGTTCAGCAACGGCTGGTAGTAGCCGGTGATCAAGCCCGTGTCGCTGCCATCCGCATTGACTACCTGATAAGGACTGAACCGCTCTTGCAACAAGGTCCGGATACTTTGATTATCCGGATGCTGCAAGCCCGAGACGGCCGCACAAGCAACACGCCAGACATCGCGTTTACCGAGCGCATTGCAACTCCGCACCAGCCCATCCCACGCCGCCGTTAAGTCATCCTGATCGAACTCAGTCAGCGCCTTCCACTCGACTGGCCGCAACAAACCGTACTCAGGCCCTTTGGGCGCCTCGACCGGCTTGCCGGGGACTTCCGGCGGGATATAGCGCTCCACGTCCGGAATTTGGAGCGGCGGCAAGGTTTCCTGCGGCTCGCAGCTGCAGTTCGCCTGGACCGGCGCGGGCGCCGGAGGTGGCACAGCACGCTGGGGCGCTGGCGGGGCGGGCGGCTGCGCCGCACATGCCACCAATAACAGAGAAAATAGAATCAGGCTACGATACTGCATCGGACTTCAATGCAGTATGCGTGGAACGGAAAGCGTAAAGCTCGGAATCTGCGCCTCGAACTGCGTACCGTCTTCTGCGGTGATCTGGTAACTGCCATGCATGGTGCCCACTGGGGTCGCGATAACCGTACCACTGGTGTACTGGAAATGCTCGCCCGGTTGCAGCA
>CAMLDQ010000003.1 GCA_946478965.1 uncultured Methylobacillus sp. | reverse complement strand
GGCGCGCCAAATTGAAATAGAAAAGGGCACCAGTTCTGGTGCCCTTTTTGTTTTTGTATTACTCCCGCCTTTTGTTTCCACATGTTTTTCTGCGTTAACCTCTTGCTTGATAAAACCATTTTCTGGTTGTAGGCTGCTTTGATTTCAGCGATGTATTTATAGCTCCCCGTGTTACATGAACTGGGAAAAAACGGACTATGAGCCCATTGGTTGTGTGTAAGGGGATGGAGCGGGTGTGTGCACAAACCCCTCGATAAGACCGCTGAAAGATGAATCATCTTTCCAGTAAACTACCCATCATGAATGATGATATTTCAACATCTCTTTGCGAGTACATGGGCGGAGATGTTTTCGCGCCATCTGTTTTTCTGGCAGATCCTGACCATGGATACCGGCTGATATACACCAATCGAGCCTGCCTGAATTTTGGTATTCACCTTGATGCACGATCTGGGACGACACTAACAGAATGTATTCCTACGATTACCGAAGAGAAGCTTGATGAGTTGTGGCGTAAGGTTGGTGAATGTGGGAAGGCCACTATACTGACAGACTTGCATAAGCCCCATGAGCAGTTCCTTTCCATCGAGCTGTCACTCAGTCAGGTGGTGCATGCAGGACAAAGATTGATGTTCGGTTGTATAAGGGACGCCTCTGAGCAAGGCGCTATCTTGCACGCCCGTGTAGCATTCGAAGACGCGCAGCGCATTGCACACATAGGAAGCTGGGATGTAGATATTCTCAATGATGTATTGACCTGGAGCGATGAAACTTTTCGCATCTGGGAGATCGATAAAACCAAGTTTGAAGCGACTTTTGCGGCATTTCTTGAAACCGTTCATCCGGATGACCGCGAAAAAGTGACCTATCACTATAATCAGTCGCTGATTAACAAGACTTTGTATCAGGTTGAGCATCGCCTGTTATTTCCGGATGGTCGAGTGAAATACATTCAGGAACGCGGTGAACCCTTCTACGACGAGAATGGACGTCCCATAAGATTTATCGGCACCTCCCTGGATGTTACCGAGCGCAAACGGTTTGAGGAGTTGGTGGCCTTGCAAAACCATGCGCTCGATCATATGGGCGAGGCCGTTTACCTTGTTGATGAGGATGCCGGCATACTCCATGTCAATAATGCCGCTTGCAAAATGCTTGGATACACGCAAGAGGAGTTATTGGCACGACGGATATGCGATCTCGACCCCAATTACGATCCGGTAGCATGGCGCCAGCACTGGAACGATCTGCTTTACCAAAAGACCATTACCTTGGAAACGGTGCATATAAGCAAATCAGGCACTCACGTACCTATCGAAGTGAATGCAAATGCTATCGAGTATGAAGGTCGGCGTGTCAATTTCGCCCTGGTGCGCGATATTACCGAACGTAAACGTATCGAAGCCCAGATTTACCATCAGGCCAGCTATGATGCGCTGACTGGCCTCCCCAACAGGCGTTTGTTCGGAGATAAACTCCGGGAAGAAATCAGTAAGGCGGAACGCTCTGGGAGTAACGTAGCGATACTGTTCATTGACCTTGACCGCTTTAAGGAAGTCAACGATACCCTGGGTCACCATTATGGTGACCAACTGTTAATTCAGGCTGCGCATCGTATTCAGCTATGCGTGCGAGAAAGCGATACGCTGGCCAGGATGGGAGGGGATGAGTTTGTGCTTGTCCTGCCCGACGTCACCGAAATTTCTCATTTGGGGCGTGTGGCGCAAAGCATTATCGATGTTATGGCACAGCCCTTTGATGTGGAGAATCAAATATCCTATGTTTCAGCGAGCATAGGCGTTGCCAGTTACCCCTCGGATGTCGGTAGCTTCGAAGGTTTAATCAGCGCGGCAGATCAGGCAATGTATGTTGCCAAGGAGCGAGGGCGCAACTGCTTCAGCTTTTTTACTCCTGCCATGCAAAAGGAGGTACAGCAGCGTCTCTCCTTGGCGAATGATCTGCGTGAGGCTATGTTTAAAGAACAGCTTCAGATTTATCTTCAGCCTATCGTGGATATTGTCAGTGGTCATGTGGTCAAGGCAGAGGCTCTGATCCGCTGGAAACACCCGCAACACGGCATGGTATCGCCTGATAAATTCATTCCTATTGCCGAGGAAATGGGGCTGATCTATGAGATTGGCGACTGGGTATTCCGGCAAGCGGCAAAAGCCATGTCACTCTGGCTTGGTATGAGCACACCCGAGAATGACCGCTGCCAGATCAGCGTTAACATCTCCGCGCGACAGTTTACCCAAAGCGATATTGGTACCGCTTGGATCGATTACTTGGACGCAATCCACGTACCTCCACATCACTTGGTTATCGAAATTACTGAAAGCCTGTTGCTGGGCGATGAAGTCGACATTATGGGGAAACTGCAGCGTTTCCGAGCGGCAGGCATGAAATTGGCATTGGACGATTTTGGTACTGGCTATTCTGCAATGTCGTATCTAAAGAAGTTCAACATCGACTACCTGAAGATTGACCGCTCCTTTGTGCGGGACCTGGAAACCGACCCAAATGACCGGGCAATTGCAGAAGCAATTGTACTCATGGCGCACAAGCTGGGTTTGAGAACAATTGCCGAAGGGGTGGAAACCGAACAACAAAAAGCTATTCTGGCTGAAGTTGGATGCGATTACGTGCAAGGGTATTTCTATGCGAAACCTATGCCAGTGGTAGAGTTCTTGGCGTTTTTGCAGGCTAGGGAACAGTAATCTTCCCTGCTCGCCGACCTGCCGCTAAAAGTGTGGTTCGTAGGATAGGCTCAAACTTGCAAATCACTCAGGCGTTAATAATCTAGAGCCTACCAGTAGCGTCAGTATGAGAAGGTGACATCAGGTTTCTTGCCCAAGTGCTGGATGCGCCAAATATCAGAAAGGGCTGAATTCATCCTGAATTCAGCCCTTTTGCATTTCGATTAACCGTAGGTACTTACCATCGTTATGCACTGGGTTCGCGATCCAAACAATTGCATTGGACTTATTTGCCGAACCGATTCCGTTTCAATGCTCGTTGAAAAATATATCCAGGAATCTGTCTACTAGCGGGGCTATCGTCATGATTGCAATGAAGACAATAGGCCACGCAGTAATAAAACCTCTCGTCCAGGCATGTAAGAAATTCGAGAGGGATTCTGTATGCAGAAAAATAATGATGCCTGACACAATAAATGAGGTGCAGCAGGACATGATTAATGCAAATAGAATCACTCGAGAGCGATTTGCGGCTTTCATGATCAGCATTTTGTTTGATGTGAGTTTGCTAGCATGATGACTTCTGTGCGATGAATGGACGCCTTGCCCAGGCTTACCAAGGCAAGGATTCCCCTTCATGAAAGAAGCCGCCGGTGGGCCCGTCTTCGTCCAGGGTCGCTAAACGGATGCTGGTTTTGTAGCTATCCGCCACTTCCATCGGCGCGTGAGGCCCCCCTAGCTCGGTTTTCACCCAGCCGGGATGTGCTGAATTCACCTTGATCGCGGTGCCCTGTAATTCCCGAGCCAAATGAATCGTGTAGGCATTCAAGGCGGTTTTCGTGGCGTTGTAGGCAAAAGCCTTGGCGGGATCGATAGGCGAGTTGGGCATGCTGTGCAAGGTCATGGACCCAAGGATGCTGGAAACATTGACGATGCGTGCGGCCGGCGCCTTTTGCAGAAGTGGCAGCAGCGCCTGGGTGAGCGCTATGACAGAAAACAGGTTGGTCTGGAACGTGTCGCGAAGCACTTCTTGGCTGACCAAACTACTGTTGTTGCTGCCAAAAAGCGGTTCAAGGCAGATGCCTGCGTTGTTGACCAGAATGTCCAGCCTGCCAAAGTTGCGCTCGAAATAGTCGTAGGCCGATTTTTCCGATTCTGGCTGGTTCGCATCATAGTGTATGGCTTGACTTTGAATGCCCGAGGCTTGCAGCCGATTTACGGCTTCTTTCCCTTTTTCTGCTTCACGCACGCCCAGAACCACACGAATGCCGAGTTCACCCAGACGCTTGGCGGTCTCATATCCGATTCCCCGATTGGCGCCTGTAACGAATGCTACTTTACCCTCTTGCGTTGCCATGATTGATCTCCTGGAAGTTAGATTAAGAATATTTATGTAACGATCGGTAATAAATATTAGAAGGAGCAGGAAAAGAAGTCAACAATTTATTTACCGTTCGGTATAATATATTCTCAAGTACATCGCAGTTGAGGTGACAGGCATGACAATTCCGAAAAGGCCGCGCGGCCGGCCAAGTGCGTTTGACCATGAAGAAGCCCTTGAAAAAGCCCTTCAGGTGTTTTGGTCGCGAGGCTACGAAGGGGCATCCATGGCCGAACTTTCTGAAGCCATGGGCATTAACCGACCGAGTATTTATGCGGCTTATGGCAACAAGGAGGAATTGTTCCGCAAGGCTTTGAACAAATACATGGCCGGGCCGACGGCGTATGTGGCAGAGGTAATGAAGGAGCCGACCGCGAAGCGAGTGGCAGAGCGGCTTTTAACCAAGTCGGTCGACTTCCTGACCAATCGAGGTCGTCCAAGAGGTTGCATGATTGCGGTCGGCACATTGTTTTGCGGCGAAGATTCGGAGCCGATACAGGCAGCATTGATTTCTTACAGGCAGGATTATGAAAACGCACTCAGAGCGCGCTTCGATTTGGCGAAGTCGCAAAATGACTTGCCGCAAAATGCCGATGCTGCCGTACTGGCAAAATATCTCGCCACGGTTCATCAGGGCCTTTCTGTACAGGCGAGGAGTGGCGCGACGAAAGACGAGTTATTGGCCGTTGTCGAACAGGCACTCAAGAGTTGGCCCACCAAACTTTGAGCCTGTAGGTTTCCATCCTGTAGGTTTTGCCCGGCGTGGCTGCATTACCAAATCCTTGGAGTTAAAATAGTGTTCATTTACAGCTTCGAATACTCAGGTTATCGATGAGCCCAAATAGTCCGGCCCCCGCGGATGAAGTCATGTGCAGCTGCAGCGGAACTACGCGGCACGAGGTGCAAGCTTTGTTCGAGCTGGGTTTGGACATGGAGGCGATTTCCAGAAGGACGGGTGCGATCTCGGGTTGCGGTGGATGCGAGTGGGATATCGCACAGCTTCTGGAGGATCTGGCCGCACAGCCCGATAGCGGTGCCTAGACCCGAGTGGGGCCATCAGACCTGAATGTAAGATCCTGAATGAGACTTGGCTTCGTACATCTTTGTATCGGCCAATTCGACTAATTCCGTCTCGGTCACAAAATCGTCGGGCCCTGTTTGGGCAATACCCATACTGATGCTGAAATCAGGATATGCATTGGAAAAGGCACCGATGATTCTTTCGCCTACCACCCTAGCGGCAATTACATCGGAATCCGGCATGACCACGCAGTATTCGTCGCCACCGTAGCGGCAAGGAATATCGACTTCGCGAATATTGGCCTGAAGGATATTGCCCAGCGCCTTCAGCACCTCATCACCCTTGATGTGGCCGTGTTTGTCGTTGATGAGCTTGAATGCATCGATGTCGCAGTAAATTACGGAGATGACGGAGTTTCTACGTTTTACTGATGACAGCATCTGGCTTGCCAGTTCGTGCATTACGCGCTGATTGTACAAGCCTGTCAGAGGGTCTTGTTTGGCAAGGGCCTCCAGTTGTGCCGTGCGCTCCGCCACTTTCTGCTCGAGGCTGTTTGCATATTTCTCGGTTTTTTTCTTCGCGACGTCGATTTCCGAAATCATGCTGGCAATGTAGGTGTCAAACACCAGAGTCGTATCGAAGTAAAACAGGCGGTCCAGCGCATTTTTTATCGACTCGACACGTTGGTGCTCCTCGATCGACTTGTCAACTAAGTCGAATAATATGCTCTTGAGGGTGCTGACTGCGCTGAGATAGAGTTTGGGTTCGACCCCGATGCGTTTATGCACTAGGCCGATCCTGAGGCGATTATTTACGTAGGTGCTGTCGCATTTTCCTGAGAATAAATCGAGGATGTATTGGCGCTGCGCCTGTTTTAGACGCAACAAGGTATCTGAATCTCCGATCAGGATGGCGATATCATCAATCGATAGCTGAATGGTGTAGAACTCTTCCACGAGTTCATCCACTTTGTCCTCGACCAGGGTGCGGATGCTGACGAGTGTCGACAGTTGAGCGGGGGTGATGAATGCAAGCTCGAGACGACTTTGAATGTCGGCATCGGTGATATGCATTTGTTCCGAGAGCGTCAGGCGGGCTCTTTGCAGCATCATCTAACTCCCTCCTTGTACCATTATTCTTGATCTCAGGCCAAGCAATGCAGCTTGCGTATATTAGTTATAGTAGATATTTGCGAGGCTTCCTGGCAAGAGGGCGACAAAGATTAAATTTGTGATCCAAGTGAATGGCTCCATGAGTAACAAGTACACCTGGAGCATCATGATGGCTAGGCGGCGAGCCAGCGTGCGAAGACATGCCCCGCGAGCGGATAGACCCGCCACTGCGGGACAGGAACAATCACGATAACTTCAATGAGGGGCGCCAGCGGCATGGATAATGCGTGTGTGACCCCGCGCAGCAGATAGAGCACGATAATCAGCGTCGGATAGGGTTGCGATCAGGCGCTTCATGACCTACCTCGGCGGGTGCGGCCATTGCCTCGGGAAAAGCTTCCGTTCTCGACTCATACGACGAACTGTGCAACGCCATCACGGAATGACCAGTCGACGTCGTGGTTTTCTGTGATGGTAATTAGCACATTTGCCGGTGGGATACCTGGGTTGGCTTGCAAATTCTCGACCGCCTTGCGATAGAACGCGAGTTTCGATTTGCTCGAGCGGCCCGCGCGCATGACCAGGTGCATCATCACACGATCCCCTGCACGTTCTTGGAGCTCAAGGCATTCCGGTTCCATCTGGTGAATGATCTGGTAGCGATCATCGGCCGGGAATCCCATAGTTTCGATCACGGCCGCATTGATGCCGTCAGCAACTGCCTTGATGTAGGCTGGCGACTTGCCCTTGAGAATGTGGATGTGGACGAGTGGCATGATGGTCTCCTAGGTTATTCTGCATTCCAGACATGGCTGCGCGTGCGCCAGGAACCGCTGGCATCCTGTTCCAAGATGCTGGTGGTAATACCTCCGAACAGCGACTCTGTGCCATCGGAAGTTACGCCTTTGGCTGACCAGCGTGCAATCTGGTAGACCAGTTTTTCCGACCCGCCGACCTCGATAATTTCCAGGGCATGATCATGGATACCCGCTTCGATGAAGGAGCGGAACAAACCTTCAATGGCTTCCCGCCCAACCAGAATCTTTCCATTGCCCGGCGAAAGAGTGGCGTTTTGCGCGTAAAGCTGAGCTAGGTCGGAGCTGCTTTTGGCATTGAATGCCTCATTCCATGCAGCATTAGCAGAGGTGGCGATATGAATGAATGGGTCCATGAAGTTCTCCTTGAGATCGATATCGAATTAAAATTAGCCGCCTAATTAGTTGGGCAAAAAAATACATCAAAACAGGGCGCTGGTTTCTTCCAGTAATGTCAGTTGGGTCAAGAGCGCTTCGCGTTGGCCGGCGGGCACGGCCGACATCAATTGGCGCACGCGTCGGTAATAGTCGGGCATGACCTCATCCAGTTTTATCTGTCCCGAGGCCGTCAGTGTGATGAGATTCTTGCGCCGATCCTGATTGTCCGCGATGCGGGCAACGAGCCCATCCCGTTCCAGGCCATCGATCAGTCCCGTCATGGTCGGCCGGCTTACGCCCGCTTTCTTCGCCAGTTCGGAAGGGCTGGAGCTGAGGTCGTTTTCTCGCATCAAGAGAATTAGAACCCACCAGCGCCCTTGCAACAGGCCGTATTTTGCGAGAAACCGATCCAGAGCGTCAGACAGGTCGGCCCCGATGCGCAGGATGCTCAGAAACTGCAATACGGAATCGATGTCCGCATCCGGGTAACGGTCTGCGAATTTCCTGAGTATGTCGGCATCGGGTAAATCTTTGAGCTGTAGCATAATTAGCCGCAGTATAGTTAGCTGGCTAACTAGTGTCAACGTTTGTATTTGGTTGAAGCTTATGCCGCTAAATGCGCATTCGTTTGAATGTGCAATGCCAGAGAAAAATTATTCATCAGCCACTCGTCGCAGGGGGGGCGGGTGAAGGTAACCGTGTTGCAGAGGATTGGAGAAATTTTGCAAAAACTCGACGCGCTTTTCAAAAGGTTGATGCCCTGTTTTGGGGCGCAATTTTGGTGCATGCGCAAGAGAGGGGCGATTCCCGTTTGACATGCTTGCAAAAGAATATACGCGCCTCGGTCAGTTTCCGTGCGATTCGGGATGATGGCTCTGTGCTGTCCCGCAGGTTTTACTCCACGGACATGACAAAACCCTGATGTGCCAGAGTGAAGGCACGGCGTTTGCTTAATCATGCGGAAACTGTCCGGATATGGCGACAGCATACGAAATTCACTCTCACGGGGCGCAGGTATGGAAAAACCTTGGCTGCAGGAATTGATCGAATCGTTGCATGACAAGTATGTCGCGTGCGACGCGGGTGAGGTGGCAACCTATATTCCTGAGTTGGGCAAGGCCGACCCCGCGCATTTCGGCATATGCATGGTGACCACGGAAGGCAAGGTTTTTGAAACCGGCGATTCCGATCAACTCTTCACGATTCAATCGATCTCCAAGCCGTTCACCTTCGGCATGGCGCTGGAGGCTTACGGCCAGGAGGAGGTGTCTCGTCATGTCGGCGTCGAGCCGAGCGGCGATGCCTTTAATTCCATCGAGTTGGAAAAGGGTACGAATCGGCCCTTCAATCCCATGGTCAATGCCGGAGCGATTACCGTTTCGGCACTGCTTTACGAGCATTATGGCGACGAGGCGCTGGATATTCTGCTGGGACGATTCAGTGCCGCGGCCGGGCGCACTTTGAGCGTTGACGAAGCGGTCTATGCTTCCGAATCGCGTACCGGACACCGCAATCGCGCCATTGCGCATCTGCTGCTCAACTTCGGCATGGTGTATGAAAAAGTCGAGCCCGCGCTCGATCTTTATTTCAAGCAATGCTCGATACTGGTCAATTGCCACGACCTTGCCGTGATGGGCGCCACGCTGGCGAACCTGGGAAAAAACCCGATTACCGGAGAAGAGGCCTACGATATCGATTGCGTGAAGGACATGCTCTCCATCATGTTTACCTGTGGCATGTATGACTACTCAGGTCAGTGGGCCTACAAGGTCGGCGTTCCGGCAAAGAGTGGCGTAGCAGGGGGCGTGGTCGCGGTGGTGAACCGCCAGTTGGGCATTGCCACCTATTCACCCAAGCTGGATCCTCGCGGCAACAGCGCGCGCGGCATTGAAGTCTGCGTCGATTTGGCGCGCGAACTCGGCCTGCACGCCTTCGATTGCATGAATGTCGGCTCGAGTTATCTGAAGGCCGTGCTGTAGAGCAGCATGCTGATGCGGATGACGGTCTACCGCCCCCCCTATATGGGGTAGAGACGGAGTATCGGTTAACTGATACATTGCCGTAAAACAAAGGGTTATCCAATAGTTGAAAAGCTATATGTAATGCGTAACCCATGGAGGAGCAGGGGACTTTGTGGCTGAACTGAGCAGGTCTACGAGACGATGACCAGCAGAATGGATGGGATGACAATGTTTACTACCACACGTACTTTTCTCTTTGCACTTCTCCTCGCTCTTGGATCGGTTGCGGCCTCGGCCGACGATGCCATCGGCAAAATCAAGACCCTGTCCGGTTCGGTATCGATCGAGCGCGCCGGCGCATCACTGCCCGCCGCACTGGGCGCGCCAGTCTACCAAATGGATCGTATCGTGACGGGCAAGGATGGCTCTGTCGGGTTGCTGTTTGATGACGATACCCGTGTCTCGGCAGGACCTAACTCTAATCTTTCGCTCGATCAGTTCAAGTTCGACAAGATGACCAATGACGGCAACTTCGACATGTCGATGAAAAAGGGCACGCTGTCCGTGATTTCGGGCAAGTTGACGCAGAAGACGCCAGGCTCGGTCAAGGTCAAGACGCCGGCCGCGATTCTTGCCGTACGCGGGACCGAGTTTGCCGCGAAAGTGGTGGACCCGACCGAGGAAGAGCCGAAACAATGATGAATTCCGCCAAGATGCTGATTTTGTCCAGCCTTGCGCTGGGGGTTTCGGGATGCGCCGGCTATAGTAATTTCGTAAATTCCTTTGCTCCAGCCAAGCAACCCTCTGCCTTTGCCGCCGATAGTGGGGAAATGCCGCAGCCCGTTCCCGGCGCCTCCCCGTTCTGTCCAGCTCCACCGCCGCCGCCGGCGCCTGCAGTGAGCGAGGTATATATGGTGATGCCGGAAGATGGCGGCAAGGCCGGTACCGTTGCCGTGACTTTCAACGATGGACAGGAAACCGTGCTGCATGGGGATTACAGCGCAATGACGCTGGCGGGCGACGACAAGAAGACTTTCGTCGGCAATCAGGAGCAACTGCAGCAGACATTCGGAACCGCAGTGGCGGCATTGCCGCCCGCGCCGAACTCGGCCATCCTGTATTTCCAGCTGGGCAAGACGGAATTGACGCCGGAATCGAAAACCGAAGCGGAACAGATATATAATGATTTCGTTACCCGCAAGGCCCCGGAGATTGTCGTCATCGGGCATACCGATACGGTTGGTTCGGAAGCGCATAATCTCAAGCTTTCCATCAAGCGTGCCGAAAAAGTACGGGATAGCTTGATATCGCTGGGTGTGCCTGCGCAAAGCATCCAGACTTCGGGAACAGGGGAGCATAACCTGATTGTCGAGACGCCCGACAACACCCGCGAGCCTAAAAATCGTTGCGTCGAAATCAGTGTACGTTAACTGAATAACGGGAGAGAGAGCAGTCATGGATAAAAAAACGATGGCATTACGCTGGAGCATGCTGAGCATCGGTGCGCTGCTGTCCATGCAGAATCCGGCGTTTGCGATGACGGTCAGCGAAGCGGTCGATCAGACGATCAAGACGGCTCCGGATGTCCTGATCGATGCCGATCACCGCCTGGCGCTGGATCATGCCGTTGATATGGCAAGCGGCGGCTACCGTCCGAAAGTCGACCTTGGGCTTGGGATCGGGCGCGAATGGAGCGAGAACATTTCCACCCGTCCCGGCAGCAAGACCCTGACGCGGCGGGAAGCGAGTCTGACACTTTCCCAGATGCTGTATGACGGCTACGAAACCAAGGGGCATGTCGAACGCAGCCAGGCCGATGTCGAATCGGCCGCCCACAAGGTAGGCGATACCTCGGAGCGGATGGGGCTGGGTGCGGTCGAAGCGTTCCTGAACGTGCTCCGGCGTCAGGAATTACTCAAGCTGATTCAGGATAACCTGGCCGTGCATGAACGTACGCTGGAGCAAATCAAGCTGCGTGCCGACAGCGGCGTTGGGCGGGCAGCCGATCTGGAACAGGCCCAGGCGCGCGTGGCGCTGGCGCAAGCCAACCTGGCGGCAAGCGAAGCCAACCTGCGTGAAGCCAATATCAAATTCCAGCGTATCGTAGGCGTGGCGCCGGACAGCCTGGCCATGCCTGATGAGGTTTCCTGCGACGTGTTCGCGGCTACCCTCGACGATGCCGTGAAAGTCAGCCTGGATAACAACCCTGCCGTCAAATCGGCAATTGCCGCTTACGAGGCGAGCCAGGCAGATGAGCGCGTGGCGGAAGCGGCGATGCGCCCGCGTGCCGACCTCAATCTGGGTACCAGTTTCAACAACAATCTCGATGGTGTCGATTTCCGCAACAATGATGCCTATGCGATGGCGCGGCTCAAGTATAACGTCTACAAGGGCGGCAGCGACGAGGCGCGCATCGCGGAAACCCGCCGGTTGACGGATGAGGCCAAAGAGCGGGTCGAGCGTGTCAAGCGCGAGGTGGAGAAAAACACGCAGCTGGCGTGGAATCAGCTGGAAACATCCAAGGATCGCTTGCCCAAGCTGAAGGTGCATGTGGATGCGTCCTTGAATACCCGTGATGCCTATTCCAAGCAATTCAGCGTAGGCCAACGTACCTTGATTGACTTGCTGGATTCGGAAAATGAGCTGTATACGGCGCGTTCCGACTATGTCAACGAGCAATATGACGAACGCTTTGCCCGGTACCAGCTCATGGCGAGCCTCGGCAAGTTGCTTGAGACGCTGGGCGTTGAGCCGCGTGAAGAATCCAAGCTGGCGGAAAAGAAATAGTGCTTTGAGGTTTGCAACAAAAAAGCCGGTTTAACCGGCTTTTTTGTTGCCCGCTACCCACAGCGTTTATTTCAACGACCGGCAGACTGGTTTCTGACAGGGGGGATAGCGGCGATCAGTCGCAGGATGTTTTTGCCTTGTCGACGCGCGTAGTGGCATTCGTCCATGAACTTGCGAATCAGGTCGATACCGAGGCCGCCGATTTTAGCGTCTTCCAGACTGGTCGGCTGGACATGCTCCGGGGCCGCGAGTGGGTCGAAAGCGATGCCATCATCCTCGATTTCCAGGCTGACGATGACGTCCGTGACCTGGATTCTTAGCGCAATCTGGTGTTCGTCCTGATCGGGGAAGGCGTAGCTGATGACGTTGGTCAGCGCTTCGTTGGCCGACAGGTCGAATTTGAACAGCAACTCGTTCGGCAGCCCAAGCTGGTGAAATGTGGTTTCCAGCCAGGCGCTCATGCGGCCTACTTCCGTCAGGCGGTTGTCTACGGCCAGCGAAAATATCCTGGAGTCGCTGTTGGGCATGATCAGGGGCGGACTGTTGGAGAGATGCGTTTAGGCGCTGACTTTGGCAATCGCATCATCGAGATCGCCGCAGATGCTGATGAGCTGGTCGATCCCGGAAGTTTCCAGCACGCTTTTGACGTCCATTTGAGGGCTTAGCAGTACGAACTTGCCGCCCCGGCGGCCGACGGCCTTGGCGTTCATCAGCAGCGCGCGGATGCCAATGGAAGACATATAGGGGACGTTCGACATGTCGACAATGATGGCCGAGCGCGGTGCGGCTGTCATGCCGGCGAATTTGGTTTCGATCTGCCCGACGCCGTTGATATCCATGCGCCCGGACAAGTTGATCTTGGTGATGCCATCATTCAGCTGCTGATCATTGATTTCCATGAAGACTCCTTAAACGGTTATCGATGCGACAAGCCAACTTGCAGTCATGCTCGTCACCACTCAATTGCTTTCCGACGGCAGAGATTCCCCGCCCCGCCAGCGGACAATCATGACGGTCAGATCGTCTGATGGCTCCGCTTCTCCGACGTAAGTATGCACACTTTTGCAGACCTGTTCCATGACATCTTCGGCATGACTTTGTGACGAAATGTTATCGAGGGCATCCACCAGTCGCTCCCGGCCATAAAGCTCCATGGACGCATCCATCGCCTCGGTGATGCCGTCCGAAAACACGCAAATGAATTCCTCGGGGGACAGGCGATATTGATGGGTCTTGTAGTCGACATCGTCCATGATGCTGATCGGTGGACCGCCCGCCCCATCCAGCTCCCGTGAGCGGCATCCGGGCGCGACAATAAGCGGCCGCTCATGCCCGGCGTTGCAGTAGGTCAGTTCGCCCGTACGCAAATCGAGGATGCCGACAAAGGCGGTGACGAAAAGCGATTCCGGATTGTCGCGGGAAATTTCACCGTTTGCCTGGCGCATCAGCTTGCCAAGGTTCATGTAGTGCATGTCGTCCCGAAGCGCGATGCTTTTGCATATTGTTTTGCTGATTACCATGAAGAGGCTGGCCGGCACGCCCTTGCCGCAGACGTCGCCGAGGGAGAAGAAGACGCGGTGATCATCCAGCATGAAGCAGTCATAAAGGTCGCCGCCCACCATCTTGGCCGGTTCCATCGTGGCGGCGATATCCAGTCTCGGTTCGCTGGTGAATACGGCTTTCGCATCGGGTACGATGCCCATCTGGAAGCGTTTGGCGGCTTCCATCTCGCCCTGTACCTTGGCGGCTTCTTCGCGCTGGAGGCGCAAATCCTCCTCCAGCCGGTTCAACTGGAGCTCTTCCCGGATGAGCGAGTCCGCCAGCATGGCGCCGAACAGCATGACGAACAGGAAAATCGGCGAGGCGACGTCCAGCAGCAAGTGGCCCTTGGCATAGGCCCCCAGTCCGCCGGCAATCAGCAGTGCAACGACGACGAGTACGATAGGGACTAGCACGCCTGCTTTCACGCGCGGGAACCCCCAGATAATGGAGAGCCCCAGGACCAGCATGACGCCGCCTTCCAGCCATCCCGCCCAATGAGGCCGCAGCAGCGTGGTGCCGTCGAAAATGGATTCCAGTAATTGGGCATGGATTTCCACACCGGGGACGCGTTCGCCGATTGCGGTACTGGGGAAATCGACCAGGCCGAGCCCGGAAAAGCCGATCAGGACCAGTTTGTGATCCAGTGCATCGGGCTCGATCGCGCCGGTCAGCACCTTTTCTGCGGATAAGAAACGTGCCGGATCGTGCTTGCTGTAATGCACCCAGGTTGAACCGTCTTCCTGCGTGGGTATGAAGAGGTCGCCGATACTGACACCTTCGACGCGATCCGCCGTACTCTTGACGGTGAACGCCGGGCTGCCTGTCGCCAGGCGAAGCATCTCCAGCGACAGGGCGGGCATCACGGTGTCGCCAACGCTGGCGATCAAGGGGACACGGCGGATGACGCCGCGTTCCATGTCTGCGCTCAGGATGGCGTGGCCGGGGACGGCGTCTTCCAGTTCCTGGATATTGGTCAATCCGGCTGCGAAATGTCTTATCAGGGGGCGAGGGTCGCTGCCGACGGTGATCATGGGTGGAGCGCTGACCCGGCCGGTGCTTGCACCGTCGACGCCGGCGATGCCGAGCACGGCGTTGCTCTTTTTCAGGGTTGCCGCAAACAAGGCGTCGTTGCTCGGCAGGCTGCAGACCTGTTCCACCAGCTGCTTGCTGACTTCCGGAATGAGTTTGGTGATATAGCAGGGCGAACTGCGATCCGGTTCCGGCATGATGATGTCGAAGGCGACGGCGGCCGGCTGCATGCGGTCAACGCGATCCAGCAGCTGCGCCAATAGGCTGCGCGGCCATGGCCATTGCCCGAACTGGCTCAGGCTGGCCTCGTCAATGTCGACGATGACGACGGGGGCGGAAATGCGCTCGCGCGGGATGGCTGTCTGATACAGGTCGAAGGCGAATGTTCGCAGTGCATCCTGGTAGGGAATGGCGCCAAAAAGGTGCAGTCCGACCAGGATGAACAAGCCCAGCGGAGCGGCCCAGCCATGCAGGTAAGGGGCTATCCTCGACCAGTATCTGAGTTTCACATCATTGCCTGCAGGCGAGCATGGTTAGTCTTGAATTTATTGTCGCAGGGATTCAGGCAGGAATTGAGCAATTATCGAGCCAGGTCTGGCGGAACTGATCGGCCGTGCATGGCGTCGCGTAGAAAAACCCTTGCGCCATATCGCAGCCTTCGGCCGCGATGAAGTCGCGCTGGGCCTGAGTCTCGATGCCTTCTGCAACGACTTGTACCTTGAGACTTTTCGCCATGGCGACGATGGCTTTGACGATTACGGCATCTTCCGAATTGTCGGGAACGTCGCGCAGAAAGGAACGGTCGACCTTGAGCTGTGTCGGGCCGAAGCGTTTCAAGTAACTGAGCGAGGAATAACCCACGCCGAAGTCGTCGATGGCGATAGTGATGCCCATGGCCTTGATCTCGCCCAGTACGCGCAAGTTCTGTTCGGTGTCATGCAGCAGTATCTGCTCCGTGATTTCCAGGCAGAGCAAGGCCGGGTTGGCACCCGTTTCCGCCAGGGTCTGACGGATGAAAGGAAGCAGATCGGCTTCGCGGAATTGCTTGGCACTGATGTTGATCGATAACGTGATGGCTTGCTCGCGAGGGATTTCCTTTTGCCACAGGGCTGCTTGACTGAACGCGGCGCCGATGACCCAGCGGCCGATCGGTAGGATCAGGCCAGACTCGTCCGCGAGCGGGATGAACTGGTCCGGCAGCAACAGTCCCCGTGTCGGATGATGCCAGCGGATCAGGGCCTCTGCACCCAGATGCAGTTGCTGCTTGTCGAGCGAAACGATGGGCTGGTAGTAGAGCTCGAATTCTTCGCGCTCAATGGCTGCGCGCAGTTCTTTTTCCAGTTGAAAGCGCTGCTCGATGCGTTCGGTCAGCGACTTGCGATAGAACTGGACGTTGTTGCGCCCCTGCTCCTTGGCGTGGTAGAGGGCGCTGTCGGCGCAGCGCAGCAGGGTTTTGGCATCGGTTCCATCCTCGGGATACAGGCTGACTCCCATGCTGGCGCCTATGCTGACGGAGTGGGTGCCCAGTTTGATGGGGCGGGCGATTTCGCTCAGGATTTTGCTGGTGACGGCGGAGACGTCTTCCGGTGACGCGATGTTGGGCAGCAGCAATACGAATTCGTCACCACCGAAGCGCGAAACGCAGTCGGTTTCCCGGACTGCCGCCTTGAGGCGGGCACCGACTTCCTGCAGCAGCTGGTCGCCTGCTTCATGGCCCAGGCTGTCGTTGACCTGCTTGAAATGATCGACATCCATGAATACCACGGCGAGGCCGGATGCCTGCCGCTTTGCAATCAGGATCTGGTCATCGGCCTCTTCCGCCAGCCTGGCGCGATTGGCCAGGCCGGTGAGCGTGTCGAAGTGCGCGAGCCGGGAAAGCTGGTATTCCGAGTGTTTGCGCTCGGTCAGGTTGTGGGTCTGGTACAGATAGCACATCGGCATTTCGTCTTGCATCAGCAGGGATGCGCTGGCCAGTACCCATAAGGTTTCCCCGTTTTTCCTTACATAGCGTTTTTCGAACTGCACGGAGGGGTTTTCACCAGCGAGGAGATCGTTCAGCAGGGCTTTCTCGGTTGCGATATCCGCCGGGAATGTGAGATCGGCATGGCTGCGATTTGCCAGTTCTTCATGGGTATAGCCCAACATGGCGCACAGCGCTTCGTTCGTTTGCAGGAAGGTGCCGTCCATGCTGATCAGCGCCATGCCGCCGGGGGCAAAATCGAATGCCTTGCGGAAATATTCTTCGCGTCGTCTTAGTTCGCGCTCCAGTTCCACACGATCGGCGACGTTGCGGAAGGCCATGACGGCTCCCAGAACGTGATCGTTGTCATCCCGGATCGGTGCGGCGGAATCGTCTATGGGAAATTCACGGCCGTTACGCGAGACCAGCACGGTGCCGAAATCGATGCCGATCACCCTGTTGCCCTGCAGGGCCCGGGTGAGCGGATTTTCCTCTGGGGCATGGGTACGGGCGTTCTGCAGGACAAGCACCTCGCTGATCTTGCGTCCGAGAACCTCCTCCATGTTCCAGCCGAGCGCTTCTTCCGCTTGCGGGTTCATGAACTTGACCCGCTCTTCCTCGTCGGTGGCGATGACGGCGTCGGCCACACAGCGCAGGGTTGCAGAAAACCAGCGCTCCGATTCGCGCAGCCTGGTTTCCATGCTGGCTTTGTAAAGGGCGACCTCGATGACGGCGCGTAACTCGTTGGCCTGGAACGGTTTGGTCAGGTAGCCGTACGGGGCCGTCTGCGCGGCTCGCATGATGGTGTGACTGTCGCTGTAGGCGGTCAGGAAAATGACGGGGGTCTGAAAACGATGGCTGACATGTTTTGCCGTTTCGACGCCGTCCATGCTGCCCTTGAGCACGATATCCATCAGTACGATGTCCGGGCGATGCTGCTCCACCAGCCCGATGGCGGTCGCGCCATTGTCTGCGATGGCGCAGACCTGATAGCCCATTTCCGTCAACTGGTAGGAGATATCCATGGCGACAATGGCTTCATCTTCCACGATCAGGATTTTTGCGGGCATCGTTATTTTCCTTCTCGAGGCGATGAAGTATTCATTCTATCGGGTTGGTTTTTCTGATCAATGCGGAAATGCAGTTTTGCGACGGTGCCGCCATTCGATTCAATGGAAAACTTGCCGTCGATTTGAGCACTGAGGCTCTCGACCAGCCTGAGGCCGAGGGATGTGCTGGCATGGATGTCCAGGCCGGGTGCAAAGCCGACGCCATCGTCGTGTACCTGAAGATCGACCGCGCCCGCGTCTTCCAGGCGGCGTCGGATGGAAACGCGAACAGTTCCGGTGCGTCCTTCCGGATAGCCATGCTTCAGGCTGTTGGAAATCAGTTCGTTGAGTAGCAGTCCCAGCGGCACGGCCAGTTCCAGGCCGATTTCAATGTCGTCGGCTTCGGTTGTCAGCAGCACGCCGCGCTGGGCAATCGCCGTAACCGTGCCAAGTTGCCGGCACAGCTCATGCACATAGCCGCCCAGGGAAATGGAGGACAAATCCTGCGACTGGTACAGTTTCTCGTGCACCAGCGCCATCGCACGCACGCGATCGGCGGAGTCCTGCAGCGCGGCGCGCGCCTCTCCCGGCGGCAGGGAGCGAAGCTGCAGGTTGAACAGGCTGGTGATCACCTGCAGATTGTTTTTGACGCGATGATAGACCTCCTTCAGCAGGACTTCCTTTTCGGCCAACGCGGCAGCGATCATGCTTTCTTTCTGCTTGCGGTCGGTGATGTCGGTGGCGATCCCGAGAAAACCGGTGATCATGCCTTTTCGGTCGCGGATCGCCGTGACCGATAGCGAGACTGGAAAGCGCGTGCCATCCTTGCGGACATAAGTCCATTCCCGTTCTTCCGCATGACCCTCGCGGGCTTTTGCGACAAAGGTCTCGAAGCCCGGCGCTATCGTGCGCTGCAGTTCCTGGCTGAGGGTGGCGGCGCGTTGCACGATCTCCTCGTTGACATGGATGATGACCGGGGTGTGCCGTCCGACGACTTCCTCTTCGGCGTAGCCCAGCATCCGTTCTGCCCCCGTATTGAAGCTGACGATCGTGCCTGCCGGGTCGGTGGCGATGATGCTCTGGTTGGCGCTCGACAGGATTGCGGTCTTGAGGGCGAGGGTTTCCTGCAGTTGCTGTTCCGACAGCTTGAGCTGGTTGATGTCCTCGATCTGGGCAATAAAGTACTGCGGGGCGTTGTGCTTGTTGCGCATCAGCGTGACCGCGAGGCGGACCCAGATGCTGCTTCCATCCTTGCGGATATAGCGCTTCTCCATCTGGTAATTCTGGATGTAGCCATCCAGCAACTGCTGCACCTGGCCAAGATCAGTTTCCAGATCGTCCGGATGGGTAATGTCCTTGAACGTGAGCTGCTCCAGTTCTGCCTGGCTGTAGCCGACAATGTCGGTGACGGCCTGGTTGGCATCCAGCCAATAGCCGTCGATGGACACCAGCCCCATGCCGATGGGCGCGTATTCGAAGATGTTGCGGAAACGCTCCTCGCTGGCTTTCAGGGACTCTTCCGCCTGACGCAACTCGGTGATGTCGAAATTGACCCCGACCATGAAATGCGCTTCGCCCAACTCATTGCGGATGATGAGCGCATGCGCCTTGACCGTACGCAGGTCGCCGTTATCCAGCACGATGCGGAATTCTTCCGAGAACGGCCGCCCGCCCCCGATGGCCTCCGAGAGGGCGCGCTCCGTATGCGGCAGATCCTCCGGCAGGATGCGGTTGTGCCACATCTGGTAGGTATTGCTCGTCGTATCGGGAGAGAGGTGGTAAATCGCGAACATGCGCGTATCCCAATTGAGCTGGTCGGCCGGGATATCCCAGGTCCAGATGCCGATGCGGCCGGCTTCCGCGGCGAGGTCGAGCCGGCTGTTGAGCAGGCGTAACTGCGCTTCCGACTCGCGTAGCGCCGAGGTCATTTCACCTGCGAGGTGCAGCGCATTCTCGCGCGTCATTGCCAGGGAGCGCACCAGCACATATAGCAGCAAGCTGACGACGATGCCGGCGATCAGGAGGATTTGTGCCTTTTGCCGATCGATCGTGCTTTCGAAGGCTGGCAGGGAGCGTAATCTTAAGAGCCATGTATGGTCGGCGATTTCGAGCGTTCGCTCGAGCTGGTAGGTGTCGCGATTTTGCCGTGCTCCGAGCTGCTGCAGGGCGGTATTGGTGAACAAGCGGTTTTTCTCGTCGGCATGGTCGCCATCGTAGATTTCGAGACCGATCTGCATGGAATTCTCGCCGGCAGTTCCGGCGAGGATGTCGGTGATCCGGAATCCGCTGCCGATGAAGCCAAACAGCGCGGCTTGCCGTTGTGCGGCGGTCGCCAAGGGGGCGCCTGGCCGATACAGCGGAACGTACATGACGACCCCCGGAGGCGCGTGCTGGTTGTCGGCTTCCTGTGCCAGATGGACCATTTCGGAAAGCGTGATGTGTCCAGTGTCGCGCGCATGATCCATGGCCGCCTGGCGTGTCGGCTCCGAGTACATGTCGAAGCCGAGCACCGCAAGATTGCGTGCATCCATCGGCTCGATATAGGTGATCGGTACATATGCGCTGCGCGTACCGGACGGGTGGATGTCATAGTGGGTATAGCCTTCCGCCCGGACGCGCCGAATCTGGTCTGCCTTTGCCGCATCCGGCACCCATTCCGCGAAGGAAAGTGCATGCTGGCCCGGTAGGACGGTATCCAGTTCCAGGTGTTTGACAAAGGCAAACCAATCCTGACGCGTGACGTGTTCTGACGCAGCGAACATCGCTGCGCCGCTGCGCATGATTAGCGTGCAATAGGCCATGCGGTCGGTAATGCCGCGGGTGATATCGCGGGCGAGATCATCGAAATGCTTTTCCGCATCGCGCTCGGTCTGCGCAGAAATCTGGTGCCAGGCGAGCATGGTCAGGGCGAGCGCGGCCAGCAGCGTCAGCCAGGGCGTCTTGATATCGTCGAAGCTGATGCGCTTGCCTTTGAACTGCGTGCGCTGCCGGATATCCGCTGCCAGCACCAGGCCGGTGACGCAGCAGAGGATGATGAAGCTCACCAGCAGAATGAGCGAGTTGTTGAGGTCGCCGATGGCGAATGGGCCTGAGCCGTGCGTGGTTTTCCATACGGCGATGCCGGCCAGGAGCAGTGTGGCGGCGGAGACCCCGCGCTGCCCGTACCGGTAGGCAATCAGGGCCAGGAATGGCAAGGTCAGGTAAAGCAGTATCCGGTCGTCGTGATGCGTGGAGAACAGGCCGCTGAATACCAGCAGGCTTAAGCCGGTGAAGCCCGTGAATATCAGCAGCATCCCCAGGAATCTTTTCAGCGGAAACGGCCGGTCCCGGATGCGCCACCCAGCCCAGCCCAGCAACAGCGGCGTGATGCTCAGCACGCCACCGACGTCCCCCAGCCACCAGTTGATCCAGATGGGCCAGTGTGCCTTGAATGGGGCGATCCCGCCGGCGATCAGGCTGGCGGTGCCGATGCCTGCACTGACGAGGCACATCAGCAGCGCCGTCATCATGAACTTGAAAATGTTGAGCGGGTTGGTCAGCGGGTCGTCGATGATCTTCATCGCACGCAGCAGGTAGTATCCGGCCAGGGCTTCCAGAGTGTTGCCAAGTGCGATGGCGGCCGATACGGCGAGAGTGGGGCCTGCGACATGGTTGGCCGAGAAGGTCGCCATGTTGGCGGCGAAAGCGCCCAGCAGGATGGCCGGCCAGGCCCGCCGGCCTAGTAACAGAACCGCGCCCAGTGCAAGACCGGAGGGGGGCCAGACCGGGGAGGCGTTCGTGCCCTCGAACGACAGCAGCAGGCTCCAGCGTGCCGACAGGTAATAGGCCAGGGCCAGCAAACCGATGGCGACCATAAGGGAAAGCCCCTGTTTGGTGTCCAAAAGCCGTGTCCTGGCCGTTGCATGCATTATGGTGCGTACTCGCTTCTAGGCGGTGATGAGGCCACTTTAGAGAATTAGCCGGGCGCGTGCAATCACGGCGTGCCGGCCGGCTCCCGAAAATCCAATTCGGGTGGGGTTATCCGATTTTCCAGTATAATCATGACGTTCCATCCGCATATGCTGCATCGCCTTCATGCCCAAGACCTTTTTCCGCTGGATATTCCTGCTGCCGATGCTGTTGCCGGTGGCTGGGGCGCATGCCGACATGCATCTTGCTGGAGAGATATTGACGCAGTAAAGCCCTGTCAGGCTCGGATAGGGAACATGATTTGCAGGAATTGCGCCGCACCGTGCGGCGCGTAGAGGAGAATGTGCAGCACATGATGGAAACGACAGGAGCAGTACCGGTGGCGGCGCCATGAACAACGCCGAATGGCAAGCCCGGAGCCGGCGCGCGGTCTGGCACCCGTGCACGCAGATGAAAAACCTGGAAACCCTGCCGCCGGTGCCGATCGCACGTGCCGAAGGCGTCTGGCTGTTCGATTATGATGGTAATCGCTACCTGGATGCGGTGAGTTCCTGGTGGGTCAACTTGTTCGGTCACGGCAATCCGCGGATCAACGCAGCCCTCAAGAACCAGCTGGAAATGCTGGAGCACGTCATGTTGGCCGGGTTTACCCATGAGCCGGCCATCCTGTTGTCGGAGCGGTTGGCCGCGCTGACCGGCCTGGGCCATGCGTTTTACGGCTCGGACGGGGCCTCGGCCACGGAAATCGCGCTCAAGATGAGTTTCCATTACTGGCGCAACAGCGGGATGCCGGAGAAAACCGAGTTCGTCAGCCTCGCCAACAGCTACCATGGCGAAACCGTGGGCGCACTTTCGGTCACCGATGTCGCGCTGTTCAAGGATACCTATGCGCCGCTGCTACGGCAGAGCGTGCAAGTGCCCACGCCCGATTGGCGCCTGGCGGAGCCAGGCGAGTCCGCCGAGGCATACGCGCTGCGCTGTGCCGACGCGCTGGAGGCCTATCTCGCCGAACATCATGCGCAGATTGCGGCCTTCATCGTCGAACCGCTGGTGCAAGGGGCGGCCGGCATGGCGATGTACCATCCGGCCTACCTGCGCCGCGCTCGGGAAATATGCGACCGCTACGGCATCCACCTGATCGCCGATGAAATTGCGGTCGGTTTCGGTCGCACCGGCACGATGTTCGCCTGCGAGCAGGCCGGTATCCGGCCCGATTTCATCTGTCTTTCCAAGGGTATTACCGGCGGTTACCTGCCGCTTTCTGCCGTGCTGACCACCGACGCGGTCTATGCGGCGTTCTACGACGATGCGGTGACACGCGCTTTCCTGCATTCCCACAGTTATACCGGCAATGCGCTGGCCTGCCGTGCAGCACTGGCGACGCTGGACATCTTTGAGCAGGATGCCGTGTTGGAGAACAATCGATTCAAGGCGGGCGTCATCAGCGGCCTGCTGGAACCGCTCGGTGAGCTGCCCATCGCCCATATGCGCAACACCGGCATGATCTGGGCCTTCGATGTGGTGACGGACGATGCCGGGTTCGCCCGCAAGTTCTACCAGGAGGCGCTGGCGTGCGGCCTGCTGTTGCGCCCGATCGGCAATACCGTTTATTTCATGCCGCCGTACGTGATCGGCGTGGACGAGGCGGCATTCATGGTCGAAACCCTGCGTAGCGTACTGCTCGGCATGGTGGGGCGATGAGCAAGCGACTGCTGCATCTGTTCCTGTCCCTGGCGCTGCTGGCCTTCGCGATGCCGGGCATTGCGGGTTTGCCGGCGCCGGTCGCGCAGGCGATGCGTGCCGCCGGATTACCGGCGGACGCCGTGGCGATCTTCGCCCAGCGCGTGGACGAGTCGCGCCCGCTGCTGGCGCAGTCCGCCGACCAGCCGATGAATCCGGCTTCGACGATGAAACTGCTGACTTCCTACGCCGGGCTGGAACTGCTCGGGCCTGCCTTCACCTGGCGGACGGAAGCCTTTGCCTCGGCGCCGCTCAAGGGCGATGTGCTCGACGGCGATCTGATCCTGAAGGGCTACGGCGACCCGGCGTTGACGCTGGATAACTTCTGGAACCTGGTGCGTTTTCTGCGCCAGTCCGGCCTGCGTGAAATCCGCGGTGACCTGGTGCTCGACCGCAGCTATTTCGCAAGCGCCGATTACGACGCGGCGGCATTCGATGGCGAGCCGTATCGGGCCTATAACGCCGGGCCGGATGCGCTGCTGGTCAACTTCAATGCGACGCGATTCAATTTCATCGGGGATGCCGCCGCTAATCGGGTGCGGATATCGGCCGACCCCGCCCAGCCGCAGCTGCGCATCGACAATCAGCTCAGTTTGAGCAAGGTGCCCTGTGCCGATTGGAAAGACCGGCTCGGCTACCATGTCGAGCGGCAGGCGGAACAGGTGGTCGTCAGTTTCGACGGGCATTATTCGCTCGCGTGCGGCGAGAAGTCGCTGGAATTGAGCGTGCTGGACGATACCGCTTATGTCTCGCAGCTGTTCCGCCAGCTGTGGCAGGAGCAAGGCGGTACCTTGGCTGGCGGGACGCGTTCGGGGAATGTACCGGAGGGGGGTGTCCGGCTGGCCCAGGCCAGCTCGCCGCCGCTGGCGGATGTCATTCGCTTGATGAACAAGTACAGCAATAATGTCATGGCGAAGCAGTTACTGATGACGCTCGGTGCGGAAACCTCCGGTATGCCGGGCAGCAGCGTCGGCGGGGCACAGGCCGTGCGTAGCTGGCTGTCCGCCAAGGGCATGGACTTTCCCGAACTGGTGATCGATAACGGCGCCGGCCTTTCGCGCAACGCGCGCATTTCCGCGCGTCATCTCGGCGAGGTGCTGCTGGCCGCGTACCGTAGCCCGGTGATGCCCGAATTGATGTCTTCGCTGCCCATCGTTGCCGTGGACGGCACCCTGCAGCGGCGCATGAAGGACAGTGTGCTGGCCGGGCAGGGGCATTTCAAGACGGGCTCGCTGGACGATGTGCGGGCCCTGGCAGGTTACCTGCTCGATGCCAAGGGGCGCCGCTGGGTGATCGTCTATATTGCCAATCATCCGCAAGCGGGCGGCAGCAAGGCGGTACAGGATACCTTGCTGGAATGGCTGTATCGTCACGACTGATACGGTATCATGTCGCACTTGTGTCCTTCCGAGGTGCTTATGAAAAACTCCATGCTGTATTTCGGGGCCGCCATGCTGGCCCTTGCTTCCGTCACTGCCGTTGCGGCTGACGCTCCATCACAATCCAAGGAAAAATCTGCCATGACGATGCCCAAGGCTGTTAACGAACTCATCAAGGTCGACCAGAAAGTGGGCGACGGCGCGGAAGCGATTCCGCCGGTGCAGGTCACCGTGCACTACACCGGCTGGCTGTACGATCCAAGCAAGCCGGAAGGCCATGGCGCCAAGTTCGATAGCTCGGTCGACCGCGGCGAGCCGTTCTCCTTCTATCTCGGCGGCGGCCAGGTGATTCGCGGTTGGGACGAAGGTGTGGCCGGCATGAAGGTCGGCGGCAAGCGTACGCTGATCATTCCGTCCTTCATGGCTTATGGCGAGCGTGGTGCGGGCGGCGTGATCCCGCCGTATGCCACCCTGGTGTTCGACGTGGAATTGCTGGGCTTGAAGTAATCGCGCGGCATCGCGAAACAGGCACCCTGCGGGGTGCTTGTTTTTTGTGCTAAAACAGGACTACAATATCCTCAAATAGGGTTCGCGCAGTCGTTCAACTACTTGGGAGGCTATCATGCTGAAGGTGTTGTTTGGTTCGTGGGTCGGCATCATTTCCATTACTGCAGTCATCCTGACGATCGTCGTGATCGCCTTCTGGCTGGGCTACTGCATCTGGAACGAGGAAAAAACGCGCGACCGGCACTCGCACTAGTCCAGTTGCAAGTCTTTCCAGATTTCGTCCACGCGCGATCGGACCGCCGCGTCCATGCTAATGGGGCGGCCCCATTCGCGCGAGGTCTCGCCTTGCCACTTGTGGGTGGCGTCGACGCCCATCTTGCTGCCAAGGCCGGAAACTGGGCTGGCGAAATCGAGATAGTCGATCGGCGTGTTCTCGACGATGATCGTGTCGCGTGCCGCATCGACGCGCGTGGTCAGCGCCCAGATCACTTCCTTCCAATCGCGGATATCGACGTCGTCGTCGGTGACGATGATGAACTTGGTGTACATGAACTGGCGCAAAAAACTCCACACCCCCATCATCACGCGCTTGGCGTGGCCGGGGTACTGCTTCTTCATGCTGACCACTGCCAGGCGGTAACTGCAGCCTTCCGGGGGCAAATGGAAGTCGGCGATCTCGGGAAATTGTTTCTGCAATAGCGGGACGAACACCTCGTTCAGTGCGACACCGAGTATGGCCGGCTCGTCCGGCGGTTTGCCGGTGTAGGTGCTGTGGTAGATCGGGTCGCGGCGCATGGTGATGTGCGTCACCGTGAACACCGGGAATTCGGCTACTTCGTTGTAATAGCCGGTATGGTCGCCGAACGGGCCTTCGGGTGCCGTTTCACCCGGCGCGATATGACCTTCCAGCACGATTTCCGCACCGGCCGGTACATGGAGATTGGTGCTGATACATCGGACGATTTCGGTCTTGCCCCCCCTGAGCAGCCCCGCGAACTGGTACTCGGAAAGCGTGTCCGGCACCGGAGTGACCGCGCCCAGGATCGTCGCCGGATCGGCGCCCAGCGCCACCGCAACCGGGAACGGCTCGCCCGGATGCGTATTGCACCAATCGCGAAAATCCAGCGCGCCGCCGCGATGGGCGAGCCAGCGCATGATGAGCTTGTTCTTGCCGATCACTTGCTGGCGATAGATGCCGAGGTTCTGTCGCTCTTTCAGTGGTCCCCTGGTCACGGTGAGGCCCCAGGTAATCAGCGGTCCGGCATCGCCCGGCCAGCAGGTCTGGATAGGCAGTTTGGACAAGTCCACCGCATCGCCTTCCAGAAGCACTTCCTGGCATGGTGCGCGCCCTACGGTTTTGGGCGCCATGTCGAGTATCTTCTTGAACTTGGGCCACTTGTCCCACGCATCGCGCAGTCCCTTGGGCGGTTCCGGCTCTTTCAGGAACGCGAGCAGCTTGCCCACGTCGCGCAGGGCGGCGACGTCTTCCTGCCCCATGCCGAGTGCGACCCGGCGCGGCGTGCCGAACAGGTTGCCCAGCACCGGCATGGTGTAGCCCGGCACGTTCTCGAACAGGATCGCCGGCCCGCCGGATTTCAGCACGCGATCGCAGATTTCGGTCATTTCCAGTCTGGGGCTGACCGGCACTCGTACGCGGCGCAATTCCCCCTGGGCTTCGAGTTGAGCGATGAAATCGCGGAGATTCTGATACTGCATGGCGGTTATCCAAAATGAATAGGCGTTAGTTTAACGTCCTGTTTCGGATAAAATCGGAAAATTCAGAACTTCTCAGGAAAAATCATGCACGCACGCGTCAAATGGGTTGAAAACGTCTGCTTCGTCGGCGAATCCGAAACCGGCCACGCTATTGTGATCGACGGCGCCCCGGAGTCCGGCGGCCGCAATCTCGGCATGCGGCCGATGGAATTGCTGTTGATCGGCATGGGCAGCTGCACTGCATTCGATGTGGTGACGATCCTGAAAAAGGGACGCCAGGAGGTGACCGACTGCTATGCCGAGCTCGACGCTGCCCGGGCGGATGAAGTGCCCAAGGTGTTCACCAAAATTCATGTGCACTTCGTCGTCAAGGGACGCAATCTGAATCCGGTGCAGGTGGAGCGGGCGGTCAAGCTGTCGGCTGAAAAATACTGCTCCGCTTCGCTGATGCTGGGCAAGACCGCCGAGATTACCCACGATTTCGAGATCGTCGAAGAAGGGGCCTGACGATTGGCCGCGTGGAAGAGTCGAATCTTTTCGGATATTTACGTGCTCCTACCCAATTAGGGTTATTGCGCTGAATGCCGGATGCTGTAATCCTGCCTTGCCAGCCGCTTCTCAGTGCGGCAAAAGTTCAAACGCAATGGCAGGAGCAGACAAGCATGACGGTGAGTCCCTGGGTAATGATGTCGGTCGGCGTTTCGGAACTATGTGCGTTGTACCTGATCGGGCGCATTTATCAATCGGAGGAGATTCCGCTTTTCAAGATCATTTTCTGCGGCGTGGCCTTGATCCCGTTTTTTGGCCCGTTCCTTGTGCTCTGGATCAATCATTACCCTGTCGTTGACAAAACCGCCTCGCATCGCCCATATGGGCGTCCTATGGACGATCTCGCCCTGGCCAGGGAAGTGCTCAAGGAGCCAGACCCCCTGGTCAAATTCCAGAAGTGGCGCCAGATGCGTAACGGCAATGCGGATCGGGCTGCCTAACCCGGCTAGTTGAGCTGGTCGAGCGCACGGCGGATCTGCTGCAGGGCGGCCATCACATTGCAGCGCTGCGTGCCGATGTTCATGCGCATGAAGCCAGTTCCCCCCAGGCCGAAGGAAATCCCCGGCGACATGCCCACCTTGGCGTCATGAATCATGAAATGGCGCAGGCCGTCATCCGGCATTCCGAGGGAACGGCAATCCAGCCATAACAGATAAGTGCCTTCCGGTGCGACCAGTTGGAGTTCAGGCAAGCTGGTTTTTATGTAAGCGCTTGCTTCTTTCCTTGAGTTGTCCAGGTAAGCCATCAGCGCTTCCAGCCATGCAGCGCCTTCGCGATAGGCCGCTTCGAAAGCGACAATGCCGAACGGGTTGGCGGGATTGAGATGGATGGTGTCGAACACCTTGCGGATGGCGTGCCGTTTTGCCGCATCCGGCACGATCAAAGCGGATAGCCCGAGCCCGGGGATGTTGAAGGTCTTGCTGGGCGCGACGGCGGTCACGATGCGGTTGCTATCGTCTGTCATCTTGCCCAGTGCATGGTGGCGAACGCCGGGATAGACCAGGTCGGCATGGATTTCGTCCGACAGGATGACGAGGTCATGCCGGGCAGCGATGTCCAGCAGCGTTGACAGTTCCTCGGGAGTCCAGACGCGCCCGACCGGATTGTGCGGCGAGCAGAGCAGCAGCAGGCGTGCCTCGGCGGCGCAGCGCTCCAGGCCATCGAAGTCCATGGTGTAGCGGCCGTGCTCCAGTTTGAGCGGATTTTGCACCAGGCGGCGGCCGGTCTCGGTGGCGGCCGAAAAAAACGGGAAATACACGGGCGGCTGTACGATGACGCCGTCGCCGGGTTGCGTCAGCGCCATCACGCTCATGTTGATGGAGGGCACCACCCCCGGCGTCAGCATGAGCCATTCGCGCCGAATGTCCCAGCCATGGCGGGTTTTCATCCAGGCTGTCAGTGCATCGAACAGGCTGTCGGGCGCAACCGTATAGCCATAGATGGGGTGCGCGGCGCGTGCTTCCAGTGCGCGCGACACCGCTTCGGGTGCGGCGAAGTCCATGTCCGCCACCCACATCGGCTGCAGGTCGGCCGTGCCGAAGTAGCCGGCGCGGCCGTCGTATTTGAGCGCCTGCGTGCCGTTGCGCGGAATTTCGCGGTCGAAATCGAAGCTCAACGGATTCTTTCCCAGATCGTCACTTCGGACAGCGTATGCTGGAATTTGCGACGCGTCTCGCGGATCACGAAAGGCACTTCCACTGGGCCGCGCAGCAGGCGGAAATGCGGTTCCAGGAGGGTTTTGAGTCCTTCCAGCGTGGTCAGGTTTTCGCCCGCCTGTTTGAACCCGCCTATCCACTCGGCGCGCGGGGTGTGTTCTTCCAGCCAGGTATAGGGCGAGGTGATCATCAGCACGCCGCCGGCATTAAGGCGTTCATGCACGCTCTCGAGAAACTTGCGCGGGCTGTACAGGCGGTCGATCAGGTTGGCAGCCAGGATCAGGTCGTAGCCGGTGAATTGCGGTTTCAGGTTGCAGGCATCGCCCTGCCAGAACTCGACCTTGTGGCGCACCTGGTCGAGCTCGAGTTCGGCGAGGCTGCGTTCCTTGTAGGAAACCAGCTCGCCTTCATCCGCCAGCGTGTAGCGGAGTATGCCCTGCTCGGCCAATTGCATGCCCAAGCGGATGAAGCGCGCCGAGAAGTCGATGCCAGTGACGTGGTTGAAATGCTTTGCCAGTTCGAAGGTGGCGCGGCCGACGGCGCAGCCTAGATCGAGCGCTGTGCGCAGCGGCTTGCCCTGCATGGTTTCGATAGCCAGTTCGCTCAATGCGCGCGGGAAGTTCGGTACGTTGAAATAGTTGTCGCCGTAATGGAATTCGGCATATTCGGACAACAGCTTGTTCGTCTCGTATTGCGAGGCCGGCGTGGTTTCCGGCAACGCCGCATCCGCGACGACATAACGGAAGCCGGCATGCTGGAAAAAGTGGCGACGAAAGGCATAGCGCGCGCTTTTTAGCGCCTCGTCGCCGCAGGAAACCCAGGACCCGCCCTTGATCAGGTTGTGCCGCCCGTCATAGGTCGGTGTAGTGAAATCGTCATAAAGCGGATGCACCTCAAATCCGTCGAACGGGTAGATGGGGGTTTCCGTCCACTGCCAGACATTGCCGACGACATCGTAAAGCTCTCCATGGCGGAAAGTGGTTACCGGGCAGGATGAAGCGTAGTGGTCGAGATGCAGGTTGGCGGCCGCAGGGCGGTCGACGGGAACCTCCGACAATCCGCAGCATTCGTAGAGCCGCATCCATTCGTCTTCGGTCGGCAGGCGTACCGGCTGGCCGGTTGTGGCCTGCTTCCAGTTGCAGAACGCTTTGGCCTCGTGGTAATTCACCTCGACCGGCCAGTCCCACGGCATTGCGACTTCTTCCGTCATCAGCCGCAGCTTCCATCGGCTACCGTCGCGTACCCAGAAAGTCGGGTGCTGCGCTTGCGTGAAGTGGCGCCATTCGCGCCCTTCTTCCAGCCAGTAGCGCTCGTCCTGGTAGCCGCCCGCCTGCAGGAAGGCAAGGAATTCGCCATTGCTCACCAGATGCCGGCTGGCCTGGAAAGCAGGGACCGCCGCCTCATGGCGACCGTATTCATTGTCCCAGCCGTAAGTCTGGTCGGTAGCCGCCTTGCCGAGCCGGACGGTCCCGGCCGGGATTTCGACCAGGGCGTTATCGGGAGCCGGGCCGGAAACGCGGCAAGGCTGCCAATCGGGGTGCGGCTGCACATACTGCAATTGGTGCTGGCGAATAAGCACGGACGAGGTTTCGAGATGAATGCGCTCGTGTTCTATACCCATCAGGATTGGCCACCATGGGCTCTTCCAGTCGATAGGCAGCGTGAGCGGCAACTCGGCGATCAGCGCATCCACCGCGCGGCGCATCTCAGCGCGATAAGCACGGACTTCGCCGACCGCGGGCCATTCGTAATTGGTTTCGTCGAGGTCGTCCCAACTCATCTCGTCCACGCCGATCGCGAACATGGACTCGAATTTCGGATTGATACGGTGCGGCAGGAGTTTTGCCAGCACCAGCTTGTTGATGAAGAAAGTCGCGGTGTGACCAAAATAAAAGATCAGCGGATGCCGTAGCGAAATGGCCTTGCGGTAGTAGGCCTCATCGCTCGCCAAGGTCTGGAATAGCTGTTCGTAGCGGTCACAGGTAGCGTGGAAATACGCGCGTATCTCCTCCCGCTTGGCTTCGGGATCGTCGCCGTTCAGCCAAGGGGTACGATTGAAAAGAGAGTTCATACTTGTGCTTGATCGTTCAGGGGCTGCAATGGTTCGATTAAACAACATGACGGCGGCGCTGTCATGCATTGATCGCTTCGCCGTCATCCGTGCTGGACCGCTCAAATGGAGGTGGTGAGTTGTACCAGCCAGTCCGGTGCCGCTTGCAGCACGAGAGTTTCGAACTTCTTGTCGAGCCCGGTGACGATCATGAGGCCCATGACCAGCAGCAGGCCGCCCAGAATTTTCTTGCCGGCCTTGCCGGCGGCAAAGAGTTTGTCGCGGAATTTCATCATCGCCTGGCGGGAGAGCATGCCGAGCAATACCAGCGGAATCCCGGCGCCCAGGCCGAACAGTCCCATCATCAGCGTGACGTGGGCGAGATCCTGCCCCTGGCTGGCGAGCGTGATGGTCGCCCCCAGCGTTGGCCCGACGCATGGGCTCCATACGACGCCCAGCAATGTGCCGAGTGCGAATTGGCCGCCCAGGCTATCGGCGGCAATACGGTTTAACAGGGATTGCCCCGAGTTGCCGACACCGGCCGCGGCAACGGCAAAGCGGTCCTGCAGCGCGGTAGACAGCAGCACTATGCCGAACAGGATCAGCAGCACGGCTGCAACGGTGCGGAAGGTACTCGGATCGAGGCCTATGGCGGTGCCCACGCTGGCGAGGAAGACGCCGACGACGGTGAAGGACAAGGCCAATCCGCCCGCCAGCGCATAAGGGCCGAGGCGGTGCGTCAGTAGCGCGCTGCCGACCAGAATCGGCACCAGCGGCAGCACGCACGGCGACAGGGTGGAGAGCGTTCCGGCAGCGAGGCTCAGCCCGTAGGTACCCAGTGCGGCCAGCATGCTAGAGCGCCTTTTCCAGCAGGCGCTCGATGCCGGCGCGGGTGGTATCGCCCAAGCTGCGGCCGACTTCCTTGCCGCCCTTGAATACGATCAGTGTGCTCTGCTGGAACACGCGGAAAGACCGCACGACGTCCTTCTGGCTATCGAAATCGACCCGCAATGCGGTGATGCCCCTGAATTTATCCTGTTGCAGCAGCGCGCCGATGATTGGCGCCTGCGCCCGGCAGGTAGGGCACCAGTCGGCATGCACGGCGACCAGGATAGGCTTGCCTTGCTGCTGCAGCTGGTCGAACGCGGCTTGCGTGTATGGCGTTGCGCCGGCGAAGGCCGGGGCCGTAAACAGAACAAAGGCAAACAGGCACAAGCGTGACAGGGCTTTCATGGTAACTCCGCAGGGAAATGTGGATAGCCATTAGACGCGCTTCACGTGAAAACCTTACATCGTTCTTGGCGAAAGTGCGGCTGGGTACCCGACGATTTTTGCAGAGTGCCCGCAAAAATTGTCTGCGAATGGATCACGAATCCTGCCTCCTGCCACATTTTTTCTGAATGCCAAATTTAAAACTCATTTTTATCAATCACTTGCGTTTATTTCTTTGGTTGGCACCTTTTGTGCCTTTGTCATGTTGTTCGCCCCGTGCGGCAGCGACACAACATCAAGAAAAAGGAAATGCAATGAATTTGAAATGGCTACCGGCCCCGGTGATGTTTAACGGCCTTGATAGGGGCATGAGCTAAATGGATCGAGCAATTTCAAGTGAGGGCCCATGGGGAAACGTGCGCCCGATTGCAAACGGCAGTGCCTGGATTTGCCAGAACATCGACAAAAGAAGAGCGGCGTGAGCCGTTGACCTGGAATCCAATACCAATGAAGACCAATAGCTGGGATAAGCGCGTCTTGTCCAGGACGACGTACGTGCTGCTTGCTTTAATGATCATGGCCAGGGTGATAAGCGCATATACCTGGCGATTCGATAGTGACGAACCCCAACACCTGCATGTGATCTGGGGATGGGCAAACGGCTTGCTCCAATACCGGGACTTGTTCGATAACCACGCCCCCCTGTTCCATATATTGTTTGCGCCGGTTTACCGTTTGTTCGGGGAGCGTCCCGATATCCTGGTTGTCATGCGCCTGGCCGCGATTCCCTTGTTTCTGGCTGCGTTGTGGGCGATCTATTTGATCGGTCGCGCGCTCTATTCCAGGCAGGTCGGATTGTGGGCGGCGGTGTTCGCCGGGCTGTATCCGAAGTTTTTTCTCACCTCGCTGGAGTTCCGGGCAGACGACTTGTGGATCGTTCCCTGGCTGCTGGCCATCGCCGTGCTGGTGCAGAAGCCTGTGAATACGCGCCGATTACTGCTTGCCGGGATATTGCTCGGGGCGACCTTGAGCACCTCTTTGAAGACCAGCATGTTGCTGCTGGCACTCGCGCTGGCGGCGACGGTGTTAGTGTTTTTTCAGCGGCCGGCGGAGCGTCTTTCAGCCAGCCGGTATGCGGCGAACGCTCTCCGGTTGCTGGCAGGGATGTCAGTCATCCCTCTGGCGTTGATCGCATATTTTTACGCAGGGCACGGGTTGTCGGCGATGTATTACGACGTCGTCCAGCACAATATCGTGCCGGGCCTGGGGCACTGGAAGCATTTCGGCAATGCGCTCCGGGCGTTGATTGCGCTGCCGCTTGTGCTCTGGGCTGCCCTGTATTTGCAGAGGCAGCCGGATGTCCCCAGCCGACAGAGAAATGCCCGGACGCTGGTTTTCCTGATTTTCGGTTTGGCGGTGATTACGCTTTATGGATTCTGGCCGCTGGTGACGCGCCAGGATTATCTTCCGCTGATTCCACTGATGGCCATTATCGTTGTCGGGCAAGCGATGGAGCGGCTTTCAGCAACCTTGGGCCAGGGGGAGCGACGTTACCGCTACGCGCTCGTGCTGGCGGTCGTCGCCGTGAGCGAATTTGGCTGGCTGGCGATGAAGGAAAGGGCGGCACACGAAAACCAGGTGCAGGATTATCAGCTTTTGGCAGCGACCCTGCAGCTCACGCGGCCAAGTGACGAACTCATGGACCTGAAAGGCGAAACCGTCTTTCGCCGGCGCCCGTTTTTCTATGTGCTTGAAGGCGTAACCCGCAAGCGCATGCAGCTCGGCACGATCAGGGACAGCATCCCCGAGGACATCGTCAGGACGAAAACGACGGTTGCCGCCGCCGATAGCGCCTTTTTTCCGCCGCGCGGTCGCCAGTTCATCAACGAAAACTTCATCTCGGTCGGGCCGTTGCGCGTAGCGGGGCAGATGCTTGAGCAGCAACAAGGCGACATTGCCTTCAATATCCAGATCCCCGCGAGCTATGCCGTGGTGGCCGAGCATGGCGATGTTTCCGGCTGGCTTGATGGGACGCCCTATACAGGGCCGCGCCTGCTTGCCTCCGGGATACATCATTTTCGCCTGAATGCCACGCCCAATGACCGTCTCGCCGTCATTTGGGCCCCAGCCATCGAGCGGGGCTTCTCTCCTTTCACTTTGCGTCGTATTTCATGATTTCGCCCCTGACACTCAATCCATCCGATCGCATTCTGGTGCTGGCCGCGCACCCGGACGATGAAACCCTGGGGACCGGCGGGTTGTTGCAGCACGCAGTGAATGCCGGTGCCGCCGTGCAGGTGGTGTTTGTCACCGACGGCGACAACAATCCCTGGCCGCAACGGTTCCTGGAACGGCGCTGGAAGATTCAGGCCGCCGACCGGGCACGCTGGGCCGGTCGCAGGCGCGATGAAGCAAAAGCGGCCTTGCGGCAACTGGGCGTGGATGACGGACAAGCCGACTTTTGGGGGTTTCCCGATCAAGGGCTTTCCGGATTGCTGGAACGTGCCGACGCAGGCGTCGTCGATCGGCTGGTTTCCGTGATTTCCAGCTGGCGGCCGACCTTGCTGGCGAGCACTTCGCATGATGACCTGCACCCGGATCACAATGCGCTAGCGGTGCTGCTCGACATGGCGCTTGCGCGATTGCCTGAAAATGTCACGCCTCCCAAAGTATTCGGCTATGCCATCCACCGGAAATCGGCGGCCTTGCAGGCCACGTCCAGCTTAAGGCTTTCCGACGCGGAGCTGGAGGCCAAGCGGCGTGCCCTGTTGTGTCACGCCACCCAGATGGCCCTGAGCCGCCGCCGTTTCATGCGCCACGTGCAGGCCGAGGAGCGGTTTACGGATTCCTTTCCGCCGGATCGCTTCCAGCCATGCCACCCTGTCGAAGAAGCCTGGGTGGATGAAACGACGCTGCATGTCCGGCTGAAGCTCGGCCAACTGGAACGTTGGCTGGGAGGATTCGATCTCAGCCTGATCGAGTGCCGGGCCCAACAGGGCAGGTCGTTACGTATTCGCTTGAAAGGTCGCCGCGGAAAAAGCGATGTGCTGGATGCCATCACCGGTGCCGTCGTGGGCCAGGCCGTCATCCATCACAGGGGGGCTATGCTCAGCATGCTTGTTCCGCGCAGCCTTCTGTCCGGTTCCGGCGAGCTATTCCTGAAGCCAAGGCGGCGCTGGGGCTTCCTGGATTATGCAGGTTGGCGCCGCGTGCGCATGGATACCAGTGACCAGCGGCGCAAGGTCGAGAGTCTCAGCATCATCCCCTGCTACAACGTGCAGGATTTCTGCAGCGAAGTGATCCATAAAACGCTGCATTTTTCCGACCATGTCATTCTTGTCGACGATGGGTCGCGCGATGCCACAGGCAAGATACTCGCCACGCTCGCGCATTCGATGTCGGAGCGTATCAGCCTGATAACCTTTGCAGTGAACCAGGGCAAGGGTGTCGGGCTGATGGCGGGGTTCTGCGAAGCACTTAACCGCTTCGATTTCGGGGCGCTGGTCACACTGGATGCCGACGGCCAGCACCCGCCGGCGCGGATCCCGGCATTGGTCGAGCGCATCGCGGCGGGGGCTGAAATGGTCATCGGCGAGAGGCGGATCGAACAAATGCCCGGCCGCAGCAAGTTAGGCAATACCCTCATCAGCGCTATCCTGCATATGTTCTTTCCTCAGGCGCCCGTCGATACCCAGTCCGGCATGCGCGCGTTCAGCCCATCCATGGTTAGGGAGATTGTGCGAGGGGTGCGGGGCAGTCGCTACGAAACCGAGTTCCAGGTCTTGCTCATGGTCCTAGCACAGCAGCGCGCGATAACCAGCGTGCCCATCCCGACCATATATATTGATAACAACAGGTCTTCCAAATTCAGGCCGGTCGCCGATTCGCTTCGCATTTTGGCTACGCTGATTCGCTGGCGGCTTCATCTCAGTTTCAGTGGGGGGCGAGATGTTGTCCGCTGAAAAGAGTCTGGAAGCCAAACAGGAACTCTGGCGTCCCGGTCAGCTGAGTTATCCGCTGCTGGGCTTGTTTGCCCTGATTTTGTTGTGGGATACCTCGGCGCAGATTTTTCTCAAGCTGGGCTTGGCTGCTCACGGCGAATTTCCGCTTCAGGGGGTGGAGCCCGCCATCGCTTACCTCCGCGCGATCGTGAAAGAGCCATTAATCTGGATGGGTGTCCTTGCATTGGTGCTTGCATTCCTGACCTGGCTTGCCATCCTCGCCCGGGTTGAATTGAGCAAGGCCCATCCGGCAACCTCCTGTTCCTACATCACGGTGACCATCGCATCTTGTCTGTTTCTGCATGAGCCGTTGGGCGTGCTCAAACTGTCCGGCATCCTCCTCATCATGCTCGGCGTCTATCTGGTTGCGGAATAGTGCGTCCATTGGAGCAAAGCGTGTCTTCGAATTATTTGGAATAAGCTGCGATGATTTACGGAGAAAATGCCGCGATTTTCGGGTTGGCCCTCGGACTCAATACGCTTGGTGCCGTCATGCTCAAGAAAGGGGCGTGCAGCGCGGAGGCCGGCGGGGGGGCTGGTGCGGGAAATTCGCCGGTTTTTACCCTGCGCATGCTGCGCAACAGGGCCGTGGCCATCGGCCTGCTGCTGCAGGTCGGCGCGATGATAGGCTGGCTGGGCTTTATTTCGCGTGCGGCATTGAGCGTTGCGTTTCCGCTCAGCAGTGTCAGCAATGTCACGATACTGCTGGCTTCGCATTACCTGCTCGGGGAACGGATCAGTCCCAGACGCTGGGCGGGCGTGGCCCTGATTCTTGGCGGCATCATCCTGATTGCCAACGTCTGAAGCAATGAGCCCAGGGCCGGACGGAGCTGTCAGGCCGGTGTCATGGCCAGCATGGGCTTCCCGGCTTCTTGCAGCGCATCGAACACCACCCGGAACGTCGTCCCCTGGCCGCTTTGCGTTTCTTCCACACTGACCGTTGCGTGATGGATTTGTGCGATTTCCATCACGATGGCGAGTCCCAGCCCACTGCCTTCCTGCGTGCTGTCGGTCAGGCGGTGGAAACGCTCGAACACGATTTCCCTCGCTTCCGCAGGGATCCCCGGGCCGTTGTCCTCGACTTTGAGGATGGCTTGATTTCCTTCGTGCGTGACACTGACGGATACCTTACCGTCACGACCGGTGTAGCGGATGGCGTTGTCGATCAAGTTGGCAATGAGGTCGCTGAGACGGGTCGGGTCGCCTTCTATCCAGACGGCCTCCTGCGAGCCTTCGAACCCGAGGTCAATATCCTGCTGGATTGCGGCAGGCACCATGTCCGTGGCCACATTCTGGGCCAAGAGGCAAAGGTCGAGTTTTACGGTACGGATGCTGTGGATGACTTCGGGTTGGTTGCGTGCCAGGACCAGCAACTGGTTAACCATGTGCGCGAGCTGTTCCATGCTGCGTTCGACCCGCTTCATGCCGGCTTGCCGCTCCTGCGGATCGGTTTCGTTTTGCGCCAGTTCGAGTTGCGCCAGCATCCCCGCCAGGGGCGTCCTCAGCTGATGCGCTGCATCGGCGATAAAGCGGTTCTGCGATTCCAGTACATTCTGCAGCTTGCCCATGAAGTGGTTGACCGAATTGACCAGGGCCTGGACTTCGTCCGGGATGTTCGGCAGCAGCACGGGACTCAAATCGCGGTGGGAGCGTCGTGCGACGGCGGCATGCAGCTCCCATAATGGGCGCAAGCCCCTGCCTATGCCAAACCAGACGATGCCGACGGCGGCCAGGACCAGCAGCAGTTGCGGGATCACAATGCCGAGCAGGATTTTTTTCGCGAGTTGTTGGCGTTTGGTCAGGGTTTCCGCCACCTGGATAGTGAGCCGGTGCGGGCCCAGCCCGGTTTTGACCACGGTGCTGGTGACCACCAGGCGGACTTTCTTGCCATTGACGTAGCCGGAGGAGAAGAAGGCCGATTTTTCGCTCGACTGGTCGGCCGAGACGGCGGGCAGGTTCTTGTCCCCGCCGATGAATTGTCCGTTTTCATCGACGATGCTGTAGTACATCTGGTCGTACTGGTCGGAAAGAAACATCCGGCGCAGGTCTGGGCTCAACTGAATGAATTTGGCAGGATTCTTGGATTCGCTGATCAGCTGGGCGATGTCGAACGCGCTGTCATACAGCGCATGGTCGAAGGCATTGTTCTGGAAATGCATGGCGATCCGGTAGAGGATCGTGGAATCCACCGCAATCAACCCCAGCAGCGGTACCAGCAGCCATTGCAACAATTGCCGGCGGAGGGAGCGGTCACTCATCCGGTTGGTTGTCCAGCAGGTAACCAAGGCCGCGCACCGTACGGATGTTGATGTCGTAGGTTTCCAGTTTCTTGCGGAGCCGGTGCACATAGACCTCGATGGCGTTGGTGCAAAGGTCCTCGTCCCAGTTGCATAAAGCTTCCATCAGTTTGTTTTTGCTGACCACGCGACCGGAGCAAAGCAGCAGGGTTTCCAGCACGCCGAGCTCGCGGGACGAAAGCGACAATGCAATGCCATCCGCGGTAACGAGCCTGTTCTGGGTGTCGAAGCACAGGCGGCCGCACTGAATGGTTGACGTGGTGATGGTGTGGCTGCGACGTATATGCGCCCGCAAGCGCGCTTCCAGTTCCGGAAGCTTGAACGGCTTGGCCATGTAATCGTCGGCGCCCAGATCCAGGCCCTTGATGCGGTCGTCCAGCCCGTCTCTTGCCGTCAGTATGACGACGGGAACCGTCAGCCCGCGTGCGCGCATGCGCCGCAGTACCTCGAGACCGTCCAGCCTGGGCAGGCCCAGATCCAGCACCACGGCCTCGTAGAGATTGCTTTGCAGCGCAAACTCGGCATCCTGGCCGTCTTTTGCCCAATCCACTGCATATCCCGACTTCACAAGCGACCGATTGACGGCATTGCCCAGCGTGCCGTCATCCTCAACCAGTAAAATACGCATGACAGACTCTCTTGAAAGAGTGAACGATGATTATTGCAGGAGAACATTAAGCGATGAAGCTTACATCGGACTTTCAACTGGAATAATTCATGCTAATTTGGCAGTAAGTAATTTGTAAGCAGAAAGATATTAATCTTGCCGCACGAGTTATCGCCCAATTTCCGACGAAAGTTTGCATGCTTTTCATTATAGATTTCGACGGCACGCTTGCCGTCCATGACACGGTCGACGCCATTCTGGAACGCTTTGCCGACCCGTCATGGGAACAGGTGGAGCAGGACTGGCTGCAAGGCAAGATCAGCGCCGTCGAGTGCATGACCCGGCAGTTGCGCATGGTGCGGGCGGACAATGTGACGCTGGAGAATTTCTTCCGCGGCATCCAGTTGGATGCAAGTTTTCTGCCCTTTTACCAGCACATAAGGCATTTGGCCGCAGTCGCCATTGTCAGCGACGGCCTCGATCATGCGATCAAGATCGCCACGCGCAACGCCGCGCTGCCGGAACTGCCCATCTACGCCAATCGCCTGCATTTTGTACCCGAGGGCATCGACATCACCTTCCCGCATCGCCAGCCGGATTGTGCCGGCGGCAACGGCGTCTGCAAATGCGCGGTGGCCAGAGACCTGGCGCAGGACGCCGACGGCCCGGTCGTGCTGATTGGCGACGGCAAATCCGACGCCTGCCTTGCCAGGTCGGCGGATGTCGTGTTCGCCAAGGGCTCGCTAACCCGATATTGCGAGCAGGAGAACATTGTGCACCACCGTTTCCAGACCTTCGCCGACGTCCTGGCGGTGGTCAAGCAATGGCCGCTTGAAATGGCCCATCATTCCGCCGGCCGACTGGCCTGATTTACATCCACTCCGAGACCAACCGAAACATGGACCGCAAAATCATCGAAATCCTCGACAAGAACGACAAGTATTGTTCCCACGGCGACACCGTCAACTACGCCGATCCCCCCAAAGTGTTCGAAGGCTGCGACGGCAGCTTCTTGTTCGACGAGCAGGGGACGCCCTACCTGGACTGGCAGATGTGGTACTCGGCCGTCAATTTCGGCTACAAGAACAAACGCATTGCCGATGTCCTGCGCAAGCAGATCGATACCTTGCCGCAACTGGCGAGCCAGTACCTGCACAAGGAAAAGGTCGAGCTGGCCGAGATCATCTGCAAGTACATGGAGGAGAAGTACGGCGTGAAGGGCCGCGTGCACTTCAACGTAGGCGGCGCGCAGGCGGTGGAGGATTCGCTCAAGGTTGTCCGCAACCACACCGGCAAGACGCACCAGTTCGCCTTCATGGGCGGCTATCACGGCCGTACGCTCGGCGCCTCGGCGATCACATCGAGCTACCGCTATCGCCGCCGTTTCGGCAACTTCTCCGATCGTGCGCAGTTCGTGCCCTATCCTTATTGCTTCCGCTGTCCGTACGACATGAAGGTGGAAAGCTGCGATACCTATTGCCACAAGGAATTCGAAAAACTGTTCGAGACCGAATACCAATCGGTCTGGGACGAGAAGTCCGGCCAGTGTGAATTCGGCGCATTCTATATCGAGCCGATGCAGGGTACCGGCGGCTATATCGTGCCCCCGGCAGGCTATATGAAAAAACTGCAGGAATCCTTGCGCAAGCGCAACATCCTGCTGGTGGCCGACGAAATCCAGATGGGCGTGTACCGCACCGGAAAACTGTGGTCCTGGGAGAATTTCGACATCGTTCCCGACATCTTTGTGTTCGGCAAGGCGATCACCAACGGCCTGAACCCGCTCTCCGGCATCTGGGCGCGCGAAGAACTGATTTCGCCGGAAAAATTCCCTCCCGGTTCGACGCACTCCACCTTTGCTTCCAATCCGCTCGGCACCGCGGTGGCCCTGGAAGTGATGAAGATGATGCAGGAGGAAGATTTTGAGCCGCATGTGCGCGCACGCGGCGCTTACTTCCTCAAGCGCATCCAGGAGCTGAAGTCGCGCTGGAAGGTGGTCGGTGACGTGAGCGGGCTCGGTCTCGCGCTGCGCATCGAACTCTGCGAAAAAGACGGTTACACGGCCAGCCGCGCCCTGGCCGACCGCATGTTCAACGAAGGGCTGAAGGGCGACCTGCAGATCGGCGACAAGCGCTACGGCCTGGTGCTGGATATCGGTGGCTACCAGAAGAACGTCATTACCCTGGCGCCGTCGCTGATGATCAGCGAGGAAGAAATCGATCTGGGCATCCAGCTGTTCGAGATGCTGCTGCAACGCTGCGGGGCAGAATGACCTATACCGTACAGGAATGCCTGGGCAACACCGGCTTCTATGACCGTGCGGGTGAGCATGCGGTGCTGCTGATCCACGGCCTGACCGGTACCCCGGCTGAAATGAAGCCGATCGCCAAGCGCCTCGTCAAGCAGGGATTCAGCGTGATGTGCCCGGCGCTGGCCGGCCACTGCGGCAGCATGAGCGATCTCAAGAAATCCAAGTGGCAGGACTGGTACGGTAGCATCGAGCGTTCCTTCGAGGCGCTCAAGGCTGCCGGCCATGCGCAGGTGTACGTGGCCGGCTTGTCGATGGGGGCGTTGATGGCCCTCATCCTTGCTGCTGAAAAAGGTGAGCGGGTGGATGGTATCGGCCTGCTCTCGACCACCTTCTTTTACGACGGCTGGAACATGCCGAAGCTGCGCAGGCAATGGCTGATGCCGATCGCGCTGTATTCGCCGCTCAAGTATTTCCTGTCCTGGCAGGAAATGCCGCCTTACGGCATCAAGTGCGAGCGCACCCGGGCGATGGTGCACGCGGTGCTGGAAAACCGCGACGCGCTGGCGTCGGAAAAGGTCGGCATCTTCAGCACGCCGGGCGTCACCATACACGAGAGCGTGCGCCTGATCCGGGCCGCCAGAAAAATCCTGCCGCAGGTGCATTCCCCCGCACTGATTGTGCACGCAACCGAAGACGATATGGCCAGCGTCAAGAATGCCCATTTCGTCGCGAAACGCATTGCCTCCCGGAAAGTGGAAACATTTTTCGTGGACGATACCTATCACGTGCTGACATTGGACAAGCGCCGCGATGACGTGGCACGCCGCCTGGCCGAATTCTTCAAGCACTGTGCCCCGGCCTTATCGCCGGCGGCGGCATAAGGAGAGAATATGGATACCTTCGAAACGCTGCGCGACATCATCGTCGACAAGTTCGAGAAAGACCCTGCAGAGATCACGCCGGACGCGACTTTCGAAACGCTGGATATCGACTCCCTGGATACCTTCGACATCATTTTCGAAGCCGAGGAGAAGTTCGGTATCAAGGTGCCGAACGAACAAGTGGACATCAAAACCGTGCAGGATGTCGTCAGCCTGCTCGACCGGCTGCGTGCCGAGCAGGGCAAGGCATGACCATACGCCGCGTGGCCATTACCGGGCTGGGGATCGTCTCCCCGCTGGGTAATACGCCGGATGCATTCTTCGCGGCGTTGATGGCCGGCACATCCGGCATTCGCCGCATGCAGGCGGACTTTGCCGACCGGCTCGATACCCGCATCGCCGCACAGGCGGAGTTCGATGCATTGCAGCACTTTGGTAAACACAAGGCTTCCAGCCTGGATCGTGTCAGCCAGTTTGCGTTGTTTGCCGCGGGCCAGGCGCTTGCCGATGCCGGTCTCGATCTGGCGCAGGAAGATGCTTCCCGCATAGGGGTCTATCTCGGTACCGGGATGGGCGGAGCGGCCTCGGTCGAGGAAGGCTATGCGCGCCTCTATCGGGATCAGGCCGCGCGCCTGAAACCGTTTACCGTGCTGATGGCAATGAACAATGCTGCAGCCTCCGCCATTGCCCTGGAATACGGTTTGACCGGTTCCAACCTGACCTTTTCCACCGCCTGCTCGTCTTCCGGCGTGGCCATCGGCGAGGCCTTCCACCAGGTGCGCCACGGCTATGCCGATGTCATGCTGGCCGGTGGTGCTGAGGCCTTGCTGACCTTTGGGACGATCAAGGCGTGGGAGGCCCTGCGCGCCATGGCCACTGAGGACGAAAACGATCCGGGCGCCACATGCAAACCGTTCGCCGCCAACCGCAGTGGCTTGGTGCTGGGCGAGGGTGCCGCCATTCTGGTGCTGGAAGACCTGGAGCGTGCGCGTGCACGCGGCGCCACCATCCATGCCGAAATTACCGGCTACGGTTCCGGCAACGATTCCGCACACATCACCCAGCCTTCGCCGGAAGGGCAGGCGCGAGCCATGCGCGCCGCCCTGCAATGCAGCGGTCTGCAACCGCAGGAAATCGGCTACATCAATGCGCACGGCACCGGCACCCCGCTCAACGATCCGGCAGAGACGGAAGCCGTCAAACTGGCATTCGGCGAGCACGCCTACAGAGTGCCGGTCAGCTCCACCAAATCCATGCATGGGCACCTGATGGGTGCGACATCGGCGGTCGAACTCGTCGCCTGCGTCAAGGCGCTCGAACAACAGGCGTTACCGCCAACCATCAACTTGCACCAGCCCGATCCCAAGTGCGATCTCGACTACATCCCCAATGTCGGCCGCAGCGGGGTTGCGGTAAAACACATCATGTCGAATTCGTTCGCATTCGGCGGCACCGCTGCGGTATTGATCATCAGCCAGGAGGAAGCCCATGCAAGCGGTGTCTGAAACGTTGCAAGCGCAATCCATGTACTCGACCGAGCACAGTTTCAGTGCCGCCAAGTATGAGGAGACGCTCTGGGATCGCCTGCTGCCAGGGCAGGCCGAAAGCTACCGCTACCATCTCGCTTTCGAACTGGCCCGGGTGCAAAGCATACGCACCGGTTATGCAGCGGTCAGGCGCGGCGGCATTGTCGTTTGCCTGGCCCCCTATTTTATTCAGACCTATATCCGTGAAAGCACGGCACACCCCTGGCCGGCGGCGATGCCGGCATGGCTTGGCGATGCAGCTGCAGAGCGCACCCGCTTAAGCCTGCTGACCGTGGGTTCCACCGTCGCCGAGAGTTGTACGCTGGCAATTGCGCGCGAATATCATTTCGACCCCGCAATGGTCGTCGCACTCTACGACGAGTTGCGGAAAATTGGTGCGCGCGAAGGCGTGGACGCGATGGCCTTCAAGGATGTGCTGCAACAGGATGCGGAGGAACTGGCCGCGCCGCTCAGGCATCTTGGCTTCAAAGAAAGCACCCAGCGGCGCTTGGCCGTCAACAGGTTGGCATTTGCAGGCCTTGACGATTACCTGGCTACGCTGGAAGGCGCCACCCGGCAGGCGTTGCAATCAAGGCGTGCGGCACAAGCCGGCATCAGCATCCAGGAATACAGCGGAATTCCGCCGGACGCCGACCTGCAGGAAGTACACCGGCTTCATCTGGCCAGCGACAGCAGCATTGACGGCAGATTGGAAAAACTCACGCCGCATTTTTTCGAGTCCGTGGCCGCGCTGATGCCGCACCATTCGCGTTATGTGCTTTATCGTGTGGGCAGTCGGCTCGTCGGTTTCAATCTGCTGCTGCATCGGGACCATGTCCTGATCCATAAATATAGCGGTGTCGATCCAGTCGCGAGCGCGGAGTATGGATTGCCGGATCTGTTCTGGCTGCACAACATCGAAATGTGCATCCGGGACGGGTTTCATACCTACAAGAGTGGCGATTTCACCCAGCACAAGATTGCACTGGGGGCGGAATCCGAGCAAACCTATCTTTTCTTTCGGGTGTTCGCCTAAAAATAATCTGGTCGGCTGGCGCCGCAATCCAGCCGCGCCAGGACCGGATGCCTGACGATTTTTGCAGAAAGCCCGCAAGAATTGAGTGCGATCGTTTCATGGCATGTCTGTGGACCGCATGGGTTTTGGTGGGAAATCCATTAATATCAGCAGGATACAGATTCTCCTCCGATTGGCACCGATCCTGCCTTGTCAAGAGTGTCTGCCACGCGCAGAAACACATCAAAATCAACAAGACGAGGATCCACCATGAATCTCAAACCAGTATTACCCTTGCTGACCGCGCTGATTTCCACAGCCGCCTTTGCCGATGGCCCCTATGTGGTCGGCGAAGTGACACATTCCCGCCTCACGCTCGACAGCGGCACCTTTGACGACGCCTTGCGCGCTGCCGGGGCGACCAGCGTGACCAGCCACGACAGCGGCAATGGCAACCAATGGCGTCTGCAGGCAGGCTACAAATTCAATCCTTATTTCGCGGTCGAGGCGGGCTATATCGATCTGGGCAAGGCGGATTATCGCGCCAGTTACGCCGGCGGCAGTGCCAGGGGCAGCGAAAAAGCTGGAGGCGTCGATTTTGCAGTGCTCGGCATTTTGCCGGTCACCGAGGGTTTTTCGCTGTTTGGCAAGGCGGGATTTGTCGCCGCCAAGGTTGAGACGCGGCTGACCTCAACCGCGCCCGCCGCGACCAGCATTCGCGATTCGTCCACGGAAGTGAGGCCGTTGTTGGGGCTCGGTGCGACCTACAGCATGACGAAGAATATCGACCTGCGCTTCGACTACGATCATGTATCGGGACTGGGGCGCTCGGGCAACGCCGGCAGGATGCACGACGATATGGTTTCGGTGGGTGTCGCCTATAACTTTTGACGGGATGCGGAGCCCTGTGGGTCCTGGCATTTGAGCCGTATTGGGTATTGCAGCTTGCCCATGATGCGCGTAGCCTTACTTTAACTTCCGGGTAAGGAGTTCATCATGCGTATCCAGCCCAGCCCCATCGCTTCCCCATCTGTTCTGAACTGTTTGCTGCTGGTTCTGCTGTCATGCAGCACTGTGGCGGTTGCCGGCCCCTGCGAGGTCCAGCGGCCGGCCGAGGCGCAAGCCTACCCCTGCGGCGTGCTCGCGACCGGCAGCACGCCGCAGACGCTCGCGGTGATGGGAAAATCCGCCGGCGCCAATGTGCGCCATGAATATGCCCGGCTTAACGTTGTGGCGCTTTCCGTGCCGAATGCCAGCGTATTCAAGGCGCTCGAATATTCCTCCATGAAACTCTATCCGGATTTGCCGGTGCACATGGTGGCTGGTAAAGGCAACAAGGGTGGGGGCGGCGGTTCCGGTGGCGGGAGCAGTGGCGAAATCGTCCCGGAAGGAGTGAAACGTATTGGCGGTCCGGGCACGGCATCCAACGTTGGGGTGGCGATCGTCGATACCGGCATCGATCTTTCCAACGCTGACCTTACTGTGGGAAAGCAGACCTATGACGCTTATGGCGGGGATGGGAGCGACCAGAACGGCCACGGTACCCATGTTTCCGGCATTGTCGCCGCCAAGCAGGGCAACAATATCGGCGTGGTGGGCGTTGTTCCTGATGCGACGGTGTATGCCGTACGTGTCCTCGATGCCAGCGGCAGCGGCTACGACAGCGACATCATCGGAGGGCTGGATTGGGTGCTCGCCAACTACCAGAACGTGAGCCCCAATATTTCCGTCGTCAACATGAGTCTGGGACGGGCCGCCGTTGCCAGCGACTCCGATCCGCAGAATCCCATGCATGTAGCGGTGCAAAGCCTGACCGGCAACAAAATTGCAGTAGTCGTTGCGGCAGGAAACGATCAGACAAAGGAAATCAGCCAGATGGTTCCGGCGGGCTATGCGGAAGTGCTTGCGGTTGCCAGTAGCGCCGCACAAACCGGCACTACTCAGTGCTCGCGCTTGAGGACGCCAATTCCCGCCGACACCGCTTCGTTCTATACCACGGATGGTGCGGGAGTTGCCATCTCCGCTCCCGGCGAGGCCAGCGAAAACGTGAGCCGGGGGTGTTTGATTTCTACCGTAGGCATTACCTCGCTCAAGGTGGGCGGGGGGACAGTGCAGATGAGCGGGACCAGCATGGCTTCGCCGCACGTTGCCGGCGTGGTCGCGGCGCTCAAGCAGAAGAACAGTGGTTTCTCGCCAGCTACCATACGCGGCTGCCTTGCCACATATGCCCAATATGCCGGTACGGCCCCGCTGGATTCGCCGACCTCCAGCTATACCTACGATGGGGTGAGAGAGGGCATCGTTTACCTGCCCGCAGTGCTGCAGGGATGTAACTAGAGCCATACGCCAAGCATCGGCTCCAGGCCCGGGCAGGGGCTTTCTCCCCGACCTTTCTATCCGACCGGCAGCGATGCCGGTTTTTTATTCAGACGGCGGCTTCCGCCAGTTTCTTGTAGCTATCCCCCAGGCGGCCGAACAGGCCCTTGAGACGCTCGATGTGGTTGGTCGAGGCGAGCAGTGAAGCCTTGGTCGCCGCATCCAGGTCGGACTGTTCCGCCGCCAGGTAGGATTCGCGGATCTTGGAGAGTCCATTGCCGCGACCGGCGGCCATGGTGCTGAGGATGATCGCGTCGGTAGAGTCATAGTGCCTGGCGAGGTCGATCAGGATCAGCAGGATGGCATCCAGCCCTTCCACGGCGATTTGCGTGAGCACTGCGATGTGCGGGTATTTGTGCAGCGCGTACAGTTCCTTGCCGAGCTTTTCCAGTGTCTGGTTGGTGGATTGCAGGTAATCCTGGATTGCCAGTAGTGTGCTGATGCGCTCGAATTGCCGCGGCGTCAGCGCCGCATGCTTGAGCAAGTTGGTGATCGCCTCGCCGATGATCTCCCGTAGCGCGGCAAAAGAATCGTGGAATGCTTTTACTTCCATCACATTCTTGTTTTCGCGCAGCGCGTTGAACGAGCGGGACATGATCTCCAGCAGGCGAGCCTGTTCCTGGTGTACTCGCTGAATCGCATCATCGGGATCGTCCAGCGAATAATCGGCGAGATACTGGAGTTGCAGCGCTTCCCGTGCCATCAGCTGCGAGCGGTGGATACGCTCGACCAGCATGGCGGCGACCTGGGTGTTGCCGTCCAGCAGCAGCTCGTGATTGAACTCGCCCAGCGCCGCTTTTTCACCTTCCGACAACACCTTGGCGATGACCTTGATTTCCGGGTCGATCAACGTGATCGCGGCGCTGGCTTTGCGAATTTCGTCAAAATCGTCCAGGGCCAGCACCGTGCTCGCCGCATCGCGGATATGCAGCTGTTCCAGCAGGGCGGCGTCGGCGGGGTCGCCAAATACTACGCTCCTGCCCAGTTCGCTGGCCTTGACGAAGGCCTCGGTATTGTTGGTCACCACCACATGCGCGATGCCCGCGTGTTCAAAGCGCTCGGAGACGGCCCTGCCGAATTCGCCGAAACCGCACAGGATGATGTGGCCGCCGAGTATGCCGGCCTGATCCAGCACCTTCTGGCTAATTTTCTCCTTGAACAACCGGTTGGCCAGTGCGTCCGCATGGCTGATCAGCAGCGGTGTCGTCACCATGGACGCGATCGTGATCACCATCAGGATTTGCACCGAAACCGCATCCATCATGCCGTTGGCGAGCAGCAGCGAAAACACCACCAGCGCGAATTCACCGACCTGCGCCAGCGTCAGCGCCGATTTGAAAGCGGTTTTCCCGTTGCCGAACAGCGCCAGGATCGCAAACAGGCATGCCGTCTTGATGAGCATGATGCCGACGCCCAGCCCGACCACTTCCGGCAGGTGCAGCAACACCGCGCCGATGTCGATCTGCAGGCCGACCGAGAAGAAGAACACCCCCAGCAGCAGATCCCGGAACGGGATCAGGTCTGCCTCGATCTGGTATTTATAGATGGTCTCCGCGATCATCATCCCCGCGATGAAGGCGCCCAGCGAATAGGAAAAGCCGAAGGCATGCGCGATGTAGGAGGCGCCGATCACCGCCAGCAGGATGCACCCCATGTAGATTTCCTTGGAGTTCGTCGCCGACACGGCCTTGAACAGGCGCGGGAAAACGAACTTGCCGATACCCACCAGCACCGCCAGTGCCGCGACGGCATTCAGCAGTGTGCTCAGCAGCAGCCCGGAGAGGTCTTTGTCCTGCTCGGTGAAAATGCTCGCCATCAGCAGGATGGGAATGACGGCGATATCCTGGAAAATCAGGATGCCGACCGCGTTTCGGCCGACCGGCGATTTGATCCGGCCGCTTTCGTTGAGCACCTTGAGCACGATGGCGGTGGAGGAAAGTGCCAGGCCGGACGCCGCCAGTATGCAGGTGCGCGCATCGGCTTCCGTGAGCCAGCAGCCCAGTGCCGCCAGCAAGGCGGTTGTCAGGATCACCTGCAGCCCGCCATAGACGAAGACTTCCTTCTTCATCCGGCCGAGGTGCGCCAGCGAGAATTCCAGTCCGATCGTGAACATCAGGAACACGATGCCGAATTCGGAAATGCTTTCGAAACCCTGGTCGCCGTGCAGATCGACATCGAACAGCCCGCGCATCAGGATGCCGGTGCAGATATAGCCGATCACCGTGGGCAGCTTGAAACGCTTGAGCAGCAGATTCAGCGCCGTCGCCAGCGCCACTGTCACGATCAGCAGCGGAATGAAATCATTCATGGGGTTTCGGGTGGCGGGGGAATTAAGAGAGAAGCGGCACCGGAATATCTGTTGTCCTCAAAGCATCATAACATCTACGCTCTGGTTTTAATGGCGCGCGGTAAGCCACGAGATCTTCGGGCAGGGCTGTCCCAGGAGCGCTTGCAACGCATGTTCTAGGTGTCCGATAAAAACAGCGACTCGAACTGTCCCGACGGCACTGGCCTGGAATAAAAATAGCCCTGCCCGAAGTCGCAGCCGGCCGCGAGCAATAGATCATGCTGCTGTTGCGTTTCGATGCCTTCGGCGATGACCTTGATGCCGAGTTTGTGAGCCATGACGATGATGGCTTCGCACAAGGCGCGATCCTCTCCGGTAGGCTGCAAGCCCTTAACGAAGGATTGGTCGATCTTGATGAAGCCGATGTCGAATTTCTTGAGATAGGCAAGCGACGAATATCCCGTACCGAAATCGTCGATGGCAATTTTCAGGCCGGCGAGGTGCAGACTTTTCAATCTGGATGTTACGCTGGGCTGTGCGTCGAGGAGCAGACTTTCGGTAATTTCAACAACGATGGCGTCGCCGTCCAGCCCGATTGCCGCTAAATGCTCCAGCCAGTCTACTTCGCGGGTTTTGCTTTGCCTGATTTGTACCGGAGATTTGTTGACGCTGATCTGGAAGTTGGGAAGCCGCGTTCGCCACTTCAGTGCCTGTTCTGCCGCTTGGGTGAAAACCCAGTCGCCTATCGGGATGATCAGTCCGGTATCTTCCGCGATCGGGATGAATTCCGACGGGGGAATGAGCCCTTTCTCCGGGTGCCGCCATCTTAGCAGGGCCTCGGCCTTGATCATCTTTTGGGTGGCGATTTCGACGATAGGCTGGTAATGCAGTTCGAACTGCTTCTCGGCAATCGCGGTCCGCAAATCGGACGTGATGTGCATCCTCCGCAGCGAGGTCTCTTGCAGGGCGGACGTATAAAAGTTCAGGCAGTTTCCGCCTTGAGCCTTGGCGGCATACATCGCCTGGTCTGCATTTTTCAGGAGCGCTTCCACATTCTGGGCATCCTCCGGAAAGAGGGTGATCCCGATACTGGCACTCATGTAGATTGCTTCGTCGGCAATATGAAATGGCTGGAAAAGTTGATTCAGCACCTCCTGGGCAATGGTTTCTATCCCTCCCGTGTGCTTCTGGTCGGTCAGCAGGATAGTGAATTCATCACCGCCAAGGCGCGCAACGGTATCGGACGCTCGTACACAGGTCTTCAACCGCTTTGCGGCCTCCTTCAGCAGAAAATCGCCGAAATCGTGCCCCAGGGTGTCGTTGACCTCCTTGAACCGGTCCAGGTCGAGGAACATCAACGCCAGCGACGTATTCCTGCGCTTGGAATGCTCGATCTCCTGCGCCAGACGGTCATAAAACAGCACGCGGTTGGGCAGCTCCGTGACCTTGTCGTAATGCGCCAGATGGAAAATTTCGAGCTCGGTTTTCTTGCGTTCGCTGATGTCCGTATGCGTGCCGATAACGCGTAGCGGCTGCCCGTCTTCCGTTCTGGCAACGATGATGCCCCGGCTCAGCACCCACTTCCAGGAACCATCCTTGCAGCGCATCCTGAATTCCGAATGGAGCGCCAGCGTCTTGCCCATCAGGTAAGCATCCATTTCGGCAACCGCGCGGGAGACATCCTCTGGGTGCATCAGCTGCCGGCCCTCGGTTGCGGTTCTGCCGACCTCGTTTTCAGCGTAACCGAATATATTGCGCCATTGCCCCGAACGGAATACCTCATCTGTTCTGAGATCCCAATCCCACACGCCTTCTTCCGCACCCTCAAGTGCAAATTTCCAGCGCTCCTCACTGCTGGCCAGATGCTGTTCGAGCGCATTCTGCTGTAACAGCGTTCTATGCACCATGAGATAGATCAACAGGGCGGTAAGAGAGACGAAAGTCAGCCCCTTGACCAGGCTGACATACTCGTACTGCGACAAATCCGTCGCGACCAACGTCAGCAGCTTGTCGCTGAATACAATCCAGGCCGCGCTGAAGAATAAATAAATCAGCGCTATCCGCAGGGCAGGGGAGCGGGGCAGTTTGAGCTTGTTGAAAATCATCTCGAGCTTCGTTCTAGGTAATTAATTTCGGAGGTGCCTTATGTACTACTGTCCGTATTTCGGCCTCGGTTCCGCTGCCTTCAACATCAGCCTGTCGTCGTTCACTGCCTCGGCATTCTGGTTGATCCAGCGTATCCGTTCCGTAAGTATCTTTACCTGCGCATCATCGAACAGCCCGAACAGGCTGTCGCTGTGAATGTCTGAGAAAGGCGGCTGTGCAATGTGTTGCAACGCCATTACGCCGTTCTGCGTGAAATAGTCGATCAACGTGTTGATGAACTGGATTTGCGCGCTGTTCATGCGGGTTGCATCAAGGAATTCGGCGAAGGCCTCCTTGGCAGCGTGGCGATCCAGCCCCACAAGTTCGCGGATGAACATGCCTAATGGCTTCTCCGGATGGATTGTCTGGTCGTACTCCGCGCGGGTCTTCATGCCACTGGCCTTGAACAGCATTTCATCCAGTTGTTCAAGGTCCAGCGCGGTTACGGAAATATTGCGTTTGATGCGCTGAATGGTGAGGTGATCTTCATGCTCCCTGATGTACGCCTCCACCTTCTTGCGATATTGCGCCAGCCCGGTTCCAGCGCCCATGATCGCCACCACATTTTTGCTATCCATCTCGCCCAATTCGTCCTTAAAGGTGGTGTAAACGACTTTGCGCTTGTCCCGGTCGATGAATTGAATCAACAGCCGTAGCTTGCGCCGCAGTTCTTCCAGCATGGGGATGGTGATGTCTTGCCACCACCCCTCGCTCTGCACCTGCTGGATGAAATGGAGCTGCTGCTTCACGTTAGGGATGCTGGCTTTGGCCTCCAGAAAATGGGCGAGGTCAACCACCTGCAGTCGAAGCCCTTCGGCAATCGCCCCCTCTTCGAGCAACGCCACCTGCAAGCGCAAGGCGAGATGGTCGAAGCGCATCGCCATCTCGTCGTTCGCTTCGTCAGGATTGATGGGGTCGGCCTCGGTAGGCAGCGGCGCTACATAGGTGCACAACTCGCCCACGGCCAGCGTATCCAGAGTGTTCCAACACTCACGCCGCTGGTAGCGCTCCACGATCTCGCGGCGCGGGCGCACGATGAAATTATCGAGATTCATCCCCGCAACCGAGTGATGCAACAGGTCGAGAGTGTAGCGACAAAACGCTCGGTCACCCTCATATTCCGATGTCGACAATGCGGCGGTAAGCTGCACGCGCTTCTCGAAAATCAGCTCCGGCAGCGGCCGATTGCTGCTGTCCTTCACGCCCTCCGGGTTCTCCTCGAAATACTCCAGGTTTTGGCAGTAATCGAAAACGATGAATTCTTGCTTGTCCTCACCCGGGCCGAACAAGTCAGAGCACAAGCGCGTACCGCGCCCCAGCATCTGCAGGAACTTCACACGCGACTGCACCGCCTTGAAGAACACCAGGTTCACCACCTCGGGCACGTCGATACCGGTATCGAGCATATCCACCGAAACCGCGATGGTGAGCGGGCAATTCGGGTCTAGCGGTTCCTTCTCGCCCTTGAACTCCTCGATCAGCGTGTCGGCGTACTTTTCCTTGTAGGTGATGACGCGCGCAAACTTGCCTGCATGGTGGCGATAGTGCTTGTTGTAGCGTTCCACGATCAACTCGGCATGCGTGTTGTTGGCCGCGAAGATGATGGTCTTGCCCAGGCGCTCGCCGCCCGCCACCTTGATACCGTGTTTGACTAGCGTCTCCAGCATCTTGTCCACGGTGTCGCTGTTGTAGAGGAACTGGTTCAGCTCCGAGGGCAAAATTTCCTCGCGGCCGGCGAGCTGCTCCTTGCTTTCCCACTCCGCCTGTTCTTCCGGCGGCAGCTCCTTGTACTTCACGCCTTGGCGCACGAACTTGAGCGGCACGCTGTAACCGCGCGGCGGCACCAGCACCCCGTCGGCGAATGCTTCGCCGGATTCGTAGGCGAAGGTCGGCACGTTGTTTTCGATGTCGAAGATGGTGTAGGTATTCTTGTCGATGTCGCTCTTTGGCGTGGCGGTCAGCCCCACCAGCAGCGCATCGAAGTAGTCGAAGATGTAGCGATACTTCTGGTAGATGGAGCGGTGCGCCTCGTCCACGATCACCAAGTCGAAGTGGCCGATGCCGAACAGGCGCCGGTCGGCAGGTTCGCCCAGCAAGTTCATCATGGTCGGGTAGGTGGCAAGCTGCACCCGCCCCTTCAACTCGCGCGTGCCTCCAGAAACAATCTCCGCCGACACCTTGGGCAGCAGCTTGCCGAACTCCTTCTTCGCCTGCGACACCAACGCATTGCGGTCGGCCAGGAACAGCACGTTCTTCACCCAGCCCGCGCGCATCAGCACATCCACCAGCGCGATCACCGTGCGCGTCTTGCCGGTGCCGGTCGCCATCACCAGCAGGGTCTTGTGCTGCCGGTGCTGCTCGAACTGCTCGCACACCGAGCGGATCGCCTGTACCTGATAGGGTCGCCCCTTGCCCGCAATCGCGCTGTCGATCTCCACCTGCGCCAGCGGCGTGGCAAGCGTGCGGCGGTCGACGAGGCGCTGCATCTCGTCGCGGGTGTGGAAACCCTGCACTAATCTGGGAGGGTAGGCGGTGTCGTCCCAGAACCAGATCGTATAACCGTTGGTGTAATAGATCAGCGGGCGCTGACCGTGCATCTTGCTCAGGCAATCCGCATACAGCACCGCCTGCTGCCGCCCGTTCTGCGGCTCCACCGTGGT
>CAMLDQ010000002.1 GCA_946478965.1 uncultured Methylobacillus sp. | reverse complement strand
GGACATTACCCTTTCACGGTAAGTACCGGGGTTCGAATCCCCGTGGGGACGCCAGCCTATTTTCTCACTCGGCCTGTTTCTGTTCATCTTCCGGCGGCCGGAAGAATGCCAGCGGATTCCTGGCAAAACGACGCAGCATCAACGCCCCCAAGCCAACAGCCTGGCCGATCCCGATACGGCGTGATTTTTCCGCCACATACAATGCCAGGGAAAAGCTAACGGCCAGATTAACCAGCGCAATACCAACGAGCCCAAGCAGAGCCCACGGCAAGACAGCCAGCATATCCGAGGCTGACAAGGTCGTCAGGGCTGCGCCCAGGTTGGCGCTTGAAAATGCCACGTGGCGGATGTCGACCGGAAGTCCCGTCAATGTCCCCATGCTGCCCGCCAATCCAAGATACATGCCGAAAAACAGGTTGCCGAGAATGGCGCCGTAATGGGCATCCAGGTAATCGCCCAGTCGAGCGGCTCTCGCCTGTCCCAGCCAACTCAGGATTGGCGCATTGGCTGCACGGCTTGCCAGTCGATGATATCGCGCCTGGTTGTCGAAATAGCCTGCCACCAGTCCGGAGAGGAACAAGCCCACACCGGCAATCCCGGCATAGAACAGGGCAGCGCTGCGCCATGGATGCATGCCCTCGACCAGGGCCCCCAGTTTTTCTGCCGGCGCCAGCGGAGTATCAAATGCGGCCAGCCACAAAGCGGTCATCAAAGCGGCTACTGGCAGCGCCAGGGCAATATTGCCGAGCACGGCGACGCACTGCGTGCGCACCACATTCTGCGCCAGCATGCTCAAACGCTCCAGTTCGCGGGGACGCGACTCTTCCAGTGTCGCGGCGATGGCGGCGGCCGTCATCGCGGGCTGCTTGGTCGCGACGGTAAAACCCAGCAAGTGGATCAGTACAAAACCGAGACCATAATTGAGGCCGAACAATATGCCTTCGGTCAATGGCGGCAGATGCAGGAGCGACAGCCTGATTTTCAGTATTGCCATCACGGCTATGATGATCCCACCCCCGGCTGCACTGCGCGCCATGGCCCACCATTCCTTGCGGCTCTCGGCAATATAGTGCTCGCCATGCCGGCTGGCGTGGTCGGTGATATTGCGTGCCAGCAAGCTGACATTCTGGCCGACGAATGAAGCGACGCGTAGCTTTGTCTGTTCGGCGCGCAGCAAGGTCTTGAGCAGATGCGCTGCACGTACCGGCTTATCTTCGCCGACCGACAGGTCGATCAGGATATGCAGACGCTCGATCAGTTGCCTTAAACGAGCCAGCAAATAGGTCAGGCGAATGCTGATGCCGTTTTCACCTGCTTTGCGGCGCACGCGGTCCAGCGCCTCGGTGCACTGGTCGAGCATCACGTCGAGATCGGCAACCTCCTCCGGACTCGGCCCTGCCCCGCCATTCCGGGCGCGTTCCAGTACCGGCATGAGGGCCACGTTCTGCGCGAGAAACGGCGACTCGTAACGTTCCATGGCCGGGTCGGCACGCAGCAATTCGCGATCGAGTGCTGTGCCAGCGAGGCGATAGGAAAGTACGCGCGAGGCCTCCAGCACATTCTGCATGGCAGCGCGGTTGGCATCCGCCTGAGAAATTTGCAGCGCATGGGCAAGCTCCACCCAGGTTGCATCGGAAACCGCGACCACCCATTCATGATCCCGAGGATGGCGAAAAATTGCGCGCAGGATATCGGGTAAGCGAGCAAGATCCGGTGCATGCGGTAGCAGCCTTTGGCCAAGGCGTTGCATGAGTTCCAGCCAGAAACCGAGCGCGGAGCGTACGCCAGTCTCGGCGTAGAATGCTGACTGGTGCGGCAGCGCCAGCAGTACGCGGACGTCCTCCCCCAGCATGGCAGCTTCTTCCGGGTATTCGGTCAGGCGCTGCAATTCGCGGCGAAAGTTCATCTCCGCGGCTTCCGCATCGCCGGGCGAACCGGGGCGTAGCCGGTCGACGAGCGCACTGAGGCGCTTGATGGGTGTGAGTGTCGTCACCGCTGGCAGGGATAGGCTGAGGCAAGTGCGAGCAACGCATCCCGGCGACCGCTTTTCTGGCGGGCTTCGGGATGTTTGCGTAGCCATTCCGTGACGATCTTGAGGGCTTGGGTGCGAGTCAACCCGCCTTCCGGCGGGCACATCATTCTGGCGTTGCCGACCTCGTAATCGCCGACGCTGAAGCCATCCAGCAACCCGGACATGTAGCCCATGCACCACATTGCATCCAGCATTTCTTCGGCGGAAACACTGACGCCATCCACCGACTTTTCAGCAGCCGTACAGCGTTGCAGCAGTTCCTCCCCGCTGATGGCAGCCTCCGCTGAAGCACTGTACATCAGTATTGGGAAAAATGTCGCCGCTATCCATTTCTTCATTGTCACTCCGTTGATTTGCCGGACTGCATGGGCGCCATACAGGTATATGGCCCTATGTTTATCCGATAATACCAGTACGTCCGCATGACTCGTGATCATGCCATCCCGCCTGCAACGAATCGCCGGCGTGCGCAGAGCTTCTGCACCATCGCCGGAGAGTCACCTGATTCAAGCCCCTGCTCGAAGGCAATGATTTCAAGGACTCCCTGATAGGTTTGCAGCAATTCATCCGGCCGCAGCAGGAAATCGGGATTACTGGGACGCCCGAATTGTTCCTGCCCAAGCATGAACGTTTCGTATATCAGCACTCCGCCGGGCGCCAGGCTTTCAGCAAGCTGCGAAAGCAGCGGGCGATGCAGATAACGGCAGACCACGATGGCATCGAACAGGCAGCCGGGGTAAGGCCATGCCCCATGCTCAAGATCGGCCTGCAATGGCAGCACACCGTCAACACCACGCAGCGATTCGATGGCCTCCGCGTCGCGGTCAACGGCATCGACTTGCCAGCCGCGAGCTGCCAACCAGCGTGCATGCCGTCCGCGGCCGCATGCCAGATCCAGCACCCTGCCGCCGGTGCGAACCAGGGAGGCGTGTTGAATCACCCAGGGAAATGGCGGTACGAGAGCGTTATGCATGGCGTCGTGCGAAAATATGGCGGATACGGTACATGAACCACTCATAAGTCACAATGGGCAATAGTCAGAACGAACTGGACTGGATTGACGGCCAACCCGTTTCACGGGCATACGGCGATGTCTATTTTTCGCGTGCGTCCGGCCTGGAGGAAACGCGCCATGTGTTCCTGCAACACAACCGCTTGGAAGAACGCTGGCGCAAGCTTGAACAGGGCAGCTTCACGATTGCGGAAACCGGTTTCGGCACCGGGCTCAATTTTCTCTGCGCATGGCAGCTCTGGAGGCAATGTGCGCCTGTAGGCGGCCGGCTGCACTTCATCAGCACCGAACAATTCCCCTTGTCGCATGCGGATATGCAGCGGGCGCTTGGCTTGTGGCCGGAACTCGATAGAGAAGCGCATGCGCTGCTGGCGCAATATCGCTGGCTTGTTCCTGGCTGGCAACAGCTGCAGTTCGATGGTGGAAACGTCAGCCTGACTCTGCTCATCGGCGATGCACGACAGACCCTGCCCGGCATGGTCGCCAAGGTCGATGCCTGGTTTCTCGACGGCTTTGCCCCCGCGAAGAATCCGGAAATGTGGCAGCCGGGAGTGCTGAATGAGGTGGCCAGGCTGGCGGCTCCGGGCTGCACGTTCGCAACCTTCACCAGTGCGGGCTCGGTACGGCGCGGGCTCGAAGCCGCGGGTTTCCGGGTGGAAAAAGTGCCCGGGTTCGGCAGCAAGCGTGAAATGCTGCGCGGCGAGCACCCGGTAGTCCAGCCCGAATCCAAGCGCGTCAAGCGGAATGCCATCGTGATCGGCGGCGGCCTTGCCGGCACCGCGACGGCTCGGAGCCTGGCGCGGCGCGGTTGGCAAGTGACGCTGATCGAGCGTCATGCCGGACTGGCGGCGGAAGCCTCCGGCAATCCGCAAGGCATACTCTATCCGCGCCTGTCGGGGCATGATATCCCGCTCAGCCGCATGGCGCTTGCAGGCTATCTGCATAGCTTGCGCCTGCTCGAAACCTTGCTGCCCAAAGGCCATGACTGGGATGCTTGCGGGCTGCTGCAATTGGGGTTCGATGCACGCGAAGCCAAGCGCTGCCATGAGATCGCGCAACGTTCCCTGGGCGAGGACATTCTGCGACCCGTCGATGCGCAGGAGGCCAGTCGTATCGCCGGTATCCCGCTGGAACACGGAGGGTTGTGGTTTCCCGCCGGCGGCTGGGTACATCCCCCTGCCCTGTGTCGTGCGCTGGCCGATCACGCCAACATCACCACCTTGACGACGCATGAAGCCAAGCATCTCCAGCATGTTGAAGGTGGCTGGCAAGTGATGGGCAAAGAGGGCTGCCTCGCCGGGGCGCCTGTCGTCGTGGTATGTGCAGCCAATGAAAGCCAGCGGCTGGTACAGACCGCGCATCTGCCGCTGGAAGCCGTACGCGGGCAGATTACCCGTATTCCGGCCACGCCGGCCAGCCTGCGTCTGCAGACCGCAATCTGCACGGAAGGCTATGTCAGTCCGGCACGCGAAGGCGCGCACTGCGTAGGCGCGACATTCAGCCCCGAGGACAGTGATGCGGCGATACGCAGCGCCGATCATGCCGAAAACCTGGCAACGCTGGCGAACCTCTCTCCCGCACTGTATCAAGCGCTAAATGGCGCGCGGTTGGATATCGCCGCATTGCAAGGACGCGCTGCGGTGCGGTGCGTGACGCCGGACTATCTGCCCATGGTCGGCCCGTTGCTGGATGCAACGCGCACGGCCGAGCGCGATACGCCGGGCAGCCGCCTGCCAGCCGAACATCTGCCCTGGCTGCATGGGCTGCATGTCAATACCGGCCATGGATCCAAAGGCTTGCTGACCGCTCCGCTCTGCGCGGAATTGCTGGCATCGCTGTTGGAAGGCGAACCATTGCCAGTGGATCGCCAACTTGCGCAAGCGCTCGATCCCAACCGCTTTCTCTTGCGTGCCCGCGGCCTGAAAAGACTGATCGGTAGCGCAATCGGGTAAAATCCCCGCATGCAATCCCTGCCACTCGACCAGCTGAAACAGGCCGCCAAGGCAAATCCGCGCAATCCGGCCGCCCATTACGAACTCGGTAACGCCTTGCTTAAAAACGGCCAGGCTGCCGAAGCGCTGAATAGCTACCGTACTGCACTCAAGCTGGCTCCCGGGCACCCGCAAATCCTGCTGCAGCTGGGTAACGCCCAGGCGGCACTGGGGCATTACCAGGAAGCCGCCTTGCAATTCCAGGCGACATTGCGCGCGGACCCCGTCCAGCCCGGGGCGCATTACAACCTGGGCAACGCACTGCGTGAAATGGGTCTGGCCGAGCAAGCCGCCGCCAGTTATCGGGCGGCGCTGCAGCTCACGCCACAAGACGCCGATATCCATAACAACCTGGGGAATGTCTTGCGCGAACTGGGCCGGCTGGATGAGGCGATCGCGTGCTACCAGCAGGCACTAAGCCTGAATCCGCGCTTGCATCATGCCCGCATGCATCTGTTGCACCAGCGCATGCATTGCTGCGACTGGACTGGGCTGGAAACCGAGGTTGCCGAAATCCGGCGCCTGGTGCGCGAGGAGCCAGAGGCGCAGATATCGCCTTTCGCGTTCCTGGCGCTCCCGGGCACGACCGCCGAAGAGCAGCGTCGCTGCGCGGAAAACTGGGCCCATACCCGTCTCGCGCCCCTTGCGCACCAAAGTTTGGGGTCTGTACAGTCCGTAGCGAAGCATCCCGACGGCAAGCTACGTATCGGTTACCTATCCGCAGACTTCCGCCAGCATCCGTTAACCTCGCTAGCTGCGGAAGTTATCGAGCTGCACGACCGCGACCGATTTGTCGTCTACGGTTATTCGTATGGCCCCGACGACAGAACTTCCGAGCGATTGCGCTGGAGCAGGGCCTTCGATCACTTCCGGGATATCCGTCCTGTTTCCATGCAGGCGGCAGCGCAGCGCATGCGCGACGACAGGATCGATATTCTGGTGGACCTCACCGGCTACACGCAAAACAGCCGCACCGGCATACTTGCCATGCGACCAGCTCCGCTGCAAATCAACTGGCTTGGCTTCCCGGGCACCCTGGGCGCGCCATTTGCCGATTACCTGATTGCGGACGCCTACATCGCTCCGCAAAGCCAGGCCGACTGCTATAGCGAAGCACTGCTGCGGCTGCCCTGTTACCAGCCGAACGATCGCCAGCGCCCGGCTGCGGCCGTTCCGAACCGCGCCGAATGCGGCCTGCCGGAAAATGCGCTGGTGCTCTGCTCCTTCAACCAGACTTTCAAAATAACTCCGCAAGTGTTTGATATATGGATGAAAGTTGTTGGGGAAAATTCAGATAGCGTGCTGTGGCTGCTGGAATGCAATCGCTGGGCGAAAGCGAATCTCCAGCGTGAAGCGCAGGTACGCGGCATCGATCCGGCGCGTCTGATTTTCGCACCGCGCGTCGCCATGGCCGAGCACTTAGCGCGCCATCGCTGCGCAGATCTGTTTCTCGATACCCTGCCCTACAATGCGCACACCTCCGCCAGCGACGCGCTCTGGATGGGCCTGCCTGTCCTGACGTGCGCCGGCACCACCTTCGCCTCGCGAGTGGCCGGCAGCCTGCTGCACGCGATTGGCACAGAAGACATGGTCACGGAGAGCCTGGCCGATTACGAAGCCAAGGCCAAAGCTCTGGTCCGCGACCGCCAGGCATTGGCAGCATTGCGAACACGCCTCGACAGCGTGCGGACAAGCTCGCTGTTCGACACGCCGGCATTTACGCGCCGCCTGGAGCAGGCATACCAGCACATCTGGCAACGCAGGACCGAAGGACGCCCACCGCAATCGCTCGACGTCAGCTAGGCTATTGCTCCACCGCTACGCCGTAGGCGTTGCTGAGCATCGCCATCGCGGTGATATTGATGTCGGCAACCAGCACGCCCTCCAGCACATTTTCCGCATTCAATAAGGGGATAGACAAGGTCAAGCAAAAGTCCTCTGTAGCGGTAGACAGGTAAATGTTGGACAAATACGGGGCAAGCGTCTCCTCGACCACTTGGTAATACGGCTGCGACGAACGATCGACGCCGGCGCCGCCTGCCTTGATCTTGCCGTACATGTTCGGGTTGATCCAGTTGGGATACATCTGCGTGCCATTCTTGTCCAGTTCGAACACCACTTCGAAAAACGGGAAGTCGATAAAACAGCTATCCAGCACATGCGGATCAGTATTGCGTCGCATTTCAGTGAGCGAACGCAAAGCGAAAATCGCTCGCGTTTCCCAGTCCGAATGAATGTCCTTGGCAGGCTTGATCTCCTGTGGCGGATCGCCTTCAACGACGATGATGCTACCCTCCGTGGCCTTGCCTATTTTCTTCATCGTCGCGGCACGTTCGGCCGCCGCCACGCTGTTGGCCAGGCGCCCCTGCTTGCCGTTCACGACGGCGATCGAGATGCTGGCAACCGGATGGTTTGCACCGTCTTCCGTGGTAAAGAACCCACGTGCCAGATCGCTGCTATCGTACAAGTGCGAGGCTAGCGACTGGAAGCGGCTGATGCCATCGAGCAAGGCCTGCACCAAACCCGGTTTCTGCCGGTCCAGAATCAGCACAAAATCGTCTCCGCCGATATGACCAAGCAGCAATCCAGTCTGACCATGAAACAGCAGACGCAGAATTTCCGCCAGCAGGCGGATCATCGCATCGCCGCGAATAAAACCGTAGCGATCGTTGTAAGCCTTGAAATGGTCAAGGTCGATATAAACCAGCTGCGTAGTGGGATTGTTGCGCAGGCTGGTATCGAGTGACTGGCGCAGGCTGGGGCCGGTCGGCAGTTGGCTCAATGGGTGCAGGCTGGTGCTGCTGGTTTTGCGGCTGATCAACTGTGCCATGATCTCGAACGGCTGCAGCAGTCCGATATAACTCCCCTCGTCGCTCACCAGCACCCATGGCGCCCCCTCTCCGCGTTCCAGATACAAGCTGCGTGAAATCATCGCGGACGATGCCCGGTTGCTGATGACTTTTGGCAAAGGCTCGCAAAGCGAACCCAACGTAGCCTGACGCGAGGCGAAAGCCCTGCCCCGCTTCAGCATGCCGATCGGGCGCTGGCCGTCCAGGACAACGGCAACCGGCACGTCGGGGAACTGCCGAAACCTGCGGCGCGCCTCCTCAAGAGGCAGATTGAGTTCCATGGTCAAGCCGTTGTTGACGAACTCCACCAGCCTGAATTCGTCCTGCATCGGCGAGCGGTGGGCTTCGTCGCGCACCGGCAGCGCATTCACCTGTTTGCTGGGGTTTTGCTGTGGTAGCGCGAAATAATAACCCTGGGCATACATCAGGCCCATATCCTGGCAAAAGGTAATGTCCTCGATACGCTCCAAGCCCTCGGCGACTACCGTGCATCCGAGCCGCTGCGCCATGGAGACGATAGCCTCCAGCAGTACCGTGCGGACGCGGCTTCCCTGCGCCTCATGCACAATGGCGCGGTCGATTTTGATGAAATCCGCACGCACGGCGGCCAGCGTGCGCAAGCCGTTGAATCCGGACCCCATGTCATCCAGTGCAATGCGCAGGCCGTGCGTGCGTATCCGGTCACAATGCTCGGCCAGAAGCTCGGGGGAAACCTCTTCACTTTCAACGATTTCGATCACGACATCACGGCGTTCGATGCCCAGTCGGCCCAGCGTATCCAGCATCGGCTTGAGCCAGTTTTCCTGCATGATGGTGCGCGGCAGCACATTGATAAAAACCGGCACCCCGGGTGGAATTTCACGTGCCTTGCCTTCCAGCGCGAGCTTCTGGCACAGGATGTCCAATTCGGTGGAGCGATTGACCTGGCGCGCGAGCCGGAAAGCCTCTTCGCCATTCAGCAATTGGGCGTTGGGATCCTTCATGCGGCACAAGGCTTCATAGCCGAAGATGGCGCCATTCTGGGCAAAATCGACAATAGGCTGGAAATGCATCTGGATATGCGGCGTAAGGTCTTGCAGAAACCAGCCGTACCGGTGACGTGCGTACAAGGTGTGGAATGGCAAGGTGCTGGCCAGTGCATCTTCCGGATAGACGCTGTCGCAGTCCTCGATCAGCATCGCATAGGCTTCGTTGAGCACGGGCGATGGCATTTCCTCCGCAATCGAATCCAGCACCCGCAGCAATCCCTCTTCATTGCCGCATTCAAACACCATCGTTCCGCCTTCCGATGTGCGGCAAGGCAAGCGTTCAGGTAGCCCGCTGTATGGCATTTCGCCCGACGTGTGTAGGTAAAAGCGCATATAAGCCTTTATGTTGTAATGGTCCCACGCAAGTTGTCAGCAATCGGCGTGCCAAAATCAACGTCAAGCCTTTCGCCGCGCCAGGCGCGGAACCTGTTACGCATGCAGCGTGCAATGCACCAGAATGGTGCCTGCGCGAGTGCTGCGCGTCTTAAATTGGAATGTGATAAAGTTCTTGCAACTCAAGCAAGGGATAACAACATGGCGGCCCTCGATATCACTCCTATACTCAAGTTCATGGTCGAAAAAGGCGGTTCCGACCTGTTTTTCAGTACCGGCGCCTGTATCAATATCGACATCGAAGGCAAGACGATGCCGGTCAACAGCCAGGTCATGACGCCCGGCATGGTGAAGGAGATCGCCTATTCCTTGATGAACGAAAAGCAAACCGCGGAATTCGAGGAAACGCTGGAAATGAATTTCGCGCTCGGCGTGAAGGGGGTCGGGCGTTTCCGCGTCAATGTGTTCAGGCAGCGCGGCGAAGTCTCCATGGTCATCCGCCATATCATCACCACGATCCCGACGCTGGAGTCGCTCAACCTGCCCCCCGTGCTGAAGGATCTGATTTCCCGCCGCCGCGGCCTGATTCTCGTCGTTGGGGCTACCGGCTCGGGCAAATCGACCACACTGGCGGCAATGATCGACCATCGCAACGAAACCGAGGCCGGCCATATCCTGACGCTGGAAGATCCGATCGAATTCATCCATAACCACAAGAAGGCCGTAGTCGACCAGCGCGAGATCGGGATCGACACCAAGTCTTTCGACAACGGCCTCAAGAATGCGATGCGCCAGGCTCCGGATGTGATACTAATCGGTGAAATCCGCGACATGGACACCATGAAACACGCCATCACCTACTCCGAGACCGGCCACCTTTGCCTCGCCACGCTGCACGCAAACAATGCCAACCAGGCCATTGAGCGCATCCTTTCCTTCTTCCCGCCGGAGGGCAAGCAGGCCATCATGTTGGGCTTATCCCTGAATCTGATCGGTATCATCTCCCAGCGTTTGGTCCCCGGAACCCAGACCAAGCGCGTTGCCGCAATGGAGATCCTCATCAATATTCCGTATATCGCCGACCTGATTCAGAAAGGAAAAACGGAAGAAATCAAGGAAGTGATGGCGGACAACAACGATATCGGAATGTGCACTTTCGACCAGTCGCTGTTCCGGCTCTACAGTGCCGGCAAGATTACCGACGATGACGCATTGCGCAACGCGGATTCGCGTAACGACCTCTCGCTCAAGATTCGCCTTTCCGCGGAAGGGTCGCGTTCCGGGTTTTAATCCGTATCCTCGGCTTCGGGCGCAAACAGCGTGGCTGCGACGATCATGATGCCGCCCATCCACTCGCGCAGGCTGAGCGCCTCCTTGGCCAGCCAGTAGGAAAATACGGCCGCCACCACCAGCTCGAACAGAAAAATCACGGCCGCACGCGTTACCGGCGTGTGCGTAATACCATATTGCACCATCAGCGTGGTTACCATGAGGACAGCCCCCAGCCCCCCCATCAGCAGCCATTGCCGCCAACCAACATGCATCCAGTCTGGCATGGGCGTATGTTCGAAGGGCAGAAACAGCAAGGCGATGCCCGCGACACCTACCCAAACCGCAAAGGATTTCTGGGGCAAGGTCAAATGGGTGAAGCGCCTTGTCAGCACATTGGTCAGCGCAAACCCCATTCCGGAAGAAAGTCCCAGCCATTCCGCAGCATTGCGCGGCAGAGGAAAACCTTGCGACGGTGCCCACAGCATCACGACTGCCCCTCCAAGCGACAGCAAGATAACCGACATTCCGCGCAGCCCGGTTTTTTCATTCAGCAGCAGCCACGCAAGCAATAATGTCCATAGCGGCGAGAGGTAAAACAGCAGCATCACCCGCATCACTTCGCCGTCGATGATGGCAAGCACATAGCTGAGGTTGGTCCAGCCCGCTACCAGCGCCAGCATGGCGAAAGACCGTGCATTTCTGAACAAGAACTGCCGGTATCCGAGCAAGCATATTCCTGCCAGCCAGGCCAGGCCATAGGTCACAATGCTGGCATAGACGCCGGCAATGCCGGCTTGTTCGAGCAGGCGATAGGGATACCAGATGATGCCCCATACCGTGGCCCCTAACAGCAAACCGAACGTCGCGAATGAAGGATGTTTTGTCGCCGCCTGCATCAACTCTTATAATGCCTTCCCATGAATCCCGATCTCGAAAAACTGCACCCCTACCCATTCCAGAAGTTGCGCGAACTGTTTGCCGACATACAGCCCAATCCGGCACTCAGCCCGGTCAACCTGTCGATCGGGGAACCCAAGCACGCGACCCCGGAATTCATCAAGAGTGCACTGGCGGAAAATCTTGCCGGACTGTCGAATTATCCCACGACTTTGGGCAATGCTCCGCTACGCGAAGCCATTTCCCATTGGCTTAACCGTCGTTACGGCATCCCGCTGCTGAATCCCGAGACAGCCATCATCCCCGTCAACGGTAGCCGTGAAGCATTGTTCGCCTTCGCGCAGGCGGTCATTGACCGTAACCGCCCGGCCCCGGTGGTGATCAGTCCCAATCCGTTCTATCAAATCTACGAAGGTGCCGCCTTGCTGGCTGGAGCGGAACCCTATTATCTCAATACCCTGGCGCACAACGAATTCCGGATGGACTACGCCTCTGTGCCAAAAGAGGTGTGGCAGCGTACACAATTGCTCTACGTCTGCTCGCCGGGAAATCCGACGGGCAAAGTCATGGGTCTGGAAGACTGGCGTGAAGTTTTCGCCCTCGCGGATATGTACGGATTCGTCATCGCTTCCGACGAGTGCTATTCCGAAATCTATTTCGACGAGGCGAATCCGCCGCTGGGGGCGCTCCAAGCCGCCCACCGCCTCGGCAGGGATGACCGCAACCTGGTGGTATTCAGCAGCCTGTCCAAACGCTCCAATCTCCCTGGCATGCGCTCGGGTTTCGTTGCGGGCGATCCGGCAATCTTGAAGAAATTTCTGCTCTACCGCACCTACCACGGCTGCGCAATGAATCCTGCCGTCCAGGCCGCCAGCACGGCCGCATGGGCCGATGAGGCCCATGTACAGGAGAACCGCCGCCTTTATCGCGAGAAATTCGCCGCGGTAACACCGTTGCTGCAAGAGGTTCTCGATGCGCCCATGCCGGATGCGGCGTTTTATCTTTGGGCACGCACCCCGGAAGAGGACACGGTGTTCGCCGCCCGGCTTTATCGCGAATGCAATGTCACCGTTCTGCCCGGCAGTTTCCTCGCGCGCGAAGCACGTGGGGTAAACCCGGGCAGTGGCTATGTGCGGATCGCACTGGTCGCGTCGCTGGAAGAGTGCCTGGAAGCGGCAACGCGCATCCGCTCACTCCGCTAGCGCATTGTTGCGCCGGGCATAAAAACGATATGCGTTACGCCCCAGCGCTTTCGCCTGATACATGGCTGCATCGGCAAAATCCAGCAACTCCTCGGCCTGAAGGCCGTCATTTGGATAGAGGCTGATGCCCAGGCTGCAGGTAAGATAAAGCTCATGACCTCCTGCCAGGAACGGCTGCTCGAAAAACGCAATAATTTTCTGCGCGACCCGGGTCACGTCGGACGGCGATGCAATTTCTTCGATTAGGATAGTGAACTCATCCCCCGCCAGCCGGGCAATCGTGTCGGCATGGCGGATGCATTGTTGCATGCGCGAGGCCGCTATCTTGAGGACATCATCGCCAGCTGCATGACCATAGCTGTCGTTGACCTCCTTGAATTTGTCCAGATCGATGAACATGACGGCGAAGCGCGAGCGATTACGCTGTGCCTTGAGGATGGCCTGTTTCAAGCGATCCAGGAACAACAGCCGATTGGGCAATCCGGTCAATTGGTCATAATAGGCCAGACTCCCCAATTGTTCCTGGCTGAACTCCAGTTCATCCACCCGGGCATTGAGTCGGAAGGCCATGGATTGAAAGTTTCGGGCAAGTTCCCCGATTTCATCTTCGCGCTCAATAGGCAGTCCGACCATAGGCATGCCTGCCGCGAAGCGGGAGACCGCTCCCGTCATCTGGTTAAGTGGCTTGGCCAGAATGCGTGAGAGCACCAGAGCGATGGCGATGGCCAACAGGCTGAAAAATGCCGTAATCTGTATCATATTGAAACCCAATATGCGGCTTTCCTGCAGCACGTTCTCCAGCGGTATCATCAGGCCGATCAGTACGAATTTCTGCTCGGCTGCAGCCGGAAATGGCACCTTCACGAAAGCCGCCACGGAGGCATGATTCGGGCTGGTTACGTCATCCGTATTCAAGACCAGATGGTCGATCTTGTCCTCTTCTAATAGTGTCTTGGTCGAAGTGATGTCGTTCTGAATTCGGTAGCGGGTCCCTTTGTCGAAACCGAAAGTTTTGGCGGCGATGGGATGGACGATATAGTCGCCGTCCTGATTCGCCACCATGACATTGATACCGTTCGGGACATCGGTACGGATCAATTCGAACAAACTATCCAGATCGACATTGATGACGACGATACCGAATACATTTCCGCTTTCCGATTTCACCGGGGTCGCAATGCGGAGTGTGGGTTGGTCAAGACCCGCATGTGCCCCCTGCTCCTTATTGAGACTCATGTTGGAAAAATAGATCTCGCCAGGAGAAAGACGTAGCGTTCTGAAAAAATAGGGAAAATGTGATTTTTCCTGCAGCCCTTTATCGCTGACGACGACGACACCGGCAGCATCCTTGTCGACGCGCACCATTTCTTTTCCATAGTGGTCGATCCCGATCAGGCGTATCTGAAAGTATTCCGGATGCGAATGCATCAGGCTGCTCATCACATCCTCGACCTGTTGCCGGTGCAGTTGCCAGCCGGCCGTGTCATGGTCGGCGCCCAGCGCCTTAAGCGAGGGTAATGCAGCCAGAAAACGGATATCTTCCGCTTCTGCCGTCATGGTATAGGTAAAACGATGCGCCAGTACACGCGTGGCAGTGAGCAATTTATCCTTGGAGGAGTCGATGAGCATTTCACGGCTCTGGTGGTAGGCGTAATAACCGGTCAACCCAGTAGACAGGATGCCCAGCAAAGCGAGCCAGAAGCCAAGCCTCATCCCGATACCAAACCGCATCCTATTCAACCTCGCTAGCGCCGGACATAATCCGGTCCCACAAACGTTTGCGTTTTGCAAAGCTTTCGACTGGCTGGAGCCAGATCAGCTTGTCCTCCTGACGGCTTCCCGGATAGGGCGTGACGGTGTTGGCAAGGCCGTGCTGTGCCGTCAATCTTTCGCTCGAGCGATATTCCAGCATGAAATTGATCCAGGCTTCTGCCAGGGTACGGTTATGCGCTCCACGTGTTACCGACCAGCAATCGAGCCAAGCCAGCGCCCCCTCTTTAGGGATGACGTAGCCAATGTCCTGTCCAGCATCCCGCAGGGCTTTGACCTGTTGCGTTCCATAATTTCCGTACACCAAAACAACATCATTCTCGACAAACAGCTTGACCGCTTCCTCGGGTGAGCTATAGAAAGTCAGCACATTGCGCCTAAGGTCGATGAGTTTTTGCGTTGCCAGCTTGAACTGCTGCTCATTCAGTCTGAATGGGTTGCTGGCACCAATCAGCATGCCAGCGATCGAGAAACTGTGGCTGCTTCCGTCATAAGCCAGCACGCGCCCGCGATAAGCTGGGTCCCACATGGCGGATATGCTGCGCGGTATGGATTTGATCTTCTTGCGGTCATAAATCAGCCCCATCTCCGAATAGGCGTAAGGAATGGCATAAGTCTGACCGTCATGCGTCAGGCCGGGGATACTTTCCAGATTACGGAATCGTGCCATCTGGTGGGCACGGTTGGGGATATGATCCAAACGCAAAGGTACGCTTAGCCCTTTGGCGATATAGCGCTGCAGCTCTGCCGTGTTAGCGGCAAAGACGTCATAATCGCCGCCATTGTTGCGGCTGATCTTCTCCCACATCTCGTCGTCGTTGTTGATCTGCGTGACGACGACTTCGACACCGAATCGTTGTTCGAATGCGGCAACCAGGTCCGCATCCGCATAGCCGTCCCAGGCAAGCACGCGCAAGGTTTCATGGGCAAAAGCCGGAAGCGGCGAAGCCACGCAGCATGTCAGCAGCCAGAACAGCAGAAAAAAACGGAAACTGGGGATCGGGGTCATGGTCACCAAACTGCGGCAGGCCGCATCTCAATGGTGACGATACCAGCTTATCCCGGGCAGAAAAAGCCCGTACTTGCGAGTTTCAACCTAGGAAACCAGATCGATGATTTCCGTAACAGGCAGTGCCGCGACATCACGCATCTTCTGATGAGTCGGCATGGAGAGATCCAGCAATTCCATGATGCGCGAGTAGCTGGATTCAACCAGAACTTCATAGCCGTTCTCATTCTTGCGGCGAATGCCAAATTTCACGCGCTTGCGTTGGTCCGCCGCCAGTTTCCCGAGCAGGTTCTTGGTAGCCCAGATGGCGCCGCCCCGGGCAAAGTCGCTCAGTCGCGCCGTGTGGTTGATCGTGTCGCCCAGTACGGTGAATTCGACCTTGGTATCGACGTGAAAGACGCCCAACCACTCCTGCCCCTCGTTGATGCCCGTATTCAGGTAGAGTTCGTTCGTCCAGTTCTTGCGTACCTGCCACTCCTTACTGATCTTGCGCATGGCCAGTTTGATCTCCTGGGCACAGGTCAACGCATTGAGAATGTAATTGCAATCGGGCTGCGGAAAAAAGTAATAGACCATGCCGTCGCCGACATGCTTGCCATGCGTTCCGTAGTATTTACGGAAAATCGGCTCCATCGTGGCCCAGATCTGATTGATCAACTCGAAATATTCATCTGCCGGCAGTTCCGTACAGATGCGTACGGAGTCCTGGAGATCGGCCACCAGTACGGCGACGTCTGTCAGCATCGGCAAACGCTTCTTGAGCAGGTTGCGAATCACTTCGTCGCGCCGTTCGAGCAGCCCAAGCAGATTATCGTTTCCCGCCCCCGGCGCATAGACGAACAGGATGCCTTCCCGGTAATAGGAGGCATGCAGGGAATAACCGATCTCCTCTCCGGCCTCCGACCATAGCGTCAGAGGCAGCCTGACCAGCGAACCGGAAGGATAGCTATCGGCCACAGGGGATAATCCGCCATTGAACGTGTGCGCCTGACTGTTCAGGAACCCCATCAGGTCATTGCGCGTCAGGCGTCCACGGGCCAGTAGCAGGTGTGCTTGCACCAGCGCTTCGCGATTCTCGGTCAGGTTGCCGTACTGGCCTTTCAGCAGATATACCAGCGCATTGCGTTCCTTGATATCGCTGGGCAGCCTGTCAAAATCCCCCAGCATTTCCTGGCGCGCACCTTCGTTGAACCAGGTGATTTCAAAGTTGTAATTGACCATGTATGCCGGGAACGGAATCTGGTCGATGGTGAAGCGAAGGCTTCCGCTGGGAGGGGCCTGATCGGGAAAAAGGGTCGTTGCGTTTTTTTGAGACTCTGCGGAGTTCTGGGCGGCCGAAGCTGGAGTGTCATTTCTGGCAGTCGCGGCCACATGCCGATCTTGGACAGTTCGAGGTAGCTCTTGTTGCGCATCGCTCGTTGTGCTCGCAAACTCGGATTGGATTTGGCGGGCAATCTCGCCCATACTCATGCCGCTTTTTTTCAGCGTCCGGATGCGCTCGATACGCAATAGCGCATCTTCGGGGAAATAACCTATTTGGCGAGCTCTTGTCGTAGCTTCGGAATCAGGATTGCGAACCACCGGCTTGGGCAGCAACCCCAAGCCGATATAGTTGTTCAGCGTCGCCCGGGAGATTCCCGTCGCCTCCATCAATTCCAAACTGGTCAACATCATAATTGAACAGCCACCTACTAATTGGACAGTTCAATAATGATATATACAGATAAAATTTGCAACAGTTAATTCAAAAAACAATCCATAGCGCTCGATACTTCCTTAATTGGACAGTTTATTTCTCTGGATTCTGTACAGTTCAATATGGTGATATCTTGCATGCCTCGCAGCCACGTCATCTGACGCTTAGCCAACTGTCTCGTTGCCGCGACGCCTTTCTCATCAAGCGTCGAACGCTCATATTCTCCTTCCAAGTAATGCCATACCTGCCGGTATCCGACACAGCGCATCGATGGCATGGACAAGTCTAGTGGATACAAGGCCCGCAATCTTGCAACCTCTTCAATCAGCCCCTGCTCCAGCATTAGCTGGAACCGTTTGGCGATGCGTGCGTGCAAAACGGCCCGGTCCGAAGGAAGCAAGGCAAGCTTTAATAAGCGGTAAGGCAAGGGCTGGTGTTCATTTTCAAGAAAGTGCTTGGAAAGCGGCTTGTCCGACAGTTCAAAAACTTCCAGCGCGCGCTGGATGCGCTGTGCATCTGTCGGCTCGAGCCTTGCTGCAGTCGCGGGATCCACAATCGCCAGCCGAGCATGCAATGTCGGCCAGCCCTGCTCTGCGGCCTCCGCCTCCAAGCGCGACCGCAGTATCGGATCGGCCTGGGGCAGCGCGCTCAGACCTCCCTGTAGCGCCTTGAAGTACAGCATTGTGCCGCCCACCAGCAAAGGGATGTTATTTCGCGCGGTAATCTCACCCATCAAGCGCAAGGCATCGGCACGAAACTGTGCGGCCGAATAGGATTCGATTGGGGAAATGATGTTGACCAGATGATGCGGCGCTTGCGCAAGCACCTCTGGTTCCGGTTTTGCAGTACCGATGTCCATGTCCCGATAAACCAGGGCCGAGTCGACACTGATGATCTCTACCGGATATCGCTCGGCCAATTCGACGGCCAATCCGGTCTTGCCGCTGGCCGTCGGCCCCATCAGGAATATGGCCGGCGGCAGTGGTGCTTCCTGCTCTGCCGCCGAAGGCGCGTTTTCTTGCATCAGGATGCAGTTTTCTCCAGATACAACATGGTCTTGATTACGCTATCCGGATTCAAGGAGATGCTGTCGATACCTTCCTGCACCAGGAAGTCCGCAAACTCAGGATAGTCGCTCGGCGCCTGCCCGCAAATGCCAATCTTGCGGCCTTTGGCTTTGGCTGCACGGATGACTTGGGAAATGAGTGCCTTGATCGCCGGATTGCGCTCGTCAAATATGGGGGCGACAATTTCCGAATCCCGGTCCAGCCCCAACGTCAATTGCGTCAAGTCGTTGGATCCGATTGAGAATCCATCGAAGATTTCGGCAAACTGGTCGGCGAGAATCACATTGCTCGGGATTTCACACATCACATAGACTTCCAACCCGTGTTCTCCGCGCACCAATCCGAATTCGGCCATGGTCGCCAGGACCTTCTCGCCTTCCTCGACCGTTCGGCAGAATGGAATCATCATTTTGACATTGGTCAGTCCCATTTCTTCACGGACGCGCTTGATGGCGGCGCACTCCAGCGCAAAGGCCGGCTTGTACTTCGGATGCGCATAGCGTGAAGCCCCCCGGAAGCCCAGCATCGGGTTTTCTTCCGCCGGTTCGTAATGTTGTCCGCCCAGCAGGTTGGCGTATTCATTCGTCTTGAAGTCGCTCATGCGTACGATAACGTCATTAGGCCAGAATGCGGCGCCTATCGTCCCAATGCCGCGCGCAAGCTTGTCAATGAAATATTCGCGCTTGTCGTCGTAGCCCTTGGTGCGCTCGCCGATTTCATGTTTGAGCTTGTGGTCGCGCAGGTGCTCGTAATCGACCAGTGCCATCGGATGGATTGCGATGTCATGGTTGATGATGAATTCCATGCGTGCAAGTCCAACCCCTTGGTTGGGGATTTTGGACAGCGCCAGGGCCTGGGAAGGGTCTGCCACGTTCATCATGATTTTTACCGGTGGTTGCGGCAACCTGTCCAGATTGAAGGTTTCCACCTCGAACGGAAGTTCACCCTCGTACACAACACCCTGCTCGCCTTCGGCGCAATTCATCGTGATCGCCGCGTTGTCCATCAAGCGACGTGAGCCGTCGCCGGTGCCGACAATCGCGGGCACGCCCAGTTCGCGGGAAACGATCGCGGCATGGCAGGTACGCCCCCCTTGGTCGGTAATGATGCCCCGGGATTTGCGCATCACCGGTTCCCAGTCCGGATCGGTGCGTTCCGTCACCAGGATGTCGCCTTCCGTGAATTGGGTAATATCGCCGATGGATCGGATCACGCAGGCGCGCCCCGAGGAGATTTTTTCGCCGACACTGGTCCCAGTTACCAGAATGCGGCTGCGCTGTTTCAGCCGGTACTCGGTATAACTCAGCCCGGAAGATTGCCCATGGATAGTTTCCGGGCGCGCCTGAACGATGTAGAGCTCGCCGCTCTCCCCGTCCTTGGCCCATTCCATATCCATCGGAGTCCAGATGCCGCGCAACTGTGAGTAATGATCTTCGATCACGCAGGCATAGCGCGCCAGTTCCAGCGCATCCTCATCGCTGATGCTGAATTGCGCCCGCTTGGCATCATCAACCGCTACCGTCGCCGTCTTGCCGCCCTGCTCGTAGATCATGCGGGTGGCTTTCGTTCCCATCGCCTTCTTGATGATCGGGCGGTGCCCGGTCTTGAGCGTCGGTTTGAATACCAGAAACTCGTCCGGGGTCACGCTACCCTGCACGATCGGCTCGCCCAACCCATAGGCGGCATTGATCAGCACCACATCCTTGAAACCGCTTTCGGTATCCAGCGAGAACATGACGCCGGAGGTGGCGAGGTCGGAGCGCACCATTTTCTGGATGCCGATCGAGAGCGCCACCTGCATGTGCTCGAAGCCTCCGGCGATACGGTAGGAGATCGCACGATCGGTAAACAACGAGGCATAGCACTCCTGCACCGCATGCAGCAACTGCGCCTCACCGTGAATATTGAGGTAGGTTTCCTGTTGGCCGGCAAAGCTTGCGGTAGGCAGGTCTTCCGCCGTGGCCGAACTGCGCACCGCCACATCCACCTGTTCGCAACCATACTGACGGCTTAAATTGCGATAGGCTTCGAGAATGGCACTCTCGATTTCCTTGGGCAATGCAGTGTTCAGCAGCAACTCCCTTACGCTCTCGCCCACTTCCTGCAGCGTGCGGACGTCACTGCTGCCGTCAACTCGTGCCAGCAGGGCACTCATTTTATCGCGCAGATTTCCGCCATCAATAAAATGCCAATACGCCTCCGCCGTGACCGCAAACCCATTCGGAATCTTGACTCCGTGCTCGGTCAGCGTCTGGTACATCTCTCCGAGCGAAGCGTTTTTCCCTCCCACTTTGGGCAAATCACCAAGCCGGATCTCCTCGAACCACAAAATATGTTCCATATATATTTTCTTTAAAATGATTGATTAATTACAGCGGCCGACCGAGCCCGCCGCGCAAATCCTGCCATCCACCCACACGGCATCCTCCAGTTGTGCCCCGGCCAGCTTCGCTCCGGTAAGATCGGATTGGGCCAGATTGGCTTTTCGCAGATCGGCATAACTCAGATTGGCCCGTCTAAAACTGGTGCCGATCAGCTCTGCCCCGCGCAAATCAGCTCCAACCAGCAATTCGTCGTCTTTTCTGCAGTTACTCCATTTCACACCCTGATGCGGGGGCGCGTCGCAGTTGCTGGCCTCCAGGGTCAAACCAACTTTGACAGGGTTGACCGGTTGATAGTATGTGACCACCAGAAACGTTAGCAAGACCACCACAATGACCCCCATAGCCGCTTTGCCATAACGCTGGTTCTGTCGGGCAATCCAGGCCTCGAAAGACCCTCGCACTTCCCGGTAGGTGAGCTGGTCGATGTTTTCAGGATTCTGGCGTCGGTCGGAACCGGAGCGCTGCAACAGTACCGCGTCTGGAGGAGGCTCGGTTTTTTTCAACCGAGGATCCGGAGTCTTTCTATCATCCAGCCAGCGCAATAATGCCTTGCTCCGCTCTTCATTCCATTCTTCGTCCTTGCTCATGCCATCCTGCAGCAAGCGATCGACAGCCTGCTTCAGCTCCGACACATTTCCGACCTTGCGCCAATAATGCCCATCCAGACTGACCTCGTCTTCCTGGCCTATACGGCCGAGCACGATGTAACGGCAAATCAAAGCCTCCGGAAACGGCCCTTGTGCGCGTTCATTCTTTTTCAGATACCAAAGGCGGTAAATATCCACCGAAATGTCCGCGCGGTTAAAATGGGAAAATAAAGTAAGGGTGGCATCGACAGGAAATTCATTCAGTTTACGTCGTATCAGGCAGCTCTATGAGGACTAAAGCCAAGTTCTCCGCGACCTAAGTAAATCGCAGGGTTGCGGCCATTTACGATTCATTGCAGAATCTCGACATATTCTAAACAGTGCGAATTAACAAGCAAAGGTTTATCCATGAATTTTATTCTGGGCGCGGTCATCGTTCTCGGCTGTGTTATTGGGGGGTACATACTTGAACACGGCAACCTAAAAGCACTGATCCAGCCTGTCGAACTCCTCATTATTGGCGGCGCAGCGTTCGGCGCCTTCATGATTTCCAACCCGATGTCCATTGTCAAAAAGGCATTTGGGAGCATACCGAAACTACTCAAAGGTTCAAGTTACAACAAGGCGAAATACATGGATCTGCTGGCGCTGATGTACGCCTTGTTCACCAAAATTCGCAAGGACGGACTCATCGCACTGGAGGCCGACATCGAAGATCCTGAAAAAAGCCCGATTTTCAGTCAATACCCCAACATCACCTCGGATCACCATGTTCTCGATTTCATCTGTGACTATTTTCGCCTGATGGTTGGCGGGAGCATGAACGCCTTTGAAATCGAGAATCTCATGGATGTGGAATTGGAAACCCACCATCAGGAATCCCACGCGCCCATCGCCGCAATCCAAGGCGCCTCCGACGCCCTGCCGGCGTTCGGGATCGTGGCCGCGGTGCTGGGCGTGGTGATTACCATGGGCGCCATCGGTGGACCGCCCGAGGAGCTTGGCCACAAGGTGGGTGCCGCCCTGGTCGGCACCATGCTCGGTATTCTGCTTTCTTACGGGTTCGTGGGTCCCATTGCATCGTCCCTGAGCCATCAATCCGAGGACGAAGCAAAATTCTACATCTGCATCAAGACCTGCATTCTCGCCTATCTCAATGGCTACGCCCCTCAGGTCGCCGTTGAATTCGGACGCAAGGTGCTGTATTCGGGCGTTCGACCGGGCTTCCTCGAGCTGGAAGAACACGTCAAGCAGAAGAAGGCTTAATCGGCTTTCTGTTTTAAGGTTCAGCCATCATGGCAGAAGAAAATACCCAGCCCATTATTGTCAAAAAGATCAAAAAAGGCGGCCACGGCCATCATGGCGGCGCCTGGAAGATCGCCTATGCCGATTTCGTGACGGCGATGATGGCATTTTTCCTGCTGATGTGGCTGCTGGGTAGTACCACCAAGGAAGAAAAGCAGGCCATTTCCGATTATTTCCAGAATCCGAGTCCGATTGCTGGTCCTGGCGGCGCCAGCACCAGCATGATCAAGATCGGTGGCGGCAAGGATGTAACCTACTCTGAGGGCGACACCAAACGAGGCTCGAATCCGGACGAAAAAGCTGGAAAACCCCAGCAATCCGCAGCGGAAGTAGGCAAGATCACCGCCAATGACAAGGAACGCCTGCTCCAACTCAAGCAGGAACTGGAACAGGCCATCGATGCCAGCGCCGCCCTCAAGCCGTTCAAGGATCAGTTGCTGCTGGAAATCACCAAGGAAGGGTTGCGTATCCAGATCATCGACAAGGAAAACCGGCCGATGTTCGCAAGCGGGAGCACCGTGCTGCAGCCGTACGCTGCACAAATCCTGCACGAAATCGGCAAAGTCATCAATCATGTGCCGAACAAGATCAGTCTGTCCGGCCATACCGATGCCACCCCGTATTCAAAACTGCCTGGCGTGCACTACAGCAACTGGGAGCTCTCTGCGGATCGCGCCAACTCTTCCCGGCGTGCCTTGGTTGACGGCGGCATGGACGAGGAAAAAGTCGCCCGGGTCGTGGGCCTGTCCTCTTTCGTGCTCTTCGACAAAGAAAATCCCTACAACCCCATCAACCGGCGCATCAGCATCATCGTGCTGAACAAGGAAACAGAAGAAGCCATTCTGCACGATGAAGGCAAACTGGATCAGACCTCGGCAGAAGCCGCCGTGCCAGAAAAGCCGGCTGATCCGGCTCCGGCAAGCGCTCTAGCCCCAGCAGCAAAAGTGCCTGACATCAGGCCTACCATCACTCCGATATCCCCGCCCGCCAAACCCGGACCTTCGGCCGCTGCGGAAGCAGCCGCCAGCGCAGCATCGGCCGCAGCAACGGCAGCCCAACACTAATTCCCTAGCAATAATGCCCTGACCGGTGCATAGCTCTTGCGGTGTACCGGCGAGACCCCATGCTGTGCCAATAATTGCAGATGCTCCGCCGTTGGGTAGCCTTTATGGCGGGCAAAGGCATAGTTCGGATACGCCTCATGCAGACGTCGCATTTCCGCATCGCGGGCGGTCTTGGCGAGTATGGAGGCTGCAGCGATGGCAAGCACCTTGCTATCTCCCTTGACCACAGCTTCTGTAGGACTCGCAAGCCTTGGACAATGCAGGCCGTCGACCAGCACCTGTTTCGGCTCCACACCCAAACCTTCCACCGCACGCTTCATGGCCAAAAGGCTGGCTTGCAGGATATTCAGGCTATCAATTTCTTCAACTGTGGCAAAAGCGATCATCCAGGCAAAAGCGTTGGATTTGATCGCCTCGGCAAGGCCCTCCCGTTTTTTCTCGGACAGCTTTTTGGAATCGGCAATTCCTGCGATCGGGCGCACCGGGTCCAGGATGACTGCCGCAGCATAAACGGCGCCGGCCAATGGTCCCCGCCCTGCCTCGTCGACGCCGCAAACATAAGCATCATCGATCAAGAGACCAGCTCCAGAATCGCTTGCGCCGCCTTTTCTTCGGTATTCTGCCTCAGCATGTGATGGATGGCCGTGAACTCGCGCCTGATTTCCGTGCTGGCTGCTTTATCACCGAGCAGATTGAAAACGGCATCTGCCAGTTTTTCAGGATTGGCTTCGTTTTGCAGCAGCTCCGGCACAAGCTGCTTGCCAGCCAGGATATTGGGCAGGCCGACGTAAGGCAGATAATTCATGTGCCGCAGAATCTGCCAGCTGAACCTGGACATTCGGTAGGTGATGACCATGGGCCGCTTCAGCAGGGCCGCCTCGAGCGTTGCCGTCCCGGAGGCGACGACGACGACATCGGCGGCTTCCATCGCTCGGTGCGCATGACCGAACAGTATGGTAATCGGTAATTCCTCAGCGCCAAGCTTGGCAATTGCCGCCTGCAGTTTCCAGCGGGTTTCACGCGATATGACGGGAAGCAGGAATTGTGCGGCGGGATATTGCGCATGGATGCGCTTCGCGGTCTCCACAAAGAGTTCGGCCATATAGTCGAGCTCGCTCTGACGGCTTCCGGGAAGCATTGCAATGACGATATTGCCCTTACCTACTTTCAATTCGAATTGCGCGGCTGCCTGGTCGGGTTCCAATGGTAAAACGTCGGCGAGTGGGTGCCCCACGTAAGTAATCGGAATACCGGCCTTTTCATAGATCGGGACTTCGAAAGGGAAAAGCGCCAGCACGTGCGATACCGCACGCTTGATCTTGCGAATGCGACCGCCGCGCCACGCCCAGATGGAAGGGCTGACATAATGCACGGTCTTGATGCCGCAGCGCTTCAGCCTGCGTTCCAGACCAAGATTGAAGTCCGGGGCATCGATGCCGATGAATATATCGGGCGGATTGTTGCGGAAATAGGTAAAAAGCTGGCGGCGCAGCCGCAGCAGTCCGAACAGGTGTTTCAGTACCTCGAAATATCCCCGTACCGCCAGCTTCTCCATCGGGAACAGGGAAACCGCTCCGGCCGCTTGCATCTTCGGCCCGGCGATGCCAACGAATTTGATGTCCGGATTGCGCTTCTTCAGCGCCTGAATCAAGTGACTGCCAAGCAAGTCGCCGGACGCTTCGCCGGCCACGATTCCAATAGTCAGCATAATGGGAGATCAGCGGATGATACCGCGTGTCGAACTGTCGAGAAATTCCAGCAGCGGACCAATTTCAGGGCACGCGCTACGTTGATCCATGAGTTGGAGTTTGGCCTCTTCCAGCGTAAGGCTGGATTTGTACAAGGTTTTATAGGCGCGTTTGAGTTGCATCATGGTATCTGCGGAGAAACCACGTCGCTTCAAGCCTTCCGAATTAATGCCATGCGGTTTGGCGTCGTAGCCCGCAGCAGTCACATAAGGGGGGATATCCTTGAACACGACGGAACCCACGGCAGTGATGACATGGGAGCCAATCTTGCAGAACTGGTGCACCAGCGTGAATCCGCCCAGGATGGCATGATCGTAAATGGTAACGTGGCCGGCAAGCGAGGAGTTGTTCGCAAAAATGGTGTGGCTGCCGATCTGGCAATCATGGGCGATGTGAACATACGCCATGACCCAGTTCTCGTTTCCCAGCCGGGTTGCGCCGACATCCTGTACCGTGCCGCGATTGAAGGTGCAGTATTCCCGTATGGTGTTGCCGTCGCCGATTTCCAGGGTGGTCGGTTCACCCTTGTATTTTTTATCCTGAGGCTCTTCGCCCAGGGAACAGAAATGGAAAATGCGGTTGTTGCGCCCGATCGTAGTCGGCCCTTGGACGACCACGTGATTGCCAATCGTTGTGCCGCTGCCGATACGGACATCGGGACCGATGACCGAATAGGCGCCGACACTGACATCCGAGGCAAGCTCGGCTTTCGGATCAATGATCGCAGTCGGATGAATCACTTGATCACTTTCAGCGTACACAGCAATTCGGCTTCGGCCGCCACCTCGTCGTTCACCAGTGCCTGACCGGAGTATTTCCAGATGCCCCGCATGATGCGGTCGATCTTGACCTTCAATACCAACTGGTCCCCGGGCGATACCGGCTTCTTGAAACGGACCTTATCAATGCCCGCAAAATAGTAGACCGAGTCATCCGAGGGTTTTCGCCCCATGGTCTTGAAGGAAAGCACAGCCGCAGCCTGCGCCATCGCCTCCACGATCAATACGCCGGGCATGACCGGATGATAAGGAAAATGACCGGGGAAAAAGGGCTCGTTGATCGTTACATTCTTGATCGCAACGATTTCCTTTTCCAACTCCAGCGAAACCACCCGATCCAGCAGCAGGAACGGATAGCGGTGAGGCAGGTGCTCGAGGATTTCGTGTATTTCCATGCTGCTCATTTCTTTTCCTTCTTCAAGGCCTCAAGTTCGGTTTCAAGACGGGCAATACGGTTCACCATATCGTCCAGATGGCGCAAATGTGCCGCTGTTTTAAGCCATTTCCCATGCGATTGAAAAGGCATCAATGCCGTATACGTATCCGCTTGCGACAGGGATCGAGTAATCATGCTTCCCGAAGACACCGTCACGCCATCGGCAATCTCAAGATGCCCCAGTATCATTGCCGCGCCGCCAATCCGGCAATGGCGCCCGATACGAGTGCTTCCTGCGATACCGACACAGCCAGCAATCACGGTATGTGCGCCGATACTGCAATTGTGGCCGATCTGTATCAGGTTATCCATCTTCACCCCGTCTTCGATCACGGTATCATCCAAAGCGCCGCGATCGATGGTCGTATTGGCGCCGATTTCGACATTGTCTCCGATCAAAACGTTTCCGACCTGTGGAATTTTGACCCATCGTCCCCGATCTTCCGCATAGCCGAAACCATCGGCACCGATGACGGCTCCGGCGCTGAGGACGCAGTGCTGACCGAGCCGGCAGCCTGCATAGACCGTAACATTGGCATGAATGTGAGAATAGGCGCCGATGACAACCTCGTCCCCGATACTGCTGCCGGCGCCGATAACGACATTCTCTCCAAGCACCACGTCACGGCCGATTCGGCTGTGTGGACCAATCGAAACAGATGCAGGCAGCTGCACCGATGCATCAACTACCGCAGTTGAATGAATACCCGGGGTCTCACGCGGCGCCTGGTTTAACAAGGCTGAAGCGCGAGCGAAGTAAGCATAAGGATTTTCAGTGACGATGCGCGGCAAGAGCGTCACACTGGCATCGCCTTCGCCGACGACGACGGCGGAAGCCCTGGTCGCAAGCAGTTTCGAGCGGTATTTCGAATCTGCCAGAAAACTCAAGTCTCCAGGGCCGGCATTCGTCAGCGATGCCATCCGGGAGACAACCACGTCGCCATCTCCCAGCACTTCCCCACCCAGCTGCGCCGCAATCTCCCTCAGGGAATAGCTGGCACGCATTGGAAGCGGATTACTTCTTGCCCAGCGACTTCAATACCTTGTCGGTAATGTCGATTTTCTTGCTGGCGAATGCCACGCCGCTGTAGACGACAAGATCATATCCTTCGGTTTCGGCGACGGATGAGACCGCCTTGTTGATACGATCCTGCAAGGAGGACAGCTCTTCGTTCTTGCGCAGGTTGATGTCCTCACGCAGCTCGCGTTGCTTGCGCTGAAATTCCAGCTTGTTGTTGGCGATATCGCGTTCCTTATTGCGACGATCGGACTCAGACATGGTGAGACTGTCTTTGTCCAACGCTGTCTCCTGGTCGCGAATCTGCTTTTGCATGCGCTCCAGCTCCTGCGTTCTCGGACTGAACTCACGCTCCAGTTTCTTTCCGCTTTCAACGGTTTGCGGCGCTTCCTGCAGGATTTTGTCCACCTGCACATAGCCGATCTTGAGGTCGGCAGCCACACTTGCCATCGCGGACAGCGACAATACGCCGGCCAGCATCACTTGCAACATTCTGTTCAATTGATATCTCCTGATTTTCATTGCATTCATTAGAATTGTGAACCCAGCTGGAATTGCAGGGTTTCCGTCTTGTCCCCGCTCTTTTCGTTAAGTGGCTTGGCCAACACAAGCTTGATCGGCCCGAACGGCGAATACCAGCTCACCCCTACCCCGGTGGAATAACGCATGCAATCAGCGGCTCCATTACAGGAGTCGGCCGCTCCTTGCACGCCCCACACCGAGCCCGCATCAAGGAAAGCGCTCAACCGCAGCTGTTTCGAATCCGTCAGGAAGGGAATCGGGAAAAACATTTCCGCATTACCGACCAGGCGCTTGGTCCCGCCGACGGCATAATCCTTACCGGTTGCCGAATCGATGTCGCGCGGGCCGATCGCACTGGTCTGATAGCCTCGAACCGAACTCACCCCGCCGGCATAAAAATTCTTGAAGAACGGATACTCTTTACCGCCATAGGCTTGACCGTAGCCGGCCTCACCGTTCAGCATGAGCGTCACGTTCTTGGTAATGTCCTTGTACCAGGTATGCTGGTAGGAAATCTTGTAGTACTCCTGATCCAGTCCCGGCAAGCCAATTTCCCCGGTCAACCGCTGCAGTACGCCGCGATTGGGGAACAGGATATTGTCGCGCGTATCGTGCGCCCAGCCCAAATCGGTGCGTAGCGTGGTGTTGTCGCACCCGGAGTCGTTGCCGCAGTAATTCACATAGCGGTCCGGGCTGCTGGAGGTCAAATCAATCGCGGTATAGTCAATCGTCATGCCAGCGCTAAACGTATCCCGCTCATTGAGCGGAATGCCGAAGCGTATCCCGGCCCCGTAGGACTTGGTGCCGTACGTACCCACATCCAGCGAGCTCGAGTCGACGTCCTTACGATAAAAATCGAAACCGCGGCTGACGCCATCCGGCGTAAAGTACGGGTCGGTATAGGAAAGCGAATACGTCGTGTTCACTTTACCCGTATTCACCTGCGTACTGACCCGGTTGCCAGTACCGAGGAAGTTGGACTGGTTGACGGTCACCCCGAACACGACACCTTCAGCGCTCGACAAACCGGCACCAAACATCACGCTGCCCGTGGATTTTTCCGTGACGTCGATATTGAGATCGACCTGATCCGCAGTATTCGGTACCGCCGGCGTCTCGATGTTAACGTCCTCAAAATAATTCAGCCGGTCCAGGCGCTCCTTGGAGCGCTTGATTTTCTCAGCCGAATACCAGGACGACTCCAGTTGGCGCATTTCGCGACGGAGCACTTCGTCGCGCGTCCGCGTGTTTCCGGTCAGGTTGATGCGCCGGACATAGACGCGACGGCCCGGATCGACAAAGAAGGTAAAGGCAACGGTATGCTTGTCCTTATCCACTTCAGGAACGGCATTAACGTTGGCAAAGGCATAACCGTCATTTCCCAGCCGGTCGCCGATCGCCTTGCTGGACTCAGTCAGTTTTTCGCGATTGAACACTTCACCCGGCTGCACTGTGACTAACTTACGCAGTTCATCCTCCGGCACCAGCATTTCGCCGGCCATCTTGACGTCGGTGACGGTGTATTTCTCGCCTTCCTTGATATTGACCGTGATATAGATATCGCGCTTGTCCGGGGTAATCGACACCTGGGTCGATTCGATATTGAACTCCAGATAGCCCTGGTTCATGTAGAACGAACGCAACGCCTCCAGGTCAGCCGTCAGCTTCTGTTTGGAATACTGGTCATCCTTGTTCCACCAACTCATCCAGTTGGGCGTGGTCAAGGTAAATTGCTTCAACAGCTCGGACTGGTCAAAAACCTGGTTGCCAACGATATTGATTGCGTGAATCTTGGAGACCACGCCTTCCTCGATGTCGAAACGAACCGCGACACGGTTACGTTCCAGCGGACTGACGATGGCTTTGACGGTAGCCCCATATTTACCCTGACTCAGGTACTGGCGCTTGATCTCCTGTTCCGCCTTGTCCAGCATCGAGCGGTCGAAGATCATGCCTTCGGACAGGCCGATCTGTTTCAGCCCTTCCTTCATCTTATCGCTGGGGAACGCCTTGTTGCCACTGAAATCGATCTGGGCAATGGCCGGGCGCTCCTGCACCGTCACCACGAGGACATCCCCCTCCTGCTCCAGCCGCACGTCCTTGAAGAACCCCGTGCCATACAAAGCCTTGATTGCCTGGGCGGCACGCTGATCGTCGATGGTTTCACCCACCTTGACGGGAAGATAATTAAATACCGTACCGGCTTCGGTGCGCTGAATACCCTCTACCCGGATATCCTTGATAACGAAAGGCTCCATGGCCAAGGCGGAGGTTGCATAGAGCCCGATGATCAGAGAGGGAATGAGCCGGAATATCATTAAGAGCCTGTGACGAGTCGGTTGATATCGTTATAAAACGCGCATGCCATTAAAAGCCCCAGCAGCGCGAACCCTATTTTTTGTCCGATTTCCATGGCACGTTCCGAGACCGGACTGCCCTTTAAAATTTCGATCATATAATACATTAAATGCCCGCCGTCCAAAACGGGAACCGGCAGCAAATTCAGCACGCCCAGACTGATGCTGACCAATGCCAGGAACATCAGGAAAGACTTCCAGCCGACATGGGCGCTCTGGCCTGCATATGTGGCAATGGTGACAGGCCCGCTCACCCCTTTCCAGGAAACCGCCCCGGTCAGCATGCTGCCCAGCATCTGCAAGCTGAACACGGAGGTATCCCAGGTCTTTCCGGCCGCGTGCAGCAATGCCATTGTCGGCGAGTAGCGCACTTCCACCAGGTATTGTTTCAGTTCTTCCGGGGCCATCTTGTAAGCGGCGCCGACGCGCCCCACCGTATTGGCACCTTGCTTGATCGGGTCAGGCGTCAAGCGCAACGCCATCTGGTTCCCATTGCGCCGGATTTTCAATTCCAGGGGTTTGGAAGGGTTCTGGCGCACGATGCTGGCAAAGCTTTCCCATTGCGCAATCGCCACGCCATTGACGGCAAGAATTTCATCGCCCGCCTGCAACCCATCCCTGGCTGCCGCTCCGCCCTCGATGATCTCGCCAACCCGCGCAGGCATCTCAGGTCGGTAAGCGGCCAGCCCCAACTGGTCCAGCACATCGTGCTGGCCGCCATCCTGCGTAATGCCGGCCAGATCCAGACGATGCAGATGAACCTCATCATTGCCGCTGGTCGCTTCGATTTCAATGCGGGAGGTTTCCATGGACTTACGCAGAAGCAGCCAGCGCACATCCTGCCAGGTGGCAACACTTATCCCGTCGACTTTCTGCACCAATTCACCGGACTTCATACTCGCGCGGGCGGCGGGGCTGTCTTCCGGAACGTTGCCCAACAACGGCTTCAGCCCTGTGATGCCGCTCATGAACAATATCCAGTACAGCAACACGGCGAACAGGAGATTGGCGCATGGCCCTGCGACTACCACCAGCATACGTTTCCAGACAGCCTGACGATTGAATGCGCGCGGCAAGTCAGCTTCTGCGACGGCACCTTCGCGCTCGTCCAGCATGCGCACGTAGCCGCCCAGGGGGAACGCAGCCAGCATGAATTCCGTGCCATCCCGACCCAAACGGCGGCTGTACAATGCACGCCCGAAGCCGATGGAGAATTGCAGGACTCTCACGCCGCACCAGCGCGCGACAAGATAATGACCGAACTCATGCACGGTAATGAGCAGCCCCAAGGTAACGGCAAAGGCGATCAGGGTTACCATCAGTGCAAACGCTCCACCCAGTGTTCTGCAATACGTCGCGCTTCCGTATCGGCGGCGACCAGGCCTTCCAGCGTCACCTTTTCCTCGACTACCATGTCGGACAGCGTATGTTCGATCAGGCGCGGAATGTCCATGAAGCCGATTTTGCGCTCAAGAAAGGCCTGCACTGCAATTTCATTGGCCGCATTCAGGATGGCTGGCGCATCGCCCCCGCGCCGGAGTGATTCGAATGCCAGGCGCAGGCATGGAAAACGAGCCGTGTCGGGTGGTTCGAAATCCAGTCTGGCCGTCTTGAAAAGATCCAATGCACCCACCCCGCTTTGTATCCGCTCCGGATAACCGAGTGCATAGGCGATCGGTGTACGCATGTCGGGGTTGCCGAGTTGAGCCAGGACCGATCCGTCGACATATTGCACCATCGAATGGATCACGCTTTGCGGATGCACGACCACTTCAATCTGCTCCGGTGCAGCATTGAACAACCAGTGTGCTTCGATGACTTCCAGCCCCTTGTTCATCAAGGTTGCCGAATCTATGGTGATTTTTGGCCCCATGACCCAATTGGGATGATTGAGTGCCTGCTCGGGCGTTACCCTTTGCAATTCTTCCACCGTTGCGCGCCGGAATGGACCACCTGAGGCCGTCAACAAGATCTTGCTAACCCCCGCCGCACTCAAATCATGCGCATCGGTCGGCATCACCTGGAAGATCGCATTGTGTTCACTATCGATAGGCAGCAAGGTGGCGCCGCCACTGCGAACGGCCTCCATGAAAAGCGCGCCGGACATCACCAGCGTTTCCTTGTTGGCCAGCAGCACGCGCTTGCCGGCCCGTGCTGCAGCCAGGGCCGGGCGCAACCCTGCCGCGCCGACGATCGCAGCCATGACAGCATCCACTTCCGGCAGCGCCGCTACCTCTTCCAGCGCAGCCAGGCCGCTTAACACCTGTGTCGGCAGCCCTTCCTGCTTGAGCTGCTGCCTCAGGATATCCGCGGCGTCCGCATCCAGCACTACCGCATAAGCCGGCTGAAACTGACGGCACTGCTCCAGCAATGGAGCAACACGGGAATTGGCAGTCAAGGCATACGCCCTGAAGCGTTCCGGGTGACGTGCGATGACGTCCAGGGTGCTGACGCCTATCGTGCCGGTCGAGCCGAGAACGGTAATGTTTTGCACACGCTTCATGCGTTGACGAACATCGTGTAATAAAGGGGAAAATAAAGATAAAACACGATCAAGGGCAGCGTGGAGGTCAGGCCGTCAATGCGGTCCAGCATACCCCCATGCCCGGGCAGCAAGGCACCGCTATCTTTCAATCCAGCCTGCCTTTTCAGCAGTGATTCGAACAGATCGCCGACGATGCTCAGCACAGTCAGGCACCACAGCCCGGGCAGCAGCCACGGGCTGAGCCCCAGCAAGGCATTCAGGCCGACTCCGTAAATGGTCACCGCAAGCAGGGCACCGAGCACGCCTTCCCATGTTTTCCCCGGGCTGACAAGCGGAGCCAACTTGTGTCGCCCGAATCGCTTACCGAAAAGATAGGCTGCCGTATCGGCGATCCATATCGTTGCCATGGCCCCCAGCAACAGATACGGACTCACGCCGCGCAGCCCGACCAGCGCCATCCATGTCGGCAGCAATACCAGAATGCCGGTCACCGCCATCAAGGTTTTGCTCGATGCGCGAAAATGACCGATCAGCCAGGCGGGCACCAGCAAGACCCAGAACAGGAACGCCGCGAAGATGAGCCATAAATTCAGGTGATACTGCACAGCAAACATGGCCGGCGATGCGGCTTGCCACATCAACAATCCACCCAGCGACAGAATCGAGGCCAGATAGGTGTAACGCCCACGCGGGGAAAATCCAGCCAACAAGGCCCACTCAAGCGCGCTGACACCGACCACGGCGAGCATCAGCAGGGTCCAGTAAAAATCCGGCAAATAGAACAGGGCTGCAAGGAAGAACCCAAGCAGGACGGCTGCCGTTGCCAGCCGTGTCCTAAACACGTGCCACCTGTTCGCTGGTGCGCCCAAAACGGCGCTCGCGCTGACCGTAAGAGCGCAATGCAATCTCGAAGGCCTTCGCATCGAAATCCGGCCACAAGGTTTCGGTAAAATAGAGCTCGGTATAAGCCAGCTGCCATAACAGGAAATTGCTGATACGCTTCTCACCACCCGTTCGGATAAAGAGATCCGGCTCAGGCGCGTAATGCATGGATAGATATTCGGACAAATCGTTTTCCGAAAAACCAGCGACCAGTTCCGGTTTTGCATGGAGCATGCGCTGCAACGCCTGGTGGATATCCCAGCGCCCGCCATAATTGGCGGCGATGGTCAGCGTCATCTTGGTGTTGTGCTGGGTCAGTTTTTCCGCTTCATGAATTTCCTTCAGGAGAAGCGGATCGAAGCGGGAGCGATCCCCTATCAGCACGAGCCGGATCTGATTTTGGTGGAGTTTGGAGACCTCGCGCTTGAGCGCTTCCATGAAAAGCCCCATGAGGAATTTGACTTCATCAGGGGGGCGGCGCCAGTTTTCGCTGCTGAATGCAAACAGCGTGAGGTATTCAACGCCATGGCTCACACATTGCTTGACCACTTCGCGAACGGTTTCGACACCACGCTTATGACCCATGACTCGCGGGAGAAAGCGTTTCTTGGCCCAACGCCCGTTCCCATCCATGATGATGGCAATATGGCGCGGTGTTTCGTGCGACTCCGGAATTTTTTGTGTGGAACTGGCAAAGAGGGCCAACGCTACCCTTTCAACAGAAGACTGGATATATCATGGCTCCGGCTGCTCCAATGAGCCTCCAGGACGAGGCCTAAATGGCCATCAACTCCGCTTCTTTAGCCTGAATTGCCTTGTCGACCTCGGCAACATAGCGGTCAGTCAGCTTCTGGATTTCGTCCTGGGTTCGGCGCTCGTCATCCTCGCCGATTTCCTTGTCCTTAAGCAGTTTCTTCAACTGGTCATTGGCGTCGCGGCGCACGTTGCGCACGGACACCTTGGCATCTTCGCCCTCGCCTCGAACAACCTTGATCAGGTCGCGACGACGCTCTTCCGTCAGTGCCGGCATCGGCACGCGCAACATATCGCCGCTGTTGGCCGGGTTGAGCCCAAGATCGGAATCGCGGATTGCTTTTTCGATCTTGGCCAACATGGGTTTTTCCCAAGCGCTGACCGTAAGGGTACGCGCATCGGCCACCCCTACGCTGCCGACCTGGCTGATCGGCACCATGCTGCCGTAGTATTCGACCATCACATGATCCAGCAAGCCCGCATGGGCTCGACCGGTGCGCACCTTGCTGAGATCGGTTTTCAGTACTTCCAGCGCACGCTGCATTTTTTGTTCTGTCGTTTTCTTGATGTCATTCAGCATGTCGGTCTCCTTTGTCACTAGGGTAGCACATGCGTGCCTTCATCTTCGCCCATTACCACGCGTTTCAGCCCGCCCTGCTTGAATATGCTGAATACGCAGATCGGCAATTTCTGATCACGGCACAAAGTCAGAGCGGTGGCATCCATCACCTTCAGGTTCTTGATGATGGCCTCGTCGAATGTCAGCGTCTTGTAGCGCATCGCGTCAGGATGCGTCTTCGGATCATCCGTATAGACGCCATCCACCTTGGTCGCCTTCAGCACGATGTCGGCGTTGATTTCCATGCCGCGTAGCGCGGCTGCAGTATCTGTCGTAAAGAAGGGATTGCCGGTACCGGCACCGAAGATGACCACGCGCCCCTCTTCAAGGTAACGAATCGCCTTGCCGCGAATATAAGGCTCGGCCACCTGCTCGATGTTGAGCGCGGACTGCACGCGGCTGACCAGTCCGATCTGGCGCATCGCGTCCTGCAGGGCCAGAGCATTCATCACGGTCGCCATCATGCCCATGTAATCGGCCGTGGCACGATCCATGCCGGCTGCGGCGGGTGCGACACCCCGGAAAATATTGCCCCCGCCGATCACCACGCCCACTTCGACCCCGAGATCAACCACTTCCTTGATTTCGGCGACGATACGTTCGATGGTCGCACGGTTGATGCCGTAGCTATCCTCGCCCATCAGGGCTTCGCCGGACAGCTTGAGCAGAATGCGTTTATAGGCAGGGGCGGTCATGCGTGGATTACACCTTGGCAGCAGCAGCCACTTCGGCAGCGAAATCGGTCACCTTCTTCTCGATGCCTTCGCCGACGACGTACATCGTGAAGCTGGCAACACTGGCGCCCCTGGATTTCAGCAGCTGCTCAATGGTCTGCTTGTCATCCTTGACAAAGGGCTGCGACAGCAGGGTCACTTCCTTCAGAAACTTCTGCACCGTACCGTCAGCGATCTTTTCCAGCATTGCTTCCGGCTTGCCGGCTTCCTTGGCCTTTTCAATGGCAACGCGTCGCTCGGCCTCGATCAGGGAAGCATCCACACCGGAAGCGTCCAGCGACTTCGGCTTAGCCGCAGCAATATGCATTGCGATATCCTTGGCCAGGGACTCGTCCCCGCCGACAACATCCACCAGCACGCCGATCTTGCCGCCATGCACATAGCTCGCCAATGCACCCTTGGCTTCGACACGAACGAAACGACGCACGGTCATGTTTTCGCCAATCTTGCCAACCAGCTGCGCACGCACTTCTTCCGCCGTGCTGTCGCCGATCTTCAACGTGGAAAGCGCTTCGGCATCCGTCGGGTTGTTGCTGGCAACCAGCTCGGCCAGATTCTTGGTCAGCGCCAGGAATTCATCGTTCTTGGCAACAAAGTCGGTTTCGCAGTTCACTTCGACCATGGAGCCCAGCTTGCCGTCCGCGCTGATGTAGATGCCAACGGTGCCTTCTGCTGCAACTCGGCCTGCAGCCTTGCTGGCCTTGTTGCCGAAGCGCACACGCAGGATTTCTTCCGCACGTGCCATGTCGCCTTCGGCTTCGCTCAGCGCCTTCTTGCAGTCCATCATCGGAGCGTCGGTACGCTCACGCAGTTCCTTCACCATACCTGCGGTAATTTCCGCCATCGTAATTCTCCTAACTAATTCCGATCCCACAAATTGCGGGTATAAAAAAGGGGCTTAACGCCCCTTTTCAAGGGTTTTCTATTCTGCCGCCGGTTCTTCGACAAATTCTTCTTCGGTTGCGGCCTTGACAATCTCGCTGATCGACTGGCTCCGGCCTTCCAGAACCGCATCGGCAATACCGCGGGCATACAGGCGGATGGCACGGCTGGAGTCGTCGTTACCAGGGACAACGTAGGCGACACCGTCCGGGGAGTTGTTGGTATCGACAATGCCGATCACCGGGATACCGAGCTTGCCTGCCTCGGTCACGGCACCGGATTCGTGGCCGACGTCGACGATAAAGATCGCGTCCGGCAGGCCGCCCATTTCCTTGATGCCGCCGATGGAGCGTTCCAGCTTCTCGATTTCGCGCTTGTAGCCCAGCACTTCCTTCTTGCCCAGGCGTTCGAAGCTGCCGTCTTCCATCATGGTTTGATAGTCGGACAGGCGCTTGATGGACTGCTTGACCGTCTTGAAGTTGGTCAGCATGCCGCCCAGCCAGCGGTGATTAACGTAAGCGCAGCTTGCGCGCTCGGCTTCTTCCTTGATGATTTCGCGAGCCTGACGCTTTGTGCCGACGAACAGGATGCGGCCCTTGTTGGCGGCCAGCTGACGCACATACTTGAGTGCGTCTTCGAACATCGGCAGGGTTTTTTCGAGGTTGACGATATGGATCTTGTTACGGTCGCCGAAAATAAACGGCGCCATACGAGGGTTCCAGTAACGGGTCTGGTGGCCGAAGTGCACCCCGGCTTCCAGCATTTGACGCATGGTCACGGACATCTTGATTCTCCTGTATAAGGTTAAGCCTCCACACGCTCCCAGAAACCCGACATGGGCACCCTATACGTGAGCGTGTGTGGGAATTTCCCGATTCAATTGAAACGGGCGGCGTATGCTACCATAAATGCTTCGCTCCACTCAAGGCAAAGCCAGCTTCAGCAGTCATGTCCATTACGATTAAAAACGATACCGATATCGAAAAAATGCGTGTTGCGGGAAAACTCGCATCCGAAGTGCTCGACTACATTACGCCGTTCGTCAAGCCTGGCGTCACAACGGAGGAGCTGGACCGCTTGTGCCACGATTACATGGTCAATGTCCAGGGCACCATTCCGGCGCCGCTGAATTATGCGCCGCCCGGTCACCGGCCTTACCCGAAATCCATCTGCACCTCGATCAATCATCAGGTATGCCATGGCGTCCCGGGCGACAAGGTGCTGAAAAACGGCGATATCGTCAACCTGGACATCACCGTCATCAAGGACGGGTATCACGGCGACACCAGCCGCATGTTCTGCGTCGGCACTCCGTCGATCCAGGCCAAACGCCTGTGCGACATCACCTATGAGTGCATGTGGATAGGCATCGCCCAGGTCAGGCCGGGCGCCACGCTGGGCGATATCGGCCATGCAATTCAACGGCATGCGGAGAACAGCGGCTATTCGGTCGTGCGCGAATTCTGCGGCCACGGAATTGGCAAAAAGTTCCACGAAGACCCGCAAGTTCTGCATTACGGCAAACCCGGCACCGGCCTCAAATTGCAAGCCGGCATGATGTTTACCATCGAGCCCATGATCAATGCCGGCAAGCGTGATATCCGCCAATTGGGCGATGGCTGGACCATTGTCACCAAGGATCGCAGCCTGTCGGCCCAATGGGAACACACCCTCCTCGTCACACCAACCGGATATGAGGTCATGACTGTTTCCGCCGACTCGCCTCAGCCTCCGGCATTTATTCGCGCCTGATCCAGACGTTGGGCACTGACATCGAATACTGGCGCGAGCGCCTGCAGTCCCGTCAATCGGAATTGCGCTCCGCTTTCGAGCAAGAAGCAGATACGGCACAACTGCTGAAAAAACATAGCCGCCTAGTCGACGATCTGCTGCGCGATTTATGGCAACACGCTGCCATGCCGGCATCCGTCAGCCTGGTAGCCGTTGGCGGCTATGGTCGCGGCGAACTGTTTCCCTACTCTGACGTCGATCTTCTCATCCTGCTGCCGGACGACCATGATGCCGCCTTTGACAAGCAATTAGAACCGCTGATCGGGCTGTTCTGGGATATTGGCCTTGCCGTCGGCCATAGCGTGCGCTCGTTGGCGGAGTGCCTAGAAGAAGCGCGCCGAGACGTCACAGTCCGTACCAATCTCATCGAGTCCAGGCATCTGGCAGGTGATACGCATACATTCCAGCGCATGCATGAACAACTGTTCGCCGAGCTGGATCCGGCGGCCTTTCTCAAGGACAAACTGCTGGAACAGACGCATCGTCACGGACGATTCAATGATACCGCCTACAATCTCGAACCTAATTTGAAGGAAAGCCCTGGCGGGCTGCGCGACCTGCAGACGATACTGTGGATCAGCTCCGGTGCAGGGCTGGGCGGAAGCTGGAATGCACTGGTGCGGGCAGGCCTGATTACACAGCGTGAAGCCAGACAAATCCGCAGGCAGGAGCTGTTTATCCAGATGCTGAGAATACGGCTGCATCATCTGGCCAAACGCCGCGAAGACCGTCTGCTCTTCGACTTCCAGAACGAACTGGCCTCCCAGCTTGGCCTCTCCAGCACCGCTCGCAAGCGCGCCAGCGAGCGCTTAATGCAGCGCTATTACCGTAGCGCGAAATTCATTCGCCTCATGAATGAAATCCTGATTCAGGCCTTGCAGGAACGCATTCTCCCCCAGCAGGCGCGTACCGTCGTCATCAACTCACGCTTCCTGGCACGAGACGGTCAGCTCGAACCGCGCTTACCAACCCTGCTGCAGAAAGAACCGAGCGCGATCCTGGAAAGCTTCCTCTTGCTTGAACAGCATGCCGAACTCAAGGGTTTCAGTGCATTGCTGCTGCGCAACCTATGGCGCGTCAAGAATCTGGTCAACAACGAGTTCCGCGCAGACAAGCATAACCGGCAGCTTTTTCTCGAAATTCTGCGGCAGCCGGCAGGCATCACGGCCGCTTTGCGCAGCATGAACCGCTACGGCATCCTCGGCCGCTATATTCCGGCGTTCGGTCGCATCGAGGGTCAGATGCAACACGACCTCTTCCATGTTTATACCGTGGACGAGCATATCCTGAACGTATTGCGCAATTTGCGCCGTTTCGCGCTTCCGCAGCATAGCCATGAATTCCCCTTGTGCAGCCGGCTCATGGAAGGCTTCGATAAACCGGAACTTCTTTATCTGGCCGCCTTGTTTCATGACATCGCCAAAGGGCGCGGGGGCGACCACTCAACACTGGGGACCCGGGACGCCAGCCGTTTCTGCAAGCAGCATGGACTTTCGCACGAAGACAGCGTTCTCGTCGCATGGCTGGTTGAACAGCATCTGGTCATGTCGAGGACGGCCCAGAAATCCGACCTGTCCGACCCAAGTGTGATTGAGGAATTTGCAAAAAAAGTAGTGGATGAGCGGCATCTAACTGCACTTTACCTGTTGACCGTAGCCGATATCCGCGGCACCAGCCCGGCCGTATGGAATCTCTGGAAAGCCAAGTTGCTGGAGAATCTGTTTCTTGCGACGCGACGCCTTATCCAAGGTAACGCAACCAGCCCGGACGCCGAATTCCAGGCCCGCCAGCAACAGGCGACCGAACGACTCAGTCACTATGCCGTCATGCCCGATGCCTACCGTACATTATGGGAAAAGTTCGGACGACAGTACTTCTTGCGTCACGACAGCCAAGAAATTGCCTGGCATACACGCATGCTGCTCTCGCATGCCCATGCCGGCAAGCCCATCGTCCGTGCACGGCTCAGCCCCGCTGGCGACGGCATTCAGGTAATGATCTACTGCTTGGACAAAGAAGACCTGTTTGCCCGTATTTGCGGTTTTTTTGAACGCGCCGGCTATACCATCGTCGAGGCCAAAATCCATACAACCCTGCATGGCTACGCGCTGGACAGCTTTATGGTACTGGACGAGAACAACGCAGCCACACGGTACCGTGACCTGCTCAGCTACATTGAATATGAACTGACCAGAGAACTGGAAAGTATCCATGCGCCTGAAGCACCGCTTCAAGGGCGCGTCAGTCGGCAACTTAAACATTTCCCCATGAAGCCGATTATCAGGATCGAGCCAGAACCTTCCGGCAACAACCTCCGACTTTCCGTGGTCGCTGGGGATCAACCTGGATTGCTTTCGAGAATCGCGCAGAGCATGCTGCGACACAAGGTTCAATTGCACACCGCCAAGATCGACACATTGGGCAACCGCGCCGAAGACACCTTCCAGATTTCCGGGCCGCACGGAGAACGTCTGGCAGCAAACATCACCGAGGATCTGGTTGAAGACCTCTCAAGGCTGCTCTGACTGCGGCAAGGCGAGTTTGGGAAATGGTTCCTCGATCCCATGCTCAAGACGGTATATCCAGGCAAGCAGTTCGGCAACCGCCAGATACAGTTGTGGCGGGATATGCTGATCAATATCCACCTGCATCAGCAATGACACAAGTTCCGGCGATTCGTGGACATAAACGCCCGCGTCCTTAGCGCGATCAATAATCGCCTGGGCAAGCAGCCCCCGGCCTTTCGCCACCACCGTTGGAGCAGTCTTTCCGGCCTGATACGCCAATGCAACGGCGAGTTGGCGGGGATCCTTAGCCATGACGTATTGTCAGTCCAGCCAGCAGCAGGCCCGATGCATCGAAGCGGTCCGACAGCATCTGCTGTGCCGTGCGCATGCGTTCTGCACTGTCCGCATCCTCGGCTGCAATATCGAGCCGGAACGCCCCATTGACCATGGCAAGCCTGGCCTGGACCCCACCGAGCGCCGGCAGATGCAAACTGAGTTGGGTTTGCCAACTTGCAGGCGTCTCGTCCTGTTCGCTGCTACCGCTCGCATCCTCTTCAATCTCCCACTGCATATCCTGCCCGGGCCATACCTGACCTTGCCAGATGATTTGCCGGGCATCCAGGGCTTGCAGTTGCTGCTGCACCAGGTGCGCCGTTTGCGGATGCACCGACTCGCCTGCCGATTTAACGTTTGGAAGCGCTGTATTCTGACTGACATCCACTATCGTTTTTTGAACGGGTTCCCGCCCTGCTTGCGGGATACTTGCTGCCGGCAGCGTGCCTTGCTGCAGCGTGGGAGAAAGGCGGCCTTGAGGTTCTTGCAGCAAGGTGTCGAGATGGCGCTCACCGCTCAACCATTGCACCTGATGCGACTCGTAGAACAGACCGCTCTGGGAAACGGCTTGCCGCAAAGCATGGGCGAATTGTGCTGGATCAGCAGGTGCGGCCGTCAGCACCGGTGCAGCACGACCTGTTTGTGCTGTTTGTGCCGCTTGCGCCGACTCCGCGCCCTTCTGCAGCAACGAGCCGATGAATTTGGCAGTTTCGCTGATGGATACGGGTGTATTTGGCGGCAGCGCCTTCGCCAGATCCTGCGTCAAGGCAAACGTCATGCGCGGGCTGGAAGATACAAAGGTCAGCTCCAGCGTTTCTCCGGCCTGGGTGTTTCCAGGCAAATTGAGATCCAGAACCTGGTCGCCGACTTTGACTTCAAAACGCCCGTTCGGAAGGCTGGCCAATACATAGGCGGGCAAGCGCTGCCCTGGCGTCCACTGAGGCGTTTCAGTGGCAGAATCCGCCACTTCCAGCAGCGGCGGACCAGAGGTCTTGATAAGCAGCTGGAGCTGATTCTGGATGTCGTTATGGATCATTTCGAGAATTCCTCGACTCCATTATTCCTGTATCCCGTGCATTGAAATTATGAGCTCCGCTTCGCCACGCGAAATGCCGCACTGCTCGGCAATGCCCATCGCATCGCGCCCCTGCCTGGCCATCTGGATCGCACGGGCATAAGGACTGGCTTCCGGCAAGCTTTCCAGTTGCATCTGTGCAAGTTGTTTTTCCATTGCCTCCATGCGCCCGGCAAGCTGCGCGACCTTTGCCTGCAGGTGTTCAATATCATTTGTCCGCCCCGCCTTACGCCCCAGGAGCCCTCCTCCATTGCGCATCAGCAGCATCACTTCGGCGATATAAACAGCCAGAATCAAGGCGACGACCACCAGCAACTCGCGCCAGGTAATAACAATGCTTTCCACTCCGAACCTTTCTTCCATCCTGCAGCGGCGTGGCGATGAAGTCCGCAACACCGCTAGAATAATCGGTTTTAGCTTATCACATCAGGCGTAGTCGTCGACCCGCCCATCGTTATCGGGAGACTCGTCCGGCGATGAGTCAGGCTTAGCAGGCTTCCGCTTTTTTGGCTTGGCCGGCTGACGAAAATCTTCCTCCGAAGGAGGCCGCCGCTTGTGAGGGGGGATAGGAATGCCATATCCGTGAATGGAATCCAGAGGATCCAGTGCCGGCGTAGCGTACTGCACGCCCAAGCACGGCCCAAACCCGCCTGATTTAATGAATTCCCATGAGTTTAGTGTTTCGATCATTTCCGATTGCCACCCATCACGATCACTCATAACAGTTACCCTGCCCGTTTTTGATCAAGAGCCATCAGGCAGACCAGCCTCAATCTCATGAAGAAACTTGACTTTTAACCCTGAAACCACGGATCAGGAGATAGCGGTAAGACATTGATTCTTTTTAAGTAGAATGTCAACACTCGGCTAAGCTGCCAAGATTTGAAGCGACGACTCCTGCACGCACTCCAGTATCCAAACCCATCTCTGGAGCAAAAGCTCAGGGTTTCTGTGCCGTCGCTGAATTTAAGTGACTCTTTTCAATCATATATTGGCCAATTTATCTAAAACTTTAGACAATAAAGCGCGCTGAAAAAACATAACTTGGCCAAAAAGTACGAAATAAAGCATCTTCTGTCCTCAAAAATAATGACTAGGATTTAGTAGTGCTTTTCTTACCTGCATCGGTCAAGCAAGGTGTGCGGGAAAATATCCACGAGCAACCTAGTTGCGAATACCCGAACATGCGGGATAACGGGAGCATCCCCAGAACTGATTGCCCGCATTGCTCCCTTTCCTTGCTGTTCGTCTCACCATCTCGGACCCGCACTTCGGGCACACAGGTGCACTCTGCTCGGCACGTGCGCCACCCATCAAGGCGCGTAGCTTACGAGCATCGAATAGCTGGATGGCTCGCCCTTCGGCGAATTTCTTCGCTTCATCTGTGAAAACCCCAGAAGTCGCCACGAATGCCCCCACGGCACGCTCAGCTGCCATCACACCATACAGCTCTCTAACCGTGGCCACGCCAACCTTCTGAGACTTCCACTGCTTGCATTGGACAAGGTATTTGTCACTTCCCTGGTACAGTTCCAAGTCCACGCCCCCGTCGGGCCCGTTTCCGCCACGTTCTACTACGTGATAGCCCTGTTGGCGGAACGTTTCAGCCACGAGGCCTTCAAATTCCTGCCAATCCATTTTTTCCAATACGTCTGCTCCGGGGTCGCGCCGCACATTCAGATGCAACGCGGATTGGCGCCTACGGCTTAGGAATGAGCTTAATGCGCCTAACAGAAAAGCAGGGGGAGTATGTACTGGAGGAAATATGCCAGTGTCTTTCCGTATTGCTGGAAGGCAGCGTCTACCATCGATTTGCCGAGCTCTTTCACATCGGTCGGGTGCATCGTGGGAACTTCTTGCGTCGCGTAGTGATGGAGAATGAAATACGCGATTACCGCAAGACCGACACCTGCCTGCCAAGGTAAGTGGCTAGCGATATCGACCAAGTCATCAAACAAAGAGGATTTCTTGCGCGCCATGGTTTTTCTCTTTTTTGTTTAGACGAAGCATTTTGCATGTAGGATTGTCCCATCAGCAAGAAAATTGCAGTGGGTTATCTGCCGCCATTCACTTCGAATTCACACTACCACGCGGGCGCAACTAACTGCCATCCGGACGACTATGCCACTGAAGGGTGTTGTAATTTTTCTGGCGCTTTGCTTAGGCTCCACCCCAGCTCTCGCCGGCCATCATCGAAGCTACAAAGCGAAGGCAGAATTCAAGCGGGAGCATCCCTGCCCTTCGACGGGGAAAAGCAAAGGCGCATGCCCGGGCTATATCATCGACCATATCGACCCGCTAGCTTGCGGTGGCGAGGATGCCCCATCGAACATGCAATGGCAGACCAAGGCTGATGCCAAGCTCAATGACAAGTGGGAACGTAGGAACTGCGGGTTTAAATGAGGAAGGCAACGTCTAGCTAGACTGTTGCCGCCAGGCTTTTATTTTGGGACAGTCACCTGTTCCAACGCCTGCAATATTTGTCCAATCTCGGCCAGTTCGGCCTGGAGCTTCAGCTGCTCTGTGCGAAGCTGCGCCACCAAGTAGGCTTGTACTTCTTCCCAGCTGTCATGCCAGGCCCAGTCACGAGTTATTTTGCCCTGGCGTGATTTATATCCCTTTGTGTTTGCGCTGCTCAAAGGCACCAGCGTGACAGATTCTGGCGATTCACTGATTACCTCGTGCTTCTCAAGCTTACGCTCTTGCGTGCGCTACTTAATACACACCAAACTCCTTAAGATCGCCCACGATGATTGAGCCGAACCAGGTCATCACCTACATCCGCACCCATGAAGGCTGGCTGTATCTGGCGGTGGTGCTGGATCTATTCTCGCGGCAGGTCATCGGCTGGTCGATGCAACCGCGCATGGAGAGCGAACTGGCGATCAATGCGCTACTAATGGCGGTATGGCGATGCCAGCCCAAGCAGGAAGTAATTGTGCATTCCGACCAGGGCAGCCAGTTCAGCAGTTATGACGGCAGCACTTCCTGAAGGCGCACAATCTGGTGGCCAGCCAGAGCCGCCGCGGCAACCGTCACGACAACGCCGTGGCGGAGAGCTTCTTCCAGTTACTGAAGCGGGAGCGCATACGCTGCAGGATCTACATCGACCGCGAAGAAGCGCGCCGGGATGTGTTCGATTACATCGAGCTGTTTTACAACCCGACCCGACGACATGGTTACAACAACAGCCTGTCTCCGGTAGAGTTCGAGAAGCAGTATTTCAGCAGGCTCGAAAGTGTCTAGTGTGGGCGGGGCGATTCAGTTGCTCATCTGCTCGGTGTGCTCAAGGATGTACAGCTGCACTTGAAGACCTCAGGAAAAATTACCTGAATTTATAAACCCACCATACTGAACCGGCCCATAGCGGCCGGTTTTTTTACGCCAGAAATTTGGAAAGGAAGAAAATGCCTAGCGAGCAAGCTCAAAAATCTAATAAAGCAAAATGTAGCCTACTCACAGGCTGGCGGAAGCGGTGAGATTCGAACTCACGAGGGGCGTAAACCCCTGGCGGTTTTCAAGACCGCTGCAATCGACCACTCTGCCACGCTTCCTTGGGGAGGCCGCAATTCTACCACAGGCCCGCTAATCGTCCTGTATGTCCTGCCCGGGAAATAAAACTTCGGTATAGCCGAAGTTGCGCAGATCCGTTATCCGCATCGGGTACAGGATGCCGTCGAGATGGTCGCACTCGTGCTGCACGACACGCGCGTGGAATCCACTGGCGATGCGGTCGATCGGCTGGCCATAGGGATCGAATCCGGTGTAATGGATACGGGCATGGCGCGGCACGATGCCGCGCATGCCTGGTACGGAAAGGCAGCCTTCCCAGCCATCTTCCAGGTCTTCGCCTAGAGGTGCGATCCTGGGGTTGATCAATACGGTATAGGGCACCTCTTCGGCATCTGGATAACGCGGGTTTTGACCGACACCGAAAATCACCACGCGCAAACTGACGCCGATCTGCGGCGCGGCGATTCCAGCGCCATCCATCGCCTCCATGGTGTCATGCATGTCCTGGATCAGTGCATACAGCTCAGGTGTGTCGAAACGCTCCACTTCCGCCGCTCTTTGCAGAAGCAGAGGGTCGCCCATTCTTAGTACCGCTCTGACGCTCATGACGAATGCCCCAAAAAGCCGTTAGCTATTCGGCATGGATTTCCACCAAATGTTCCAGAATATTCCGAACCCGCAGCATGGTGTTGCTCAATACCGCCTCGATGGCTTCATACTGAATACCCTGGGCGCTGGTGCCCCGCCCTGCTGCATGATTGGCCACTACGCAAACCGCGGCATAGCTAACCTCAAGTTCGCGTGCGAGTGCCGCTTCCGGCATGCCGGTCATGCCAACCATGGTCGCGCCATCGCGTTCCAGCCGATTGATTTCGGCAGCCGTTTCCAGGCGCGGCCCCTGAACCGCCGCATAGACGCCGCCATCCACAAATGCCTCACCTGCTGCCTTCGCAGCCTGCATGCACAGGGCGCGCATTTTCGGGCAATAGGGTTCGGTAAAGTCGATGTGGGTTACCGGACGATCCATCAAGTCGTGATAGGTGGTCTTGCGCCCATGAGTGTAATCGATGATCTGATCGGGGATCGCGATGGAGCCCGGTACCAGGCTTTCATGAATGCCGCCAACGGTGGCCACCGAAACGACATCCTTGACGTTTTCGGAATACAGCGCCCACAGATTGGCACGATAATTCACCAGATGCGGGGGAATCGTATGCCCGTACCCGTGGCGAGCCAGAAATACCACCTGATGATTGTTGATCCGGCCATAGGTCAGCGGGCCTGAAGGTTCGCCATAAGGGGTGCGTATCACCTGCCGGTGCGTAATTTCAAGGTTGGCGAGTTGCGTAAGACCCGTGCCGCCGATAATGCCTAGCATAGAATTTCCGAATGAGTGAATTCCCTTGAATTGTAGCGCAAAGCCTGCCGGAAAGCGGCGCCGCTTTGTGGCATACTGCCGGCTATGAATGACGCCGTCACCGATGCCAGCCTGGCACTCGCCAATACGCATTACGAAAATTTCCCGGTGGCATCCGTACTGATGCCGTTACGCCTGCGCCGCCCCATCGGCTTGATCTATGCTTTTGCCCGACAAGCGGATGATTTCGCCGACGAGGGAGAGCATACTCCGGAGGAACGCCTCGCTCTGCTGGATGGCTTTCGCCAGGAGCTCGACCTGCTCGCGGCGGGACGCGATCCGCAAACCGATTTCTTCAAGACACTGGCCAACATGATTGCCGAATGGAAGCTGCCCTTGCAGCCTTTCTACGACCTGCTCGACGCCTTCAGCCAGGATGTGGTCAAGACCCGATACGAGAACTTCGGCGAGGTCATGGACTACTGCCGGCGTTCCGCCAATCCTATCGGCCGCCTGCTGCTGCATCTCTACGGCCAAGCCACGCCGCGCAACATCGGCTACGCGGATGCCATCTGCTCGGCACTGCAGATCATCAACTTCTTGCAGGATGTCGCCATCGACTACCGCAAGGAACGCATCTATTTCCCGCTCGACGAGATGCGCAAATACCGTATCACCGAGGCCCAGATCGCCCGGGGCGACACCAGCGGCATGTGGTGGAGCTTCATGCAGTTCGAGATCGAACGCGCACGCAAGCTGTTGCAATCCGGTGCGCCGCTGGGCCTGGTCTTGAAAGGCCGCATCGGGCTGGAAATGCGCACGATTATCGCAGGTGGCGAACGCATACTGAGCAAGCTGCATAAATCCGGTGGCGACATGTTCCAGCACCGGCCCGTACTGACGCCGCGCGACTGGTGCTACATGCTGTATCGGGCAATCCGGGCAAAATAATGAACCCACACGACTACTGCCAGCAAAAAGCCGCAGCCAGCGGTTCCAGTTTTTATTACAGTTTTCTCTTCCTGCCGCGTCCCAGACGTGAAGCGATCACTGCGCTCTATGCCTTTTGCCGCGAAGTGGACGATGTGGCGGACGAATGTTCGGACAGCACTATCGCACGGGCCAAGCTCGCCTGGTGGCGCATAGAGATTGCCAACCTCTATGCCGACAAGCCTCAACATCCGGTGACGCAAGCCCTGGTAAACGCAGTGCGCGACTACAACCTGGCCGAAGAGCATTTCCTCGAGATCATTGATGGCATGGAAATGGATCTCGACCAGAACCGCTACCGCGACTTCAAAGAATTGCAGCTCTATTGCTATCGCGTCGCCAGCGTTGTCGGCTTGCTCTCCGCCTCGATTTTTGGCTACGGCGACCGCAAGACGCTGAAATACGCGCATGATCTTGGATTGGCATTTCAGTTAACCAACATCGTGCGCGATGTCGGCGAGGATGCGCGCCGTGGCCGAATCTATTTGCCCATGGACGAAATGAACCGTTTCGCCGTCACCGAACTGGATATCCTGAACGGCCGTGAGGGTGAAAACGTACGCCAGTTGCTGGAATACCAGATCGACCGCGCCCAGGAATATTATGAACGTGCTTTCGCCGAACTGCCTGACAGTGATCGCAAGGCACAGCGCACCGGTCTGATCATGGCGGCGATTTACCGCACCTTGCTGAACGAAATTCGGGCGGGCGGATGCGAGAAAGTGCTCAATCAGCGCATCTCGTTGACACCCCTGCGCAAGCTCTGGCTGGCCTGGCTCACCTGGATCAAGGGATGATCGGATCCGCAAGCCGTGACGCCATGCGGGTGGCCGTCATCGGCGGCGGTTGTGCCGGCCTCGCCGCTGCCGCCACCCTGGCAAGCCAGGGGATTGCGGTCACGCTATTCGAATCAGCGCGCCACCTGGGTGGCCGAGCGCGCGGCCTTACCTGGAAGGGCCGGCGACTCGACAACGGCCAGCACATCCTGATTGGCGCCTATAGCGAAACCCTGCGACTCCTGGCACTGGCCGGTGTGGATGTCGAACAGGCGCTGTTGCGCCTGCCCTTGCAGCTGATTCAGCTGGGAAGCTTCAGGCTGAACGCCTCATCCCGGCTGCCCGCTCCGTTGCATATACTGGCCGGTGTGCTGCGCGCAGAAGGCTTGACGCGTCGCGAACGGCTGTCCGCACTGGGCTTCATGGCCACGCTCAAGCTTTCAGGTTTCCGGCTGGCCGGGGATGAGGTATTGGAGCATTTCCTCAAGCGACGGCAACCGGAACGCATCATCCGCCTGTTATGGGAACCGCTTTGCCTGGCGGCGCTCAATACGCCTCTGCACATGGCAAGCACGCAGGTTTTCCTGAATGTGCTGCGCGACAGTTTCGCCGGAAGCAAGACGGCCAGCGACCTCATGCTGCCACGCTACGATCTCTCCACCCTGCTGGCGACACCTTTGGCCAGGCTTGTAGAACAATCAGGTGGCGAGATTTATTGCGGCACGCCCGTGATGGCAATCCGTGAACAATCGGACGGTTTCGCTGTGGAATGTGCCGAGGCCACACATGCCTTCAGCCATGTGGTCTGCGCCGCAGCGCCCTTCCGCGTGCAGGAATTGGTGCAAGGCTTGCCGACGCTTGCTGCGCACGTCAGCATGCTGGCTGCCTATGCCTACCAGCCGATCTACACGGTTTATCTGCAATACCCGGAGACGGTACGCCTGCCCTACCCTATGATCGGATTGAACGGCGGTTTTGCCCAATGGGTGCTGGATCGAGGCACACTGGATGCACAGCAGGGTTTGCTGGCAGTGGTCGTCAGTGCGGAAGGGAGTCACCAGGCACTGCCGCAGGAAAAGCTTGCCGAAGAGATCGGACGGGAACTCGCGCAAGCATTCCCGGAACTGCCCGCCCCGTTGTGGCACAAGGTGATAGCCGAGAAACGCGCCACTTTCGCCTGCCTGCCCGATTTGCCGCGCCCTTCCCAGCGCACGCCGCTGGCTAATTTCTATCTGGCCGGAGACTACACGGCCGGCGATTACCCGGCCACCATCGAAGGCGCCGTCAGAAGTGGCCGTACCTGCGCACGTCTACTGCTGGAAAACCTGCCCGTATCTGCTAAGCTGACGACATGAACCCGCATCTTTACGATTTTCTCGTCCACTGGGGTGTAATGAGCTTGTCACTCTGGGTGGCAAGTTATATTTTCACCGGCCTGTCTTTCTCCAACAAATCCGCACTGCTGGTTTCGGCGCTGATGCTGGGCTTTGCCAATGCCATCCTGCGCCCCATCCTGGTATTGCTGACGCTGCCGCTAACCTTTCTCACCTTCGGGCTGTTTCTTCTGATCATCAACGCGATGATGGTGCTGCTGGTCTCGGCCGTGGTCAAAGGCTTCAAGGTTTCGGGATTCTGGACGGCATTTTTCGTCAGCATTTTCATCGCCTGCTTCGGTTTTTTCATCGAATTGCTGCTGCCCGGCAGCAGCGGCCCGATCCTGCACGCTAGCGGGAATACCGTCAGCATCTAGCTGCTGGGTGTAAAATGCGCGCTTTGCCGATATGGATGCGCCATGAATTACCAGCCCCCTCCCTTACATCTCAAAGACCGCGTCATCCTCGTCACCGGTGCCGGGCAGGGCATCGGCAGGACGGCTGCGCTCGCCTTTGCAGAACAAGGCGCCACCGTCATTCTGCTGGGCCGCAAGGTCAAGAAGCTGGAGGCGGTTTATGACGAAATCGAGACGGCGGGCTGGCCGCAACCCCTGATTTTCCCTCTCAATCTGGAAAAAGCCGGCGAACAGGACTACACCGCGCTGGCCGAAGGCATCTACCAGCAGATCGGACGCCTGGATGGCATTCTTCACAATGCCAGCCGTTTCGATAACCTGAGTCCGCTCGAAATCCAGACTGCCGAGCAATTTGCCGGCATGCTGCAGGTCAACCTGGTCGCGCCGTTCCTGCTCACCAAAGCCTGCCTGCCGTTGCTCAAGCGTGCTCCCGATGCTTCCGTCGTCGTCACCTCCACGACTGCGGCGCATCATCCCGCCGCTTACTGGGGAGCACATGCGATCTCGAAGAATGCTGCCGAGCAGTTGGTCAAAACCTGGGCGCTGGAACTGGAAACTTCTCCCCAAGTACGTATCAATACCGTCATTCCGGGCCCGGTACAGTGCCCGCAGCGCAAGCTGTCGCATCCGGGCGAAGTACATGAGCGCCTGCCGAAAGCGGAGTCCATCATGCCACTCTATCTCTACCTGATGGGACACGACAGTGCCGGAGTAAGTGGTCAGACGTTTGAAGCACAGAAAGCCAAAACATCCTGAAATGATGTCCAGAATCTGGATTTTCGCCCTTCTCTCCGGCTGGCTTCAACTCGCCTCCGCCGGCGACACATTCAGCCTGCAAGCCGAATATGCCGACGCAAAACTCCAGGCAATCCATTTCGAATACCGCAGCCCTTTGCCGCCGACCGGAGCCAAGATCAACGGCAAGATGCTGGCTGATTCAGGCTGTTTTGCGCGCATTCCGGGAAGTGACAACCTGACCCCGTTCCTTGCCAGTATCAGAAGTCAGCCAGGTTATGCCGCTATTGCCGATACACGGCAGCGGATACGGCAGGCGATGGGTAAAACCGGTCTGGAAGTCTGGCAGGAAGTGCTCTGTGTCGCCGTCGACACCTTCCCCGAAACCGTCAAGGGTAACCCGGGAAAGTGGGGGCCGGCATCCATCTATCTGAACGGCAAGCGCCAGGGCGTATGGAATGACGTTTACACCGTGGTACGCCCCAATCATCTGTATTCGATCACGGTACATCCGCGTAGCCACGCGAATTGAATTGGCGCTAGAACCGCTGGCTACCCGCGCAGGGTGGCAATCGCCTGATCGACGCGCTCTACCCCCACTACCTCGATGCCGGCAATCGCCTGCTTCGGTTTGTTGGACTTCGGCACTATCGCCTTGGTAAAGCCAAGCTTGGCCGCTTCTTTCAAGCGCTCCTGCCCGCGTTGCACGGGACGGACCTCCCCGGCAAGCCCGACTTCACCAAAAACAATAAGTTTATCCTGTAATGGTTTGTTTTTAAGGGAAGATACGATAGCCATCATCACGGCGAGATCGGCCGCAGGCTCGGCGATCTTGACCCCGCCCACCGCATTGATGAACACGTCCTGATCGAAGCAGGCCACGCCCGAATGGCGATGCAGCACGGCCAGCAGCATGGCTAGGCGATTCTGCTCCAGACCGACACACAGCCGTTTGGGGTTGGGTGCATGCGCCTCGTCGACCAGCGCCTGGACTTCGACCAGCAAAGGCCGGGTGCCCTCCTGCGTCACGGTAATGCACGAACCCGCTACCTGCTCTGCATGATGCGACAGGAACAGGGCTGAAGGATTGCTGACCTCGCGCAGGCCTTTCTCCGTCATCGCGAATACGCCCAACTCGTTGACGGCGCCAAAGCGGTTTTTGAACGCACGGATTAGCCTGAAGCTCGAATTAGGATCGCCCTCGAAATACAACACGGTATCGACGATATGCTCCAGCACGCGCGGCCCGGCCAGCGATCCTTCCTTAGTGACATGGCCGACCAGAATCACGGTAATGCCCAACTGCTTGGCGAGGCGCGTCAATTGTGCGGAACATTCCCGCACCTGCGCCACCGATCCTGGTGCCGATTGCAGCACCTCGGAATAAAGCGTCTGGATGGAATCAATCACCGCCACGTCCGGCTTGTGTGCCTGCAATATTGCGGTGATTTTTTCCAGATTGATTTCCGCCAGCAGTTCCAGCGGACTCGCATCCAGCCCCAGCCGTTTTGCCCGCATCGCGATCTGTTGCGCCGACTCTTCGCCACTGACGTACACCACGCGCTGCTGCCCGCCAATATGACATAGCGTCTGCAGCAGCAGTGTCGACTTGCCGATCCCGGGGTCGCCACCAATCAGCACGACGCCACCCGGCACCAGGCCGCCGCCCAGCACACGGTCGAACTCGGCGATGCCGGTCGGGTGGCGCGGCACTTCCGCCGCTTCCACCTCTATAAGCTTCTGCAAGCCGGCACTTTTGGGGGCGAGCGCAGCAAAACGGCTGGATACACTCGTCTCCTCCACGGTTTCCACCAAGGTATTCCAGGCATTGCAATGCGGGCACTGCCCCTGCCATTTGGGCATCTGCCCACCGCATTCAGTACAGGTATAGACCGTTTTCGCCTTGGCCATGCTTATGACTCCCGAACCGGCACACGCGGCGCCAATGCACACAGCAATTCATATCCCACCGTTCCGGATGCCTGCGCCACGGCATCTACCGGCACTTGCGCCCCCCAGAGTTCAACCGAGCTGCCAATATCAGCCTCCGGTATTTCTGTCAGGTCGGCAAACAGCATGTCCATCGAAACCCGCCCCAGGGTCCGGGTCAGTTTTCCGGCAACGGCAATCGGCGTACCGCTCGGCGCGTGACGCGGATAGCCGTCCGCATAGCCACAGGCAACGATGCCGACACGCGTCGGTTTGTCGGCTGTGAAGCGCAAGCCGTAACCGACGCCGTCCCCTTTGGCGATGTCTTGTACAGCAATGATCCGGCTATTGAGCGTCATTGCGGGCTGCAGCCCCAACTCTGCGGCATTCTGATCGCAAAACGGCGTGGCGCCGTAGAGCATGATGCCCGGACGCACCCAGTCCATGTGGGACTGGGGATACCGCAGAATAGCCGCGGAATTGGCCATGCTGCGGGGCGATGCGATAGCACCGGTCAAGCTTTCAAAACGGTCAAACTGCACGTCAATGCCAGCACTTTCGTCTGCAGTGGCAAAATGCGTCATCAGCGTGACATGCCTCACGGCCTTGCAGGCTTGCATACGATCGTAAAAGCTCCAGAAGCGGCCGATGGGCACTCCCAGACGGTTCATCCCGGTGTTGAGCTTGAGAAAAACATCGACGGTCCGGTTGTCGCGCATGCCTTCCAGCATGGCAAGCTGCCATTCCGAATGGACGACCACGGTCAGCCGATGCTGCATCGCCAGCGGCAGCTCGCTGGCGTCGAACAGCCCTTCCAGCAGCAAAATCGTCTGTTCAAAACCGGCCTCGCGCAAAGCTACCGCTTCATTCAGACCCAGCACGGCATAGCCATCAGCATCGGACAAAGCTTGCGCTACGCGCAGCAGACCATGCCCGTAGGCATTGGCCTTGACGACGGCCATCACACGGGAACTCGGCGCGTGCCGCTTGGCGACGGAAAGATTGTGCCGCAGCGCCTGGGAATGGATGGTGGCGAGGATAGGCCGCGTCATGCGCTAAGCGGCTTTCTCAGTATTCGTCGCCGCCATAACCTCCGCCGCCGGCAAAATTCTCGAATCGGGTGTGTTCGCCGAGGAAAGTCAGTCGTATCGTCCCGATCGGGCCATTCCGCTGCTTGCCGATGATGATCTCGGCCGTGCCCTTGTCCGGGCTGTCCGGGTTA
>CAMLDQ010000001.1 GCA_946478965.1 uncultured Methylobacillus sp. | reverse complement strand
CGCAGGTAGTACAGCTTGGCACGACGCACATCACCGCGACGCTTGACTTCGATGCTGGCGATCAGAGGGGAGTAGGTCTGGAAAGTACGTTCCACGCCTTCACCGGAAGAAATCTTGCGAACGATGAAAGAGGAATTCAGGCCACGATTACGTTTGGCGATCACGACGCCCTCATAAGCCTGTACCCGCTTGCGGGTCCCTTCCACCACATTTACGCCGACGACCACGGTGTCGCCCGGTGCAAACTCAGGAATATTCTTGCCCAGACGGGCGATTTCTTCCTGCTCCAATTGCTGAATGATATCTGCCATTTCACAGTTCCTTTTAGTTATGAAGGTCTTGTTCCTGCTCGTACTCAGCGAGCAGCCGAGACTCTTCTTTCGTCAACGGCCTCACGGCCAGTAAATCCGGGCGCTTGTCCCGGGTTCGCCCCAGCGATTGTTTCAATCGCCAGCGCTTGATCTCTTTATGGTGCCCGGAGAGCAATACCTCCGGCACCGGCACCCCTTGATAATTCTCCGGCCGCGTATAGTGCGGGCAGTCCAGCAAGCCGTCCACGAAGGAATCCTCGGCTGCCGAATCCGCATCCCCCAGTGTTCCCGGAAGCTGCCTGACCACGGCATCGATCAGCACCATCGCCGGCAGCTCGCCACCGGAAAGCACGTAATCGCCGATCGAATACTCTTGATCCACGACGCGCTGTAGCAGCCGTTCATCCACGCCTTCGTATCGACTCGCCAGCAGGATCAGACCCGGCTCCTGCGCCAATCGCGCCACATCGTCATGCTTCAGCGGTTTGCCTTGTGGGGACAGGTGAATCACCCTTGGATTATCCACACCTGCCCGTTGCTGACGCTGCTTGGCAGCAGCGATTGCTTTTTCCAGCGGCTCGGCCAGCATCACCATGCCAGGTCCACCGCCATACGGCCGATCATCTACCGTCTTGTAATTGTCCACGGTGAAATCACGAGGATTCCACAACGCCAATTCGTAAATCTTTTTTTCCAGTGCGCGGGAAGTCACTCCGTATTCGGAAATGGCCTCGAACATCAGAGGAAACAAGGTGATGACGTCAAATTGGAGCATACCGTCAGAAATCAGCGTCCCAATCGACCGCCATGCGCTTTTCCGCGACATTCACCTCAAGCACGACCTGATCGATAAAAGGGATCAGCCGTTCGCGCTCACCCTTGACCACCATCACATCGTTCGCTCCGGTGGCAAAGACTTCCGTCACCCGGCCCAAGTCCACATGCTGCAGGTTAACCACCCGCACGCCTATCAGGTCGGACCAGTAGTATTCGTTTTCATCCGGCTGCGGCAACTGCTCTCGCGGAACGGCAATCTGCTTGCCTTTCAACTTGAATGCCTGGTCACGATCGGCAATGCCTTCAAGCTTGGCGACCAGATGATCGCCATGCACCTTGGCCTCTTCTACCGAGAACTCGCACCAACCCGTTTCCGTGTTGATCCACCAGCGCGGATAATCAAACAGCCCGTCCAGATACTCGGTATCCGGCAGCACGTTGACCCAGCCGCGTACACCATAGGGGACGGCGACCCGCCCCATCACCACCAAATCAGGCGGCGACAACGCGTTTACGCAGCCTTGGCAGCCTGCTTCACCAACAGCGCAACGCGGTCGGAAAGCTGTGCGCCGTTATTGCGCCAGTATGCAATGCGCTCGTCGTTCAGGCGCAGGCTGTTCTGGCCTTCGGCCAGGGGATTGTAGAAGCCTACGCGTTCGATGAAACGACCGTCGCGACGATTGCGCGAATCGGCCACAACAACGCTGTAGAAGGGAGACTTCTTCGCGCCGCCACGGGCCAGACGAATGATCACCATAATATTGTCTCTTTAGCCAATTAACAGAAAGGGGCGGATTTTACGTTATTTTTTATAACGTTGGCAAGAACAATCGGGATCAGACTGCAGTTTTCCTGTAGCGAGTCGGATCCGGCAGTCCGGCCGCCTGAAACCCACTCCGGCGGAATCGGCACGAATCGCATACGCCACAAGCGCGGCCTGTCTCATCCGCTTGGTAGCAGGAGACGGTTTCTGCATAATTGACCCCCAGCGCATGGCCACGCTGAATGATCTCTGCCTTATTCAGATCGATCAATGGTGCATGTACGTTCAGCCGATGTCCTTCGACAGCCGACTTGGTCGCCAGGTTGGCCATGCGCTCGAATGACTCGACATACTCTCTGCGGCAATCCGGGTAACCCGAGTAATCCAGTGCATTGACTCCGATGAAGATATCCTGCGCTTGCAGCACCTCGGCCCATGCCAGCGCCAGAGAGAGCATGATGGTATTGCGCGCCGGCACATAGGTTACCGGGATCCCTTCGGTCGGCGTCTCCGGTACGGCAATGCTGACATCGGTCAATGCAGAACCGCCAAATGCCGACAGGTCGAACTGTACGATACGGTGCTGCGTTGCCCCCAAGGAACTAGCGACCCGCTTTGCCGTTTCCAGCTCCGCGATGTGGCGCTGATGATAGTCCAGGCTCAAGCAATAGCATTCATAACCCTCGCTACGCGCAATTGCAAGCACCGTAGCCGAATCCAGCCCGCCCGAGAGCAGTACGACCGCCTTTTTCATTTACCCGGCACCTCGCCCCACAGCAGTTTATGAAGCTGCACCTGCATTCGTACCGGCAATCTATCTTCCAGTATCCATTCCGCAAGCTCGGTTGGTTCCACCTGACCATACGCAGGAGAAAACAAGACTGGGCATCTGTCCGCAATCCGATGCTCGCTCAGCATCTGCCTGGCCCATTCATAGTCGGCACGATCACACAGCACGAACTTCACTTCATCTTTCGCCTGGAGAAGTGCGAGGTTGGGCCAGCGATTTTTTTCCACCTCACCGGAACCGGGCGTCTTGATGTCCATGATGATGGACACACGCGGATCGACGCCGCCAATATCCAGGCTTCCGCCGGTCTCGAGCGACACATCGCGCCCAGCATCGCAGAGCGCCGTCAACAGCGATAGGCACGCCTTCTGGGCCAGCGGCTCACCCCCAGTGACTGTCACATAGCGTGCGCCATACGCCGCAACCCTTTCCAGCACCTCTTGCTGCGCAAGATTGCCGCCCCCCTGAAACGCATAAGCGGTATCACAATACCCGCAGCGCAGCGGGCAACCCGTCAGGCGTACGAACACTGTCGGCAAACCCACGCGGGAAGACTCCCCCTGCAAGGAGTAGAAAATTTCGTGGATTTTCAGCACGACGGAATCAGTTTTTGGATTTGACCGATTCCAGCACCGCCAAGCGCTTTTTCGCAAGCGGCGCCGCATCGCTGAGCGGATACTTCTCGACTAGGCTGTGCAGCGTCTGCTTCGCCCCGTCAAGATCAGCCAGCTGAATCTGGCTGTTGGCGATGTTATACATTGCATCCGGCACTTTCTGATTGTCCGGATAAAGTTTGATCAGCTTTTGCTGGCTGGCGATTGCCGCCTTGTAGTTTTTTTGCGAGAAGTTCGCGTAGCCGATCCAGTACTGGGCGCTGGGCGCGTACTTGCTATTGGGATAGGTCGTCATGAACTTGTCGAAGGCATCGGCAGATTCCTTGTACTTGCCCGCCTTGAACAGCTCATGCGCAGCCTCGTAGCTGCCAAGCTCTGCGGCATCGTCCGTCGCAGCCACCGGAGCCTGCGCGGGTGCATTTACCTGGCTCGTTTGCGGCGAACCGCTTTCCAGCTTTCTCAAGCGCATGTCGATATCGGCGTACAAATCGCGCTGGCGCTGTTGCGACTGTTCGATTTCGTGACCATTCACTTCCGACTGCCCGCGCAGCTTGCCGATCTCGAGGTTCAACCGGTCAATCTGCCCCAGCAAATCGACCAGCTGCGCCTTCTGTGCCGTTTCAGAATCGGCCAGGCGCTGCTCCAGCGCCTGGCGCGACTTCTCAGAGGCATCCAGTTTCGTCTGCAAGGCCGTTATCCGCTGCTCCTGGTCTTCCTTCACATACTTGCGAAGCTTGACGATCTCATCGCGCGCATCGTTATCGGCGAAAAGTGCCGCATGCGCTGAAGCGCTGAGCAGAAGAAGGGTTAGCGGAACAAGACGGCGCATGGGTTACTCGCCAGCGTAAACGACATCGGCGCGACGGTTTTCCGTCCAGCAGGATTCGGCATGATCGGCGCAACGCGGCTTCTCTTCACCATAGCTCACCGTTTCGATCTGGCTGTCGGATGCACCATATACGTTCATCACGTTCTTCACCGCGACGGCACGGCGCTGGCCCAGCGCGAGATTGTATTCGCGGCTGCCGCGTTCATCGGTATTGCCCTGCAGTGTCACGCGTGCGGTCGGGTGATCCTTCAGATACTTGGCGTGCGCTTCCAGCATCGGACGGTAATCCGACTTCACTTCATCCTTGTCGAAGTCGAAGTAAACGCTGCGCTTCGAGAGGATGTTGTTCGGATCGGTCAGCGGATTCACTGCGACCGGTGCTTCGCTAGTGGCGGCAGAAGAAGCAGACTGCTCCATCGGCGCTGCAGGTGCGGGCGCTTCCTGAGTTGTCATCGGGCTTTTTTCTTCTACGGCCGCGGCAGGCTCCTCTTTGACCGGTTTCGCAGCACAAGCTGCCAGAAATATGGCCAGCAGCATTACTCCAGTCAGACGTTTGTTCATGGCTTTCTTCTCCTTATATAAAAATTCAGTTATCAAACTCAATCCGTCCACGGGCCCCAGGCAGGCTCGCGCACGTCTCCACCAGCTTCGCTCAATCGCTGCTTGGTCCTACCATCGGCGGAAACCACCGACAGCACGCCCTTGCCGCCAACGTTGGTGGCATACAGGATCAAGCGACCGTTAGGGGCATAACTGGGCGACTCGTCTTCCGCCGTGTCGCTCAGAATCTGCACTTGTCCATTGCTCAGGTCTTGCTGGGCAATGCGAAACTGACCACTTTCACGACGCACGTAAGTCAACAGCTTGCCATCCGGCGAAAGGTGCGGACTGACGTTGTAATTGCCGTCAAAAGTGATACGCGAGGCATCTCCGCCCAGCGTAGACATGCGATAAATCTGCGGGCTGCCGCCACGGTCAGATGTGAAATAAATCCATTTGCCATCAGGCGACCATACCGGCTCGGTGTCGATGGCACGGCTGTGCGAAACCTGCCGCAAGCCGGTACCGTCGGCATTGATGATGTAAACCTGCGAATTGGCGCCGTGGGTCAAGACCACAGCCAAGCGGGTGCCATCCGGCGACCAGGCCGGGGCACTGTTGTTGCCTTTGTAATTTGCCAGAACATAGCGCTGCCCGGAGGTCAGCGATTGAACGAAAACGATAGGTTTCTTGCGCTCGAAAGACACATAGGCGAGCTTCGTGCCATCCGGCGACCAGGCAGGAGAAATGATCGGCTCTTTCGACGACAGCACGGTCTGCGGATTGGCACCATCGGAATCGGCTACGCGCAATACATAGCGCCCGGCCGTCTTGGTGACATACGTTACCCGAGTTGCAAATACGCCGCGCTCGCCGGTCAGTTTTTCGTAGATCACATCAGCAATCTTGTGCGCGGTACTGCGCGCCTGCACTGCAGAAATATCGTACTCCAGCCCGGCGAGCGGACTTTGCTTGACGACATCCAGCAGCCGGAACGCCACCTTGAAGCGGCCGCCCGGCAAAGGCTGGATCTTGCCGATGACCAAGGCTTGCGCCTGCAATGCGGCCCAATCGGGATACCTCACGTCCGGCAGGTCATGCGGCTGACTGGCAACGCCGCGCGTTTCCAAGGTACGGAACAGTCCGCTGCGGCGCAGGTCTGCAGCGATTACGGGGGTGAGATTGTCGGTTTGCCCAGGCTGGGCAAACGGGACGATGGCAATGGGAATCTGTTGCGAGGCGCCGCCGACAATCTCGATTGTCAGGTCTGCATGTGCTGCCAGCGAAAACAAGGGAAGCAGCCAGATCCAGAGGGTTAGCAAATGACGTGGCATGGGCAAATTATAAAGTAAAGATTATTGTTGTGTCGCCTGATCGGGCTTAAACGGTATGGTTAAGTCCCGAAAATTGGAAAAAAGTTCAGACTCCGGCGGCAAAGGCAACGGCTGTGCCTGCATGATCGCACGCAGCGCAGCATCGTCACAGGCGGCGATACCGCTGCTGGTAAGCAGCCGCGGGGTGCCGGAAATATCCCCGGTCGGCAACAGCGCAATGCTGTACACGGGCACCGCATTGCCGCATGCCTGGCGATTCATGCGACTATAGATTTTCTGCTTGATCCGCGCCTTGTATTCATCCACCTCGCCCTGGGCCGCAGCAGCAGCCTTGCGGGCCTGCTCCGCATTGCGTGCAGCCTGCAGTTGTTTGGCCTCATCGCTCATCGCCTCATGGGCAATATCGTCCTTGAGCATTGCCTGCTGCAGTTTACGCAACAGCTCCTGCTGTTTCTTTTCCTCCGCCATTTTCTTCTGTTCCGCTTCCTTCTTTTTCTGCGCGAGATCTTCCTTGGGCGGCGTTTCCTTCTTTTTTTCCGGCTTCGGCTCGGGTGACTTCTTCTTGAGCACAATCTCCGCTTTCGCCGGTGCAGGAGGGGGCGGCGGCATTTCCGGTTTGGGCTCGACCTTGGGCACGGGCTTTACCGGCTCGGGCGGCGGAGGCGGCGGCTGCACTTTGGGCGCTGGCAAGGTATCCCAAAGCTGCACATCGTCAATGCGGACAGGTTGCTCGCTGCGCCAGTTGAAGCCCATGACCAGCAGGAAGAAAAACAGCGCGTGCACCAGCAAGGCCAGCACCCCGGCCCGGAGCGCCATTGGATTTTCATGCTTTCGTAACATCCGGTGTTCAGCCCGGGGCCGGCTTCAGCAGGAGCCCGACCTTCGCTATCTTGTTCTGTTTAAGTAAATCCATCACGCCGACAACATCCTCGTAACGCACATTCTTGTCGGCCGCGATGACCACCGGCTGCTCCGGATTCTTGCCGGTCTTCTCGCGCACGGCAAACAGCAACTCGTCACGCTGCATCTGCTTGCCGTCCAGTTCCAGCGATTTGTCGCTTTTGAGCGTGATTACCAGCGGTGCGGCCGCCTGCTTCAGCGCCTCGCCCACCTGAGGCAATTCCACCACACCGGGGTTCGTCATCGGCGCGGTGATCATGAAAATCACCAACAGCACTAGCGTTACGTCGATGTAGGGCACGACGTTGATCTGGTTCATCAGGCGACGGGAGCGTCTTCCCCTGGCCATCACGATTTCCTTTGCAGGATGTTGGTGAATTCCTCGATGAAGCTCTCGTAGCGGATTGCCAGCCGGTCGACATTGGCGGCGAATCGGTTGTAGGCGATCACGGCCGGGATTGCCGCGAACAGGCCCATGGCTGTCGCCACCAACGCCTCGGAGATACCCGGCGCCACATGCGCCAGGGTCGCCTGCGCCACATTGGCCAGTCCACGGAAGGAATTCATGATGCCCCACACCGTGCCGAACAACCCCACGTACGGGGCGACCGAACCGACCGAGGCGAGAAACGGCAGGTGCGCATCCAGGTCATCCATTTCACGATTGTAAGCGGCACGCATCGCGCGGCGCGCGCCCTCCATGATGTCGCTGATCTCCATGCCGCCCTGGCGCTTGTGGCGCGCATACTCCTTGAAGCCGGCCTCGAAGATACTGGCCATGCCACGCGGACGGTGCCGTCCCGAAGAAACGCCTTCGTAGAGCTTGTTGAGGTCGCCACCGCCCCAGAATGCGCGTTCAAACGCTTCCGCATCCTTGCCGGCACGGCCGATACTGAACATCTTCAGGAAGATGTACCACCAGGAGACAAACGAGGCCAGCAGCAACAGCCCCATGACCATCTGCACCGGCAACGTAGCCTCGGCAACCAGGCTGAAAAACGACATATCGTGGGAAAGGTTCATGCAGACTCCGTGATTGTTTTACGAATTGTGTCCGGGATGGCAACGGGTTTGAAGCGCACGGCATCGACGCAGACGACCTCCACCCGGGCTTCGGTCAGAGTTTCCTCTCCCCGCAGAATCACTTGCTCGAATTCCAGCAAGCTGCGCCCCACACCGAGCAGATGCGTCACCACGTCCACCGCATCATTGAAAGCGGCCGGGCGCCGGTACTTCATGCGAATCTCGCGCACCACGAAAATGACTCCCAACTGCGCGCGAAGTTCCGTCTGGTCGAAGCCGAGACTGCGCAGCCATTCGGTGCGCGCCCGCTCCATGAATTTAAGGTAATTGGCGTGATATACGACGCCGCCGCCGTCCGTGTCCTCGTAATAAACACGCACCGGCCAATGGAAGCTACTCATCGAACAACCGCCCTCCCATGTGCGCGGGCGTCGCCAGGCCGAAATGCTGATAGGCCAGCTGAGTCGCCACCCGCCCGCGCGGGGTGCGCATCAGGTAGCCTTGCTGGATCATGTAGGGCTCCAGCACGTCTTCGATGGTATCCCGCTCTTCGCCGATGGCCGCTGCCAGATTGTCGAGCCCGACCGGACCGCCGCCGAATTTTTCCAGCACCGCCAGCAGGAGTTTCCTGTCCATCACATCGAAGCCCAGCTTGTCCACATCGAGCATTTTCAACGCGGCGTCGGCAATATCCGCAGTGACCACCCCGTCGCTCTTGACCTGGGCAAAATCGCGCACCCGACGTAACAAGCGATTGGCGATACGCGGCGTCCCGCGGGAGCGTTTGGCGATCTCCAGCGATCCGTCCGTTTCCATCGCCACTTCCAGCAGCGAGGCCGAGCGATGCACGATACGCGCCAGTTCCTCCGGCGTGTAGAATTCCAGACGCGCCACAATACCGAAGCGGTCGCGTAGCGGATTGGTCAGCATACCCGCTCGCGTCGTTGCGCCAACCAGGGTAAACGGCGGCAGATCCAGGCGCACGGAACGGGCAGCCGGGCCTTCGCCTATCATGATGTCCAGCCGATAATCCTCCATCGCCGGGTACAGGATTTCCTCCACCACCGGCGACAGACGATGAATCTCGTCGATGAACAAAACGTCATTCGGCTCCAGATTGGTCAGCAGCGCCGCCAGATCCCCCGCTCGTTCCAGCACCGGCCCCGACGTCTGCCGCAGGTTCACCCCCATTTCGCGCGCGACGATATGCGCGAGGGTCGTCTTGCCCAACCCAGGCGGACCGAACAACAGCACATGGTCGAGTGCCTCCGAACGGCCTCTCGCTGCATTGATGAAGATCTCGAGCTGCCCGCGCGCTTTTTCCTGGCCGATATACTCGTCCAGCACCTTGGGCCGCAGAGCACGCTCCTGCGCCTCCTCCTCATGCCCCTGCGAGGCAGCTGCAATCAAACGATCCGTCTCTATCATGGCAAAACCTCGGAGTTATTCTCCCACAGCGCGACCACGTGCTGGGTCAGTTTCAATCCCACTGCCAGCAGTGCGGGGCCAAGGAATATGCCGGCAAAGCCGAAGGAAATCACCCCCCCGAGCACCCCCAGCACGATCAGCAAAATCGGCAGCCTGGCGGATTGGCTGATCAGGATGGGTTTGATCACATTATCGACACCGCTGATTACCACCAGCCCGTAGATCGCCATGGCAATGCCCCATGCCAACCGGCCGTGATCGAACAACCACAGCGTCACTCCAATCCAGACCAGCGGCGGACCGACCGGTATCATCGACAGGAAGAAGGTTGCCACCGCAAGCAGCAAAGGTGCTGGCGCACCCACCACAAGGAAACCGATCCAGGCGACAACCGCCTGCGCGACTGCGGTACCGAATATGCCCAGCATCACCGCACGCACCGTGCTGCAGGAAATTTCCAGCGAAGTCTCCCCCAACTCACCACCCAATCGGCGCACGACCACCCGCAAACCATTCGTCAGCCTCGAGCCGTCCCGGTAGAAAAAGAATGCCACCACCACGACCAGTATCAGCTGCAATAGCCCGCCGCCGACCGCTTGTGCTGCCTGCAACGCGAATTTACGCGCCGGATCGTAGAATTGGCTCAACCATTGCATCAGCTCGTCGTGGCTGGAAGCCATCTCGCGCCAGAATGCGGCCAAACGCTGCCCGACAACAGGCAGGCCAGCGACCCAGGCCGGCGCATTCGGTTCGGGATTTTCCAGGCTGGGACGCAAATGTTCGAACAGCGCTGCCGCAGAATCGGCCAGATGGGAAGCCAGGTAGGCTGTCGGCAGAATCAGCGCCAGCAAAAGCAGCAAGGTCATCACGCAAGCCGCCAAGGTATCGCGCGCATGCAATCTGAGCCGCAAGCGGCTGTAAAAAGACCAGGTGGAAATGCAGATCACCGCGGCCAGCAATATTGCAGTGATGAACGGTTGCAGCACAAGAAAGCAGCCGATGACGAGAAAAACGACCAGTGCGATGCGGACGAGCTGACCGGTATCTATCATGGACTCATCCCTTGGACAACGCCTTCAACGCCAGCCGGATACCTTCCGTGACCGAAACCTCGTCGGGCAATTGCTTCACGGCGGCCAGCGCCTCACGCTCGCTATAGCCGAGCGCCAGCAAGGCATTCAGGGTGTCGCTGCCGGAGCGTGCTGCCGGAGCGCCTCCGGCGGCACCCGCCACCAGGCCGGCGTCCAGTTTGTCCTTGAGTTCAAGCAGCAGACGCTCCGCCGTTTTCTTGCCGATGCCGGGGATTCGCGTCAGCAGGGCGGACTCCTGCATGGCAACGGCATGCCCCAGATCTTCCACCGAAAGACCGGAGAGTATGCCGAGCGCCGATTTGGCACCGATGCCGTTCACCTTGAGCAATTGCCGGAAAGTGGCCCGCTCGCGCGCCGTCGCAAATCCATAGAGCAACTGCGCATCTTCGCGCACAATGAACTGGGTATGCAGCATCACGCGCTCACCGGTCGCGGGCAGGACATAGAAGGTGCTCATCGGCACCTCAACCTCGTAGCCGACTCCGCCCACGTCCAGCAGTACCTGCGGCGGATTCTTTTCCAGCAATACGCCCGTTAATCGTCCGATCACACCAGTCTCCCGCCTCTCACCCGGAATTTCGTCGTCGCCAGATTACCCAATCCCTGTCCGCCGTGCGCATGACAAATGGCACATGCCAGCGCATCGGCCGAATCCGGCTTGGGCACGCCCGGCAGTTTGAGCAGGCGCTTGACCATTTCCTGCACCTGCTCCTTGGCGGCGTGGCCGTTACCAACCACCGATTGCTTGACTTGCAAGGCCGTGTATTCGGCCACCGGCAGGGCTTGCAGCACCACGGCAGAAATCGCCGCCCCGCGCGCCTGCCCCAACAGCAATGTGGATTGCGGATTGACGTTGACGAATACTTTCTCGATCGCCACCTGCTCGGGCCGGTACTGTGCAATCACCTCACCCAGCCCTTCCAGTATCACCTTGAGGCGCTCCGGTAATTCGCCCTCGCCGGACTTGATGGTCCCGCTGGCAATGTAGCTCAGCTTTTCTCCGGCTTTTTCGATAACGCCAAAACCGGTCATGCGCAAGCCGGGGTCGATGCCTAGTATGCGGAGCGTATTGATGGGCTTACTCTTCGATCACGGCCGAGGTGTAGACTTCCTGCACATCGTCGAGGTCATCCAGCGCGTCCAGCAGTTTCTGCATGCGCACGGCATCGTCACCGGTCAATACAGTTTCGGTCGAAGCCTTCATCGTGACTTCGGCCAATTCGGGTTTCAATCCAGCAGCGACGAGCGCCTCGTTGACCGCACCGAAATCGTTAGGGGCCGTAATCACCTCGATACTGCCATCGTCGTTAGTCACAACATCCTCGGCGCCGGATTCCAGCGCCACTTCCATGATTTTTTCCTCGTCCGCCCCCGGGGCGAACAACAGCGTGCCGCAATGCTTGAACAGAAAGGCCACGGAACCGTCGGTACCCAGATTACCGCCATACTTGCTGAAAGCATGACGTACATCGGCCACGGTACGGGTCTTGTTGTCGGTCATGCAATCGACCATCACGGCGGCACCATTGATGCCATACCCTTCGTAGCGCAATTCTTCGTAGTTGACGCCTTCCAGCGTACCGGAGCCGCGCTTGATTGCATTTTCGATATTGTCCTTGGGCATGGACTCGGCCTTGGCCTTGTCGACCGCCATGCGCAGCCGTGGATTGGAAGCCATATCGCCACCGCCCAGCTTGGCCGCCACCGTGATTTCCTTGATCAGTCGCGTGAAAATCTTGCCGCGCTTCGCGTCCTGCCGCCCCTTACGATGCTGGATATTGGCCCATTTGCTGTGCCCTGCCATGTCTTCTAATCCTCAAAGAATAACTGAATGAAAATGCTTGAATTCTACCATAGCGGACAAGGGCTAATCCTGCCCCATCGCAGCGTCCACCTCCAGATGGCGCCGGATGTTGACCCAGGAAATCACAATCAATGCGGCAATGATCAGCACCATGCCGGCAGCCTCCACCGGCGTCGGCCGTTCGCCGAGTTGCGCCCACGAAGACAACACGGCAATCACCGGGATCAGCATCGAGGTCATGCTGGCCACGCCCGCGGGCAAGCGTTGCAACGCATAAAGCCAAGCCATCCAGCCAAGCGCATTGGCCAGAATCACGCTGAACAGCACGGCAACGAGATAGGTTGCATTCCAGTCAATCGGCTTGCCTAAATCCGACAACGCAAATAGCACGATCGGGATTGAACCGAACAGCATCTGCCAGGTGGTGAAAGAAAGAAGATCCAGATCCGGCACACGATGTGTCAGGCGCTTGTGGTAGATCACCGAAAGCGCCCAACTGATGCCGGCCATGACGGCCAGCGCCATGCTGGTCAGGCTGCCGTGAAAGTGCCAGGGCTGCAGGATCAGCATCAACCCCGTTAACGCCAGCGGAACCGCTAGCCACTGCAGCCCGCGGATACGTTCGCCCAGCATCGGCCAGGCCATCAGCAACACCCAGAATGGCATCGTGAATGCGAGTACAGACACTTTCCCGGCCGCCCCCTGGACCAGCGCCCAGATGATAAACCCGGTAAAACCGGTCGTCTGCAACAATCCAAGCACGATGGTGCTGGGCACCTCGCGCGGCTTCAGGGGTCGCCGCATCGCCGCCATCAACAGCAGCAGGAACAGCCCTCCGCCGAACGTCCGCATCGCCGCAAACTGCGCGGCCGTGGAATACTGCAGCGCCACCTTCATGACGACCCAGTTATATCCCCATATCCCTGCAAGCACCAGCAATGCGATGACAGCACGAACTTGTTGCGAGGCATGAATTTTCATGGGGTTATCGTATGGAAAATGAAGGTTGTGAAATCGGCCTGCGACATTATAAAGGCCGGAACAAAACTCGTGCCTGCCTGTTTGCATTTCCCGCAAAAGGAGTAATATTTTCCATACAACGACACAATATGACCGAGGAGATCAACATGAAATCCGTGCGCCAGCTTCTGGACGCCAAAGGCGGCTCCATCCTGTCCGTTCCTTCCGACGCCACCGTCTATGATGCACTGGTCATCATGGCAAAAAAACACGTCGGAGCATTACTGGTCATGAACAACGAAAAGCTGGCCGGCATCTTTTCGGAGAGGGATTATGCGCGCAGCACGGTATTGAAAGGCAGCTCTTCGGAACATACGCCCATCAGCGAAGTCATGACGCCCGCCGCCCTACTGGTGACCGTCACCCCGACGTATACTGTGGAGGAATGCCTGAGCCTGGTCAGCAACAAGCGCATCCGCCACCTGCCAGTTGTGGAAGGTGAAAAAGTGGTCGGCGTGCTGTCCATCGGCGACCTGGTCAAGGAAACGATAGAACACCAGCAGTTCCTGATCCAGCAGCTGGAAAGTTACATTCACAGCTGACATGGACGCTCCCTACACCTTATAAAAAGCGTGCGAGGAGGGCTTTTTCCGGATTGCCGCCCGGCAATGGCAACCTGACGGTATGCCCGCTGCCGGGCGCCTGTTGGATGGGCTCTCCATCCAGGCTGAATAAGCGCTCCACTCGGATCTCACGATTGCCGTCCGGGTGAATGACTTCCAGCCGATCCCCAACCACAAACCGGTTTTTCACGAGAACGTCGGCCAAGCCGCTCGCCGCATCGAATCCCACCACATCCCCGACATACTGACTGCGCCCGGATTCCGAATAGCCCTTGAGATAATTCTGGTGCTCGGCGGTATGGTGCCGCTCGTAGAAGCCATCGGTATAGCCACGATTGGCCAGTCCCTCCAGTTCCGCTAAGAGAGCGTAATCAAATGGGCGCCCCGCCACTGCATCGTCAATCGCCCGGCGGTAGACTTGGCAAGTTCGCGCCACATAATACAGCGATTTGGTACGCCCCTCGATCTTGAGCGAATCCACGCCTATCCTGGCCAGGCGCTCGACATGCTCAACCGCACGCAGATCCTTGGAGTTCATGATATAGGTACCATGCTCGTCTTCCAGAATCGGCATCAGCTCGCCCGGGCGGTTCTTTTCCTCGATCAGGTAGACCTTATCCGCCTCCGGATGGCGCGGCAGGCTGCCGCAACTGGACAAAGCAGATTTTTCCATCTCGGCGCGAAAGTCGAATTCCTGGAAGCGGATCACGCCCACCGGGTCTTCTTCGGCGTCGTGCACCTTGTAGTCCCAGCGGCAGGAATTGGTGCAGGTGCCCTGGTTGGGATCACGGTGATTGAAATAGCCCGAAAGCAGGCAGCGGCCGGAATAGGCGATGCACAGCGCTCCATGCACGAATACTTCCAACTCCATGTCAGGACACTGCTGGCGAATTTCCTCGACCTCGTCCAGCGACAATTCACGCGATAGGATCACGCGCGTCAGCCCTATCGTCTTCCAGAATTTGATTGCCGCGTAATTGACGGTATTCGCCTGCACCGAAAGATGGATCGGCATTTCCGGCCACTTTTCGCGCACCATCATGATCAAGCCGGGGTCCGCCATGATCAAGGCATCCGGCCGCATCGCGATCACAGGCGCCATGTCCGCCAGGTAGGTCTTGACCTTGGCGTTGTGCGGCATCAGGTTGGAGGCGACGAAGAATTTCTTGCCACGCTGATGCGCCTCCTGAATACCTGTCGCCAGCTGCTCCAGCTTGAACTCGTTGTTACGCGCGCGCAGGCTATAGCGCGGCTGCCCGGCATAGACGGCGTCCGCGCCGAAATCATAGGCGGCGCGCATCTTTTCCAGGGTTCCGGCCGGCGCCAGCAGTTCAGGGATACGCATCAGGCTTTTCATTGTTTAAAGCTAGCGGGCGACTTTATTCGCCAATGATTTTAACGAGCACGCGCTTGTTCCTGCGCCCATCGAACTCACCATAGAAAATCTGCTCCCACGGCCCGAAGTCCAGCCGGCCTTCCGTAATCGCCACCACCACCTCGCGCCCCATCACCTGGCGCTTCATGTGCGCATCGGCATTGTCCTCGCCGGTATCGTTGTGACGGTAGCCGCTCACCGGCTCGTGCGGCGCCAGCTTTTCCAGCCAGACGCCATAATCATGGTGCAGCCCGCGCTCATCGTCGTTGATGAAAACGCTGGCCGTGATATGCATCGCATTGACCAGCACGAAACCTTCTCGCACACCACTTTCGCGCAAGCACTCCTGCACCTCCGAAGTGATATTGATGAAGGCCATGCGGGTGGGCGCCTTGAACCAGAGTTCCTTGCGATAGCTTTTCATGATTGCATCCGTTACAAAAATTTGGATTATACCAACATCGCCAGCACCTCATAAAATCAACAACCTAAGCAATGCAAGTTAACGTCTCACTGCAATCCGCTGGAACGCCACGTTGCAAAAATACAACACCCCACTGCCGCTCTGTCGCATGAATCGCACAAAACGCTTGCGAACGGCAAATTCGCTGCGGCATACTGGGTTCACTTCTCGCAAGGGGAGTTCGCGAACTCTCTCGTGGGGCTTCTAGAAACCCCGCGAGAAATTTCAAACTTATAAGGAGAGATTTATGAACAAGAAACTGAGCATGGCAGTTGCTTCCGCCGTTATGGCAATGGGCGCTTCCGCTGCCAACGCTGGCATCACCATCCCGGCCGGTGACTGGACCATCGACATCGGCGGTAATGTCAACGCCTACTACACCCACACCAAGGCTTCCGGTGATGTGGCTGGCGCCAACGCCACCCTGAACGGCGGCCAAGACAAGGCCAACGTCGTGCAAACCGGCCTGCTGCCTTCCGCACTGGGCATCGGCGGCAAGACCCGTCAAAACGACTTGGATGTCGCCTTCCAGTTCACGTTCTTCACTGGCGCTGATTCCGGCAACGGCGGCGCAGCTGGCAACAACACCCTGAACATTCGTCAAGCATTCATGACCTTCGGTGACAAGAGCTGGGGTACCATCAAGCTGGGTCGCGATCTGGGCGTGTTCGGTTCCGACGCCATCCTGTCCGACATGACCCTGCTGGGCGTTGGCGTTGGCGCTGGCCATGGCGGCTCCTCCACTCTGGGCCGCATCGGCTCCGGTTATGTCTACGCTGACTGGGTTGGTCAAATCCAGTACGCCTCCCCGAACTGGAACGGCTTCAGCTTCGCAGTTGCTGCTCGCGAACCGTGGAGCAACGGTGTTGACACTTCCCGCAAGGACATGGGCTTTGATGCCAAGGCGAGCTACGAATGGGCTGGCGACGTTTCCGGTAAGGTTTGGGTTGGTGGTCTGAGCCAAAAGCATAGCAAGGTTGATGCAAGTGCTAATACTTTCGCTCTGAACGCTTCTACCGGCGGTATTGTTACGGTTACTCATCCGGGTGCCAAGGGTTACACCTCCCACGGCTGGGAAATCGGCGGCAAGGTTGCCATGGCCGGTGCCGAACTGGTTGGTTACTACTACGACGGCAAGGGTCTGGATGGCCAGCTGGGCGCACAAGTGGGCGGCCTGCAGTTCCTGAACGGCACCAAGACCGACGACAAGGGCGGCTATGTGCAAGCCACCTACGTGATCCCTGGCCCGGGCACCAAGCTGGGCGTATCCTGGGGTGAAAACAAGAGCAACGACATGGGTGATGTCAACGGCGCTGAGCTGAAGAACAAGTCCTGGATCGTTGGCGTGTACCACCCGCTGACCAAGAGCCTGAACCTGGTGGCTGAATATACCCACCAAAAGGTTGAAGGCGACAACACCTACGACACCGCCTTTGGCAAGACCGATGCCAAGTACAAGACGCTGTCTCTTGGCGCGATCATGTTCTTCTAAGATTTCTTAGAAAACATTCGCTTAAAACGGCACCTTCGGGTGCCGTTTTTATTTACAGTCATGATGGGCTGATCACAAGCAGGTAAAATACCAATACTCTACTCAGCATTGCCGCCATGAAAACACTCTCTCCAGCCCAAACTTCCCGACTTCAGCAAATGTTTGCTACCGCGCAGCAAGCGCAGAATAGCGGACTCGCCGCGCAAGCGGAAAGCATGTATCGCGACATCCTCAAGGAAATGCCCTCCGCTTACGATGTACATCACCATTTGGCAATTCTGCTCGCCAGACAAGGCCGACCGGAAGAGGCTGCCAAACATTTTCGCACCATCGTTAAAGCCAATCCGACGCACGCTCCCAGCCATGCAAATCTGGCAAACGCGCTCGCAGAGGCTGGGGACGATGAAGAATCCATTACCGAATTCAAACGGGCCATCGCACTTGCACCCCAACTGGCTTTCGCGCATCTTGGCTTGGCGGCACAGCTACGCAAGAAGGGACAGTTGGATGATGCCATCATGCATTACAAACAGGCACTCGAATTAGATCGCAATAATCACTACGCCTTCAATGGGTTAGGGCTCGCATATCGCGACATGGAGGACTTGCCTCGTGCTCTAGAATGTTTAGAACATGCCGTTGGTTTAGCACCACATAATGCTGATTATCGAATTAATTTTGGAGTGACATTACGAAGATACAAGCTTGACAACCTTGCGGCTGAAGAATTTTACGAAGCAGTACGCATTAACCCGGCTTCTTTAGAAGCCATTGTTTTCTTGGCTGAGACCTTGCAGGATCAACGTCGATTTGATGAAGCACTTGAGTGCTATGAACGCGCACAACAACTAAAGCCAAGGGACCCCGAGTTATATGAAAGGTTAGGCTTTGTATACTTGGACATCGGCAACACTGAAAATGCAATTAATTGCTTTAACAACGCCCTGAAAAATGCCCCTGAGCGACATCAAGGGCTCCTGGGTTTGGGGCGATCATATATGGAAAGTGGCAACAGCCAAGATGCAGTGGCTTGCTTGGAAAAACTGCTCTCCTTTCACCCGGACACAACCGAAGGGTACTATTATCTGGCATCTTCAAAGAAGTTTGAAAAATCTGACCCCATCATCACACAATTGAAGAATCGTGCAGATCAGGCAACCGGCAACATCAGTGAGTCTGGATTATTTTTTGCTCTCGGTAAAATATATGACGATATGCATCAATGGGAAGACGCTTTTCACTATTACAGCAAAGGAAACTTACTCCGCAATGCGGAGTATCACTACAGACCTGAAAAAGAAGAAGAAAATTTCAATAAAATAATTGAGACTTTCGATTCAGCCTTTTTTGATCGCCAAAAAGCTGCTGGCTCAGAGTCACGACTACCGATTTTTATAATTGGAATGCCGCGCTCAGGCACCACTTTGACAGAACAAATCATATCCAGCCACCCAGAAGTCATAGGGGCTGGTGAAGTTACCTTCTGGGGATGGGCTTCCTCTGCAGTTCCTTACACAATCGGCACCAACAAGCCTTATCCCGAGTGCCTTTCAGAGCTAACTTCAGAACATAGCCAACAAATCGCCAGCGAATATGTACGATTATTACAAAAAATAGCTGGGCCAAACACCTCGCCGACTGCTATTACCGACAAAATGCCGCATAATTTTATGCAGCTTGGCCTGATATCACTCCTCTTCCCCAAGGCCCGCATCATTCATTGCAAGCGTAATCCTATGGACAATTGCCTATCCATTTTTTTCCAAACTTTTGCTGGAAAACATCTATATGCTTATGACTTATTCAACCTTGGGCACCATTACACGCAATACCAAAAGCTGATGGCGCACTGGCATCGCGTCTTGCCAGGACGCATTCTGGATATAAGCTATGAAGACACGATTGCCGATCCTGAATACTGGTCGCGCAAGCTGATCGAGCATGCAGGACTCGAATGGGATGATGCCTGCCTGGCGCCGCACAAACTGGAAAGAACCGTCAAGACCGCCTCGCACTGGCAGGTGCGCCAGCCGATATATAAAACCTCGGTGCAGCGCTGGAAGAATTACGAGAAACACCTTGGGCCGCTGAAGGAAGCATTGGGCTACTTGGAACCCACTTCCGGCCTTTAAGCACCATGCAGAATCCTGGACGCAACGACCCCTGCCCTTGCGGCAGCGGCAAGAAATACAAGCAATGCTGTCAGCAAAAGGAACAAGCACAGGCTGCGGCGGTGCTTGCTTCCATCCCCCAGGCCTTGCGCGGCGCACTGATGCATCAGCAAGCTGGGCAATTGCAAAAGGCAGAAGTCATTTGCCGACAAATACTTCAATTGGTGCCGAACCAGCCGGATGCACTACACCTGATGGGCACGCTCGCCTTGCATGATGGCAACATCGAAGTGGCGGTCAGCTGGATTAGCAAAGCCATCAAATTCGCCCCCAACAATCCGGAATACCTGAGCAATCTTGGTTTCGCTTACCACGAGCAAGGTAGGCTAGAACTTGCCGAGGCGCAATATCGCAAAGCCATCGCGCTGCAGCCGAATTACGCAAATGCCCACTACAACCTTCATGCCTTGTTGATCGATCCAGCTAATTTACTGCCAGCGATACGCAGCCTGGAGCACGTACTGGCACTCATCCCGCCCGACCGAGATGCCCGCTTCATGCAGAGCGTATTGCTGGACTATGCAGGCGACACACAAACCGCCGAAACACATTTCGAACGCCTGGAACACGGCACCGATCTGGACAAGGCCAGGCTGGATGCATGGCGTTATCTCAAGTCGACCGCGCCCAAGCTGCCGATGATTACCGGCAGTATGCTGGATACCTTCAAACATGCGTTTCGCGCGGCGCCAGCAAGCGGCTTGGTAGTGGAATTCGGTGTACGGCACGGCAATACCATCCGGCAGATCGCGTCGCTCGCCGGACAGGAAGTGCATGGGTTCGACAGCTTCGAGGGCTTGCCCGAGGCTTGGCATAACGAATCCAAAGGAAGCTATTCCACCAAGGGCGTTCTACCTGCTGTGCCGAAAAATGTAAAACTGCACGCAGGGTGGTTCGACCAGACATTGCCCGAGTTTCTATCGAAAACTCCCGGCCCTGTCCGCCTGCTGAATATCGATTGCGATATTTACAGTTCGACAAAAACCGTGCTCAATTGCCTGGCGCCGCGCATCGTACCGGGCACCGTCATCGTGTTCGACGAATACATCGGCAACGCGCACTGGCGCGAGGATGAATTCAAGGCTTTCCAGGAAGCCGTCGCGCAATACGGCTGGCGCTATGAATATCTCTGCTTCAGCGTGTTCACCAAGCAGGTCGTTGCAGTAATCCTCTGAATCCGGCTCTAGCCTTCCAGCAGATCCGCCAGCAATTCGGCGCAGAAAGGCGCCATGGTCACGCCGTACCGGAAATGTCCGGTATTGAGAAAGAGATTGTCGAACTCGGGATGACGCGCGATGACGGGCACATTCTCGGGCGACCCCGGGCGCAAGCCGCTCCAGTGGCGAATGAGCGGCGCATCGCGGAGCTCCGGCAACAGGGCCGCCGCCTTGGCCGCAAGGGCCTCGGCTGCCGTATCGGTGATCGACTTGTCGAAGCCGACATCCTCAACGGTACTGCCGGCAAGGATGTGGCCATCCCGCCGCGGGATCAGGTAAAAATCCTCACGAAAGAGCATCGTATTCAACCTGCCTTGCGGCAATTGATACAGCAACATCTGGCCACGCATGGGCTTGAGCTCGGCCGAGATGGCATGCTCCTGGATAAGTCCTCGGCTCCACGGCCCCGCAGCCAATACGAATGCATCCGCTTCAAAAAGTTGGCCGGAACTCGCCTGCCACTGTCGAACTGTTCCTGAATCCATCGGCAAGGGCAGCAATTCCATCTGCTCATGAATGACGGCACCGAGTTGTTCCAGGCGTGCCTTCAAAGCACGTAACAGGCGCGGGTTGCGCACTTGCGCAACTTGCGGAAGCCACAACGCATCGCCGCGCATCTCGGCCTGAAACTCATGTGCGCGGCACCATGCCAGCGCCGACTCACCTCCGAATTCCGGCAGTGCGAGCATGCCGCACGCCTGGTATTCGGGATCGATTCCGGTCGTTTGCAGCAACTCCTCGCACAAAACCGGATAGCGCGCCATGCCTGCCAGCGCCAGACGATTGACCTCTTCGCGATATTTCCACGGCAGCAGTGGAAAGAGTATGCCCCCGCCGGCCCACGAAGCCTCACCTCCCACCGGCCCACGATCGATCAGCGTCACCTGCCAGCCGCGCTTCACCAGTTCCAATGCACTCAGACAGCCGACGGCACCGGCGCCGATGATAACAACAGATTTTTTCATTTTCCGGTCAAAAAGTATTGCGAGGCACGCTCCAGGTTCTCCGGCGTACCCTGCAGAACAACAATATCGCCTTCCAGCAGCAAGGAATCTTTTTCCAGCTTGATGCCTTTGCCGTTGGGGCGCCGGGCAGACTTGATCTGCACCTTGAACGGCTCCAGGCCCAGATTCTGCAATTTCATGCTACAGGCATAAGCGCCGGAAGAGAGCACGACCGAACGCAGCCTGACCTGCTCCTCGTCACGCGCATCCAGATCGTAATCCGAAAGTCCATGGAAAAACCCGCGGAACAACTGGTAGCGTTCTTCACGGAAATGACGGATACGCTTTACCACCCGCGATAGCGGCACATCCATCATCACAAGTGCATGCGAAGCCAGCATCAGGCTGCCCTCCAGAATCTCCGGCACCACTTCCGCCGCACCGGCATCGATAAATTTTTCCATGTTGCTGTCGTCCACGGTGCGCACAATCACAGGCAGCTGCGGGTAGTTTTCCTGAACCACATGCAGCACCTTCATCGAGGGGTGCTGGTCGGCATAGCTGATGACGACCACCTTGGCGCGCTCGGCCCCGGCGGCTTTCAGCACCACGCGCCTCCCCGCGTCGCCGTAGACGACGTTTTCCCCGGCCCCGGCGGCTTCCCGCACCCGTTCAGGATCAATATCCAGGGCGATGAATGGAATGTTTTCCTCGTGCAGGAAGCGTGCAAGATACTGGCCGCTGCGGCCGAATCCGCAAATGATGACGTGATTGCTCAGCGCGCTGGCCAGGCTCTCGATTTCGGCCACCTTGCGGTCGCGGTTGCTTTCATAACTGCGCGCCAGCCGCGCAGCCAGCCAGCCGTTGTACTGGATGATGAACGGCGCCACGGCCATGGAAAGCAGCGCTGCGGCCAGCACCACCTGGAACACGGCACCGCTCAACAGGTGATGCTCGACCCCATGCGACATGATGACGAAACTGAACTCCCCGGTCTGCGCCAGCATGATGCCGGTACGTATAGCCACCCCGGCCTCTTGCCGGAAAATGCGTGCGAGCACGGCGATGATCGCCGCCTTGAACAGGATGATAAGGACCAGCAGCACCAGCACCCACACGATGTTGGCCGCCAGCGCATGGATGTTGAGCATCATTCCAACCGTAATGAAAAACAGCCCCAGCAGGATGTCGCGGAACGGCGCGATGTCGGATTCCACCTGGTAGCGATAGCGCGTTTCAGAAATCAGCATGCCGGCGACGAACGCCCCCAACGCATATGAAAGGCCAGCCAGATTCGTGACGAATGCCAGCACCAGCGTCACCATGAGCACATTCATCACGAATAGCTCCCGCGATTGCTGGCGCGCAACCAGATCGAACCAGGGATTGATCACCATCTTGCCGAACACCAGCAGGATTGCCAGCGTCACGGCCGCTTTCAGCAAGGACAGCGTCAGGGTATGGCCCAGCGCCTCACCCGGCGACGCCAGGGCAGGAATGAGAATGAGCAATGGGACGACCGCCAGATCCTGGAACAGCAGTACGCCGACGGCCTGCCGCCCGTGCCGGGAATTCAGCTCCACCCGTTCCACCAGCATTTTGGAGACGATCGCCGTAGACGACATCGCCACCGCACCCGCCAGGATCAGCGCAGTCCGCCAATCGATATCGAGTAGCGCAGCCACAGCCATCACCAGCAGCGTCGTCACGGCCACCTGCGCGCCGCCGAGGCCGAATACGGTATTGCGCATCGCATATAGCTGCGGCAGGCTGAACTCCAGCCCGATGCTGAACATCAGGAACACGATGCCGAATTCCGCCAGCTCACGGTTAGCTTCCGTATCGGGCAGAAACTCGAACGTGTGCGGCCCCAGCAGCAATCCAAGCAGAAAATAGGCAAGCATGGTCGGCAGCCGCAAGGCACGGAACAAGGCGACCGCCAAGACAGCGCCGGTGAGCAATATCAGTATGGTTTGAAGCGTACCGGGCATGGGGAATTTATTTACGCAAATTTTGTGCCGGGTTGGCGTTTATTTGCGCTTCTATCCTTTATTCAGAGGGCGAACCCTTTTATACTTGCGGGCTATGGTCCTGTCAAAATTACATGAATCGCAAGGCGAATCCGCCCGCTTGCTCGACCTTGCCCGTGAAGTCCTGTTGACAGAGGCAAGAGAAGTCGAGGCACTCGCGGGCAGGCTGGATAGCAGCTTCACGCATGCGATCAGCCTCATTTTACAGTGCCACGGGCGCATTGTGGTAAGCGGCATGGGCAAGTCGGGACACATCGGCCGCAAGATCGCCTCCACGTTCGCCAGCACCGGCACTCCGGCATTTTTCATGCATCCCGGAGAGGCCAGCCACGGCGACCTCGGCATGATTACTGCTCAGGACATTGTGATCGCCATTTCCAACTCAGGCGAAAGCGAGGAACTGCTCGCCATCATCCCCATCGTCAAGCGCATGGGAACCAAGCTCATCAGCCTGACCGGCAACCCCGCCTCCACGCTGGCCAAGGAAGCCGATATCCACCTGGATGCTTCCGTGACGCGCGAAGCCTGTCCATTGGGGCTGGCGCCGACGGCCAGCACCACGGCCGCTCTCGCCTTGGGCGATGCGCTTGCCCTGGCTCTGCTAGATGCACGCGGTTTTTCCACGGAAGATTTTGCCCGTGCCCACCCAGGCGGCGCATTGGGTCGCCGCTTGCTGATTCACGTCAGCGACGTGATGCGCCAGGGCAACGCCGTCCCCCGCGTGGGTGAGGATGCATCGCTCTCGGCTGCATTGCTGGAAATGTCGCATAAAGGCTTGGGCATGACCGCAATCGTTGACGGCAGCGGCAGGCCTCTTGGCATATTCACCGATGGCGACTTGCGCCGTGCCTTCGAAAACGGCACCGATGTAGCGCGGACCGGGATTGCACAGATCATGCATCGCCATCCGCGCACCATTTCACCCAATCGCCTGGCAGCCGAAGCCGTCGAACTGATGGAATCCTTCAAGATCAATGGCCTGCTTGTCACCGACGATAACGGTATTCTGGTCGGCGCTCTCAACATGCACGACCTTTTACGAGCAAAAGTGGTATGACCCCTGACATCAATGAGCGCGCCAAGCGCATTAAACTGGTCGTTTTCGACGTCGATGGCGTCATGACCGACGGCAGCCTTTACCTGTGCGACGACGGTCAGGAGTTCAAATCGTTCAACACGCAGGACGGGCTGGGCATGAAACTGCTCAAGGCAAGCGGCGTGGACATGGCCATTATTACCGGCCGCACCTCGAATGTGGTGGTGAAGCGTGCCGAAAATACCGGTGTTGCCCATTACTTCCAAGGCGTTGAAGACAAACTGGAAGCTTTTATGCATCTCGCCGCCGAGCTAGGTCTGGACCCCGCGCAATGCGCATTCATGGGCGATGACGTCGTCGACCTTCCTCCGATGCGGCGTTGCGGCCTGGCCATTACCGTTCCGGCCGCTCCCTCACTGGTGAAACAGCACGCGCATTACGTCACTCAGCGCGAAGGTGGGCGCGGCGCCGTCAGGGAGGCAGTGGAGTTCATCATGCAGGCGCAAGGCACGCTCGAAGCGCAAATGGCGCAATTCCTCGCTTGAGAAAACCAGGATGATCCTTTTCTCATCGTTCCGATTCAGCCTGACATCGTCGCCCCACGCCGGCCGCAGCTAGAATCCGCTTACCATGCATGGCCGTTCCGCAACCTGGTTCCCGCTGCTGCTGCTGGCATTGCTGGCCGCGCTCAGTTTCTGGGCCGACCGCACGGTGCAGCCCTTCGGCCAGAAGCATGATGGTAACGCCCGCCACGACCCGGATTACAAGATGTCCAATTTCGACACCCTGAAAACCGGCGCCGACGGCATTCCCCAGTACACCCTGGCCGCCACGGAAATGGTGCATTTCCCCGACGACGACAGCACGCATCTGGTACGCCCTCGCTTCACGCAGTATGTCGCCAGCAAACCCTACACCCAGATCGAGGGCCAACGCGGGTTGGTCACAAGCAATGGCGACGATGTCTATTTCATGGATAATGTGAAGGTAGTACGCTTTCCCACAGGCCAGCGTACCGAGATGACCCTGCTCACGGACTACCTGCACCTTAACCCGGACAACGAAGTGGCGACCACCGACCGTCCCGTGTCTATCCTGCAGGCGCCGCGCACGGTTGTACATGCAATCGGCATGGTATACGACAAGAAACATGGGATTCTGAAACTATTAAAAAATGTGCGGGTGCACTACGAGCGGCCGGATAGCAAGCTGCCAGCGCTGAAACAGCCGCCAGCCCTCGTGAAACCCACCGCAGGGAAAAAACCGAATACCAAGACTGCCTCAACCAGCAAAGCCAAGGTCGGCGCACCCAAGACCCGCATCCGGAGACATTATGAAAAACCCGCATCGCAGCCTTAACTTTGTGTTTGCCGTCATGGCCCTGCTATTCTGCTCCCTCGCCATGGCAGAAAAAGCCGATCGCGACAAACCGATCGACCTGGAAGCCGACAACGTCACCGTCAACGACGCCAAGAAAACCAGCGTCTATACCGGCAATGTCGTGCTGACGCAGGGAACACTGGTCATCCACGCCGATAAACTGATCGTGCGCGAGGATGCCAACGGCTTCCAGCACAGCACCTCCTACGGCAACCCGACCACCTTCAAGCAGAAGGAAGAAGGCAAGGACGAATACATCCAGGGTAGTGCCCAGCGCATCGAGTACGATGGGCGCATGGACAAGGTACAGCTCTACACCAAGGCCTGGGTCAAGCGCGGCGAGGATATTGTCCACGGCGAATACATCATGTATGACGCCGGCGCCGAGTACGCTGAAGTGATCGGCCAAAGCGGACAAGCCGCAGCACCCGACACGCCCAAAGGCCGCGTGCATGCGGTGATCCAGCCCAAGAAAAAGACGCCGCCCGCCCCCGCCGAGAATCCGTGAGTCATTCCGTGAGTGAACTGAAAGTCGAAAATCTGCGCAAGAGCTACAAGGCGCGTACCGTGGTGCAGGACATCTCGCTCTCGATCAAGAGCGGCGAGGTCGTCGGCCTGCTCGGACCCAACGGCGCAGGCAAAACCACCAGTTTCTACATGATGGTCGGGCTGGTGCCGCTGGACGGCGGCCATATCCTGCTCGACAATCGCGATATCGGCAAGCTGCCTATCCACCGCCGGGCGAAGATGGGGCTTTCCTACCTGCCACAGGAGCCTTCGATCTTCCGCAAATTGAATGTGGCCGACAACATCCTCGCCATACTCGAATTGCAGAAACTCACACCGGAGCAGCAGCAGGAGAAGCTGGAAGAACTCTTGGGCGAACTCCATATCACCCACCTGCGCTACAACCCCGCCGTCAGTCTATCGGGCGGCGAACGCCGGCGCGTGGAAATCGCCCGCTGCCTGGCGACCAATCCTCGCTTTATCCTGCTGGACGAACCGTTTGCAGGGATCGACCCGATCGCGGTGCTGGATATCCAGAAAATCATCCGCTACCTGACTGAACGCGATATCGGGGTACTGATTACGGACCACAACGTGCGCGAAACTCTGGGTATCTGCGACCATGCCTATATCGTCAACGAAGGACGGGTATTTGCCTCTGGTCATCCTGACGAAATCATTCATAATGACAGTGTAAGGGAAGTGTATCTCGGTCGAGATTTCCGCCTGTAACGGGCCCGAGAATCATCATGAAACAAAGCCTTCAACTTCGACTCTCCCAACACCTGGCGCTAACCCCGCAGCTGCAGCAGTCTATCCGGCTGCTCCAACTCTCAACGGTCGAACTCAACCAGGAACTGGAAACCATACTCCAGGCCAACCCCCTTTTGGAGCGCGTGGAGACCAGCGAGGGCGGCCATGAGGAATACACCCCCGGCAATTCGCAGGAAGCCACAACCGTGCAGGAAGAGGCCCCGCGCCAGGAAGAGTTCGGCAGCGATGCTTTCAGCGAAAGCTATGGCGAATATCCCGCCAGCAACCGCTGGGAAGAAGGAGGCTCCGGGAGCGACGATGACGACAACGACTACTCCTTTCAGGAAGCCAACAGCCCCACCCTGCGCGAGCATCTCCTCGACCAGATCCAGCTGATGCCGCTGTCTGAACGCGACCAGACCTTGGCAGCGGTGCTGGTCGACGCGATTAATGAAGATGGCTACCTCGAACAGTCGCTGGAAGAACTCGCCGAACTGATGCCGGAAGAGCAGGAAGTGGAGATGCTTGAACTGCAGACGGCACTCAAACTGATCCAGCACCTGGATCCGCCCGGAATTGGCGCGCGCAACCTCGGCGAATGCCTGAGCCTGCAGCTGCGCGCCTTGCCGGAGGAGACCCCGCATCGCAACATGGCCATCACCCTGGTCGAGAACCATCTGTCCGAACTGGCGTCGCGCGATTACGCCAAGCTTCGCAAGCTGCTGCATTGCAACGAAGAAACGCTGCGCGATGTGCAGCAGCTCATCACGCAGCTCAATCCGCGCCCCGGCGCCGGCTTCACAGCCATCGGTTCGGACCAGTACATCCAGCACGAAATCGTGGTCAAGAAAATCAAGGGCGTGTGGCTGGCCGCACTTAACCAGGAAGTCATGCCCAAACTGCGCATCAATCAGGTCTACGCGGACATTCTCAAGCGCAACCGGGACAATTCCAGCCAATACCTGATGAGCCAGATGCAGGAAGCCAAATGGATGATCAAGAACATCCAGCAACGCTTCTCGACCATACTGCGGGTTTCGCAAGCGGTGGTGGATCGCCAGCGCAATTTCTTCGAGCACGGCGAGATTGCCATGCGGCCACTGGTGCTGCGTGAAATTGCCGACGAGGTTGGGCTGCATGAATCCACGATTTCGCGGGTGACAACGCGTAAGTATATGCTCACTCCACGCGGGGTATACGAACTCAAGTATTTTTTCGGCAGCCATGTCGCTACCGACTCCGGAGGCGCATGTTCCGCCACGGCGATCCGCGCGCTCATCAAGCAATTGGTCGGCGAGGAAAACCCAAAGAAGCCGCTCTCCGACAACCAGATTACCGAAATTCTCGGCAAGCAGGGCATCGTGGTCGCGCGGCGCACCATCGCGAAGTACCGTGAATCGCTGCAGATTCCTGCCGCGAGTCAACGCAAAGCGCTGTAAAGCTGTTTTTATCAAAGGAGCCTATCATGAACCTCAATCTCACCGGCCATCACATGGAAATCACCCCCGCCCTGCGCGATTACGTCACCTCGAAGCTGGAACGCGTCACCGGCCACTTCGACAACGTCATCGACGTCAAGGTGACGCTGTCGGTGGAAAAATTGCAGCAGAAAGTCGAAGCGACCATGCATGTCCCAGGCAATGACCTGCATGCGGAATGCACCGATGACAATATGTACAGCGCAATCGACCTGCTGGCGGACAAGCTCAACCGCCAGGTGCTGAAGCACAAGGAAAAACAGGGAGATCACCACCGTGCCGATGGCGGCATCAAGCATCAGGCGGCTGAGTAATCAACGGTACCCGGCGGACATGATCGTCATGTCCTGCCGGCTCATCACTGTCTGAACAGGTTCGCTATGGCCGAAATCAGCGTTTCCCAGCTATTCAAGGATACCCGGCGCAAACTCAAGCTCACTTGGGTGGCAGGGCATAATGGTGGCGACAACCAGCTGACCAGCGATACAGTCTCCAAACCTTCGCTGGCATTGATCGGACACCTGAATTTCGTGCACCCCAACCGGGTGCAGGTGTTGGGTTGCGCGGAAATGGACTACCTGCGCAACCTCTCTCCGGCCAACATGCGGCAGGCCATCGATAACCTGTTCTCAACCGATCTGGCAGCGGTCATCGTCGCCAATGGGGAGGTGACTCCGGAGGAGCTGCTGCTCGCGGCAGACCGTCGCCACACTCCCTTGTTTGCTTCCCCGGAAAAAAGTCCGTGGCTGATGGAAGTCCTTAGCCATTATCTCGCGCAAGCCGTAGCCGAATCGGCCAGTTTTCACGGCGTGTTCATGGAAGTCCAGGGCTTCGGCGTCCTCATCAAGGGTGAGGCGGCTATCGGTAAAAGCGAATTGGCGCTGGAGCTCATCACGCGCGGCCATCGGCTGATCGCGGATGACATGACGGACTTCTTCCTGGTCGCGCCGGATCGTCTGGAAGGCCGCTGCCCGGCCTTGCTGCAGGATTTCCTGGAAGTACGCGGGCTAGGCATCCTGAACGTGCGTGCGCTGTTCGGCGACAACGCCGTCAAGCCGACCAAGCCGCTGGATTTCATCGTGCAGCTGGAAAAGGCGGAATCCTTGGCACCGCAGCTGATGGACAGGCTGAAGATCAAATCGCAGAGCGAAAAAATCCTCGGCGTCAAAATCCCGAAGGTCGTGATCCCGGTGGCTGCAGGCCGCAATATTTCGGTACTGGTCGAAGTCGCCGTTCGCAACCAGATATTGCAGATGCGCGGCATCGACAGTACGCGTCAATTCATGCAGCGCCAGAACCGTGAGCTGAAGCGCAATCTGGCAAAAGCCGCCAAGGGCGCCGACTGATGCAGCTCATCATCGTCACCGGCCTGTCCGGATCCGGCAAAAGCATCGTATTGAAGGCACTGGAAGACAGCGGCTACTACTGCGTCGACAACCTGCCCGCGACGCTGCTGCCGGACACCGCAGAGCACCTCTGTACAGCAGGACAGGAAAAGATCGCCGTCAGCATCGATACGCGCAGCAGCACCCTGGAAGCGCTGCCTGCCATCATTCCCGGCCTGCGCGCGCGGGGGAGCGATGTACGCGTGCTGTTTCTGGAATCCAGCACTGAAACCCTGGTCAAACGTTTTAGCGAAACGCGCCGTCGCCACCCATTGAGCGACACCGGCAGCACCCTGGCGGAAAGCATACGCCTGGAGCGCGAAATGCTGGCCCAGCTGGGCGATCTCGGCCACCGCATCGATACGAGTAATCTTGGCCCCAACACCTTGCGTTCATGGGTAAAAGACTTCGTCTCGCTGGAAGAAGAAGGGTTGACCCTGATGTTTACCTCGTTCGGCTTCAAGCATGGCCTCCCGCTCGATGCGGATTATGTCTTCGATGTTCGCTGCCTGCCCAACCCGAACTACGAACCGAACCTGAAACCGCTGACCGGGCGTGACCAGCCCGTGGTCGACTTCCTCGACAATCTCGAGCAGGTACAATCCATGTATGAGGATATATACGGATTCGTCGAGAAATGGCTGCCTTGCTTCATCCGCGACAACCGCAGCTACCTGACGGTAGCCGTCGGCTGTACCGGTGGACAGCACCGCTCGGTATACTTCACCGAACGGCTGGCCAAGCATTTCAGCAGCACCCATCCCAAGATTCTGGTTCGCCATCGCGAACTGGATCAACGTGACAGATGAATAAGGAAAGACCGTGAAAGGTATACTGATCATCGCCCATGGCACGCTCGGCGAAAGTCTGATCCATTGCGCCAGCCATGTCATGGGCGAACGTCCTCCGCGCCTGCGCCAGATCGGCGTCAGCGTGCACGACGACCCAAGCAGCATGCTGCCCCAGGCGCAAGAACTGGTGCGCGAACTGGACCGCGGCGATGGGGTACTGGTGTTGTCCGACATTTACGGCGCAACCCCCTGCAACCTCGCCAGCAAGCTGCTGGTACCGGGGCGCGTGGAAGGCATTGCCGGCGTCAACCTGCCGATGCTGGTACGCGCCTTGGCCTACCGCAACGAACCCATGGAAATCCTGATCGAAAAAGCAGTTGCCGGCGGCTGCGGCGGCGTGATTCATTTCACTCACGAAGCGTGCATTCATCATGGTTAGGCAGGACATCGAAATCATCAATAAACTGGGGTTGCATGCCCGCGCCTCAACCAAGCTGACGCAGACTGCCAGCCAGTTCCTTTCCGAAATCTGGCTTGAACGCAATAACCGTCGCGTCAATGCCAAAAGCATCATGGGCGTCATGATGCTGGCCGCGAGCAAAGGCAGCAAGGTTGCCCTGGAAGCCAGCGGCACTGACGAACAGCAGGCCCTGGATGCACTGGTCACACTGATCAACAACCGCTTCGGGGAACCCGAGTGACGCCCCGTCGTTTCAATCTCGCAGGTTACCAGCCCGCCTGTACAGGAGCGCGGCGATGAGCTTCACCATGCACGGAGTCGGCGTCTCCGGCGGCATAGCCATCGGCCATGCCCATCTGGTTTCACACGCGCTACTTGAAGTCGCGCACTATGTCATGCCTGCACACCTGATCGAGGACGAAGTCGCCCGCTTCGCCCAGGCCGTCGACACCGTCCGCTACGATCTCGAGGAAATTCGTCGTCAACTGCCGGCCAATGCCCCGGCCGAACTTGGCTCCTTCGTCGGCACTCATCTGATGATTCTCGGCGACAAATCGCTGTCGGACGTGCCCAAGCAGATGATACGCGATGAACGCTGCAACGCCGAATGGGCACTCAAGCAGCAGATGGACGATCTGGTCGAGCAGTTCGAGGCCATCGACGACGAATACTTGCGCGAGCGCAAGTTCGATGTCGTACAGGTGGTCGAACGTGTCATCAAGGTGCTGCTTGGCCATCCCAGCCAGGTCGTGCTGGAAAAGCAGGAAAGCGGCATGATCCTGGTCGCGCACGACCTCTCGCCGGCGGACGCGATCCAGTTCAAACAACATCAGTTTGCCGCCTTCATCACCGATGTCGGCGGCATCACTTCGCATACGGCGATCCTGGCACGCAGCCTGAATATCCCGTCTATCGTCGCCTTACATCGGGCGCGCGACCTGATCCGCGACGGCGAGATGATCATTGTCGACGGCAACCAGGGCGTCGTCGTCGTCAATCCCGACAAGAACACGCTGACCGAATATCGCCTGCGTCAAGAGCAGTGGGAGATCGAGCAGCAAAAGCTCAAACGCTTGCGCCTGAACAAGGCGGTGACATTGGATGGGACGCTGATCGAGCTGCACGGCAACATCGAAATCCCGGAGGATGTTGCACAGCTCAAGGCGGTCGGGGCGACCGGAGTCGGCCTCTACAGAACCGAGTTCCTGTTCATGAACCGGCGCGATTGGCCCTCCGAGGAGGAGCAGTTCGAGGCCTACCGCAAAGTCACGGAGACGATGAAAGGTCTGCCGGTCACGATCCGTACGCTGGATCTCGGTGCCGACAAACCCGCCAATCCGGACGAGGCGCGCACCTGCACGAACCCGGCATTGGGTCTGCGTGCGATCCGCCTGTGCCTGTCCGAGCCACATATCTTCCACACGCAGCTGCGGGCCATTCTGCGCGCTTCACACTACGGCCAGATAAAACTGCTGATTCCGATGCTGTCGACACTGTCCGAGCTGCGCCAGGCGCTGCACCTGCTGGAACGTGCCAAAATCAGCCTGCGCGATCAGAACATCCCGTTCGACGAACACATCCAGATCGGCGGCATGATAGAGGTGCCGGCCGCCGCGCTGAAAGCCGATGCCTTTGCCCGCGAACTCGATTTCCTGTCCATCGGCACGAACGACCTGATCCAGTACACGCTTGCCATCGACCGCACCGATGACTCGGTGGCGCACCTCTACAACCCTTTGCATCCTGCCGTATTGCAGTTGGTGGAAATGAGCATCCGTGCCGCCAACAAGGTCGGTACACCGATTTCGGTGTGCGGCGAAATGGCAGGCGACCCCAAGCTGACCCGGCTGTTGCTGGGCCTCGGCCTACGCCAGTTTTCCATGCATCCCGCGCATGTACTGGCAGTGAAACACCAGGTCTTGCAATCCAGCCTGCCCAAGCTCGTCAGCGGCGCGCGCAAGATCCTGGCGAGTGCGGAAATTGATCGTATCGAACCTTTGCTGGACAAACTCAATCAATAACGACACAGGGAGAGCATCATGAGCGACACGAACGGAACGACATCTGCCAACGACAAAAACATCGCGGTGCTGACCCATCTGGGCGGCATTTTCTTCGGCTTCATCCCGTCCCTTGTAGTCTGGCTGCTGAAAAAGGACGATAACCCGTTCATCGGAGAACAGGCACGCGAAGCCCTCAATTTCCAGATTACCGTGCTCATCGGCTACGTCGTCGCCTGGGCGACGACCTTCATCCTGATCGGCCTGCTACTGCTACCCGCCCTGATCATCGCCAATCTGGCGCTATGCATCATGGCCGCAGTCAAAACCAGCAACGGCGAGCAGTACCGGTATCCGTTCGCATTACGCCTCATCAACTAGGAATTTCGATTCATGCAAAACCCGCTGCTTCATTTCTCCGGTCTGCCGCAATTCGACCAGGTACGCCCCGAGCATGTCACGCCCGCCATCACGCAATTGCTGGAGGAAGGGCGTGCGCTGATCGATGCGCTATGCCGGGACGAGGCAGCGGCGGACTGGGAGTCTTTCGCCCGCCCGTTGGAAGACCTGGAGGAGCGTATTTCCCGCGCCTGGTCCCAGGTGTCCCACATGAATGCGGTCGTCAATACACCGGAACTGCGCGAGGCCTACAACGCCAACTTGCCGACACTGACCGCGTTCTACGCCGACCTTGCACAAAACGAAGCGCTTTATGCCAAATTCCGCGCTCTACGCAACAGTGCGGCTTTCGACAGCCTCAGCGCCTCGCAACGTACCATCGTCGAACATGAATTGCGCGATTTCCGCCTGGGCGGGGCGGAACTGCCGCCGGAGCAGAAAGCGCGCTTCAAGGCGATCCAGGAAGAACTCTCCTCGCTCTCGGCCAAGTTCGAGGAGAATCTGCTGGATAACACCAATGATTTCGCGCTATGCGTCGAAGATGCGGCCGACCTCGCCGGTATTCCCGAAGATGCACTGCAGGCCGCACAGGAAGCGGCCGAAGCGGATGGCAAGTCCGGCTGGAAATTCACGCTGCACTTCCCCTCCTATATGCCGGTACTGCAGTATGCGGACGACCGCGCACTGCGCGAAAAGCTGTATTTCGCTTATGCCACGCGCGCCTCGGAGTTCGGCAAACCGGAATGGGACAACACCGGCCTGATCACGCAAATCCTCAAGCTGCGTGCAGAATCGGCCGCATTGCTGGGCTACGCCAACTATGCCGAGGTATCGCTTGCCACCAAGATGGCGCAGTCGGTGCCGCAGGTGCTCGACTTTCTGCGCACCCTGGCCGCACGCGCACGCCGTTTTGCAGAACAGGACATGCAGGAACTGCGGACCTACGCCGCCGAAAAACTGGGATTACCCGATCTTGAGGCCTGGGATGTCGCCTACGTATCGGAAAAATTGCGCGAGGATAAATATGCTTTCTCCGACCAGGAGGTAAAGCAGTATTTCCCCGAGCCGCAAGTGCTGCACGGCCTGTTCAAGGTGGTCGAGACCATCTACGGCGTGCATGTGCGGAAAAGCCGGGCGCCGGTGTGGCACGATGATGTCAGCTTCTACGACATCACCGGACATGACGGCCAGCTGATCGGCCAGTTCTATCTCGACCTCTATGCGCGCAACGGCAAACGCGGCGGCGCATGGATGGACGAAGCCATCACGCGGCGGCGCAAGTCGCACGGCATCGAAACACCGGTGGCCTTCCTCACCTGCAATTTCTCGGCCCCGGTCGGCGGCAAGCCGGCATTGTTCACGCACGACGAAGTCATTACCCTGTTCCACGAATTCGGCCATGGCCTGCACCATCTCCTGACCAGGATCGAGGATTACGGCGTTTCCGGCATCAAGGGCGTGGAATGGGACGCGGTCGAGCTGCCCAGCCAGTTCATGGAAAATTTCTGCTGGGAGTGGGAAGTGCTGCGCCACATGACCAAGCATGTGGACACCGGCGCACACCTGCCGCGCGCGCTTTTCGACAAAATGGTGGCCGCCAAGAACTTCCAGGCCGGTATGCAGACCGTACGCCAGATCGAGTTCTCGCTGTTCGACATGCTGTTGCACAGCGATTTCGATCCCACCGGCGAATTGTCGCCGCTGCAGCTGCTGGAAACCGTGCGCGACGAAGTCGCCGTAGTACGCCCGCCCCAATGGAACCGCTTCCCCAACAACTTCTCGCACATTTTCGCCGGCGGCTATGCGGCCGGCTACTACAGCTACAAATGGGCGGAAGTCCTGTCCGCCGACGCCTACAGCCTGTTCGAGGAGAACGGCATATTGAGCGAAGAAACCGGCCACCGCTTCTGGAGCGAGATTCTCGCCCAGGGTGGCGCACGTCCGGCACTGGAGTCCTTCGTCGCCTTCCGCGGCCGCGAACCGACCATCGATGCCCTGCTGCGTCATAACGGCATGACCGAAACCGCCTGATGAAAATCGCGACCTGGAATGTCAATTCCCTGAAAGTTCGCCTGCCGCATGTGCTGGACTGGCTTGCCGCCAACCAGCCGGATGTGCTGTGCCTGCAGGAAACCAAGCTGGAAGATGCCAAGTTTCCATTCGAGGAACTCGCTGCGGCCGGCTATCAGGCGATTCATGCTGGGCAAAAGACCTATAACGGCGTCGCCATTGTCAGCCGGCATGCCCTGGAGGATGTCAGTATCAACCTGCCTGCCTTCCCGGACGAGCAGAAACGCGTGATTGCCGCCACCGTCAACGGCGTGCGCATCGTCTGCGCCTACATGCCGAATGGCCAGAGCCTGGATTCGGACAAATTCCAGTACAAGCTCGCCTGGTTGAATGCGCTGAAAAGCTGGCTGGTCGAGGAACTGCGGCGCTACCCCAAACTGGCCCTGCTCGGCGACTACAACATCGCGCCGGAAGATCGTGACGTGCACGACCCGGCCGCCTGGGAAGGCCAGGTGTTGGTCAGTCCACAGGAGCGAGCGCTGTTCCGGGAGTTGATGGGCATGGAGCTGGCGGACGCCTTCCGCCTTTTTGACCAAGAGGAAAAGAGCTTCAGCTGGTGGGATTACCGCATGGCGGCATTTCGCCGCAACCTGGGGCTGCGCATCGACCACATCCTGCTGTCGGCACCACTGGCTGCGAAGTGCAAAGCCTGCTGGATCGACAAGGCGCCGCGCAAGCTGGAGCGCCCGTCCGACCATACTCCGGTAGTCGCCGAACTGGATGCAGCATAAAAAATCCGGGGCGGTTACCCGCCCCGGATTTTTCCTGAAACGATAACCCGATCAGGACTTACTTCTTGGCCGGTTCAGCGGGGGTCGCCGGAGTGGCGGCTTCGTCAGCCTTCTTTTCTGCTTTCTTGACTGCCTTCTTGGCGTGCTTCTTGTGTGCCTTCTTGGCGGGAGCAGCCGGCTTTTCCTTGGTCACGGCAGCCTCGGCAGCGGGCGCGGCAGAATCGGCCGGCTTGGCTGCGTCAGCGGCAAAAACATTCAGGGAAACGGCAAACAGACCGGCGAGCAGAGCGGTTAACAGCTTGTTCATGGTTATATCCTCTAATTCAGCTAAAATTGACGTTACATTCTGGGCGCATCGACTACAGATCGCCTAATCGCGCGCCGTGAAATGGACAATACGCTTTCATCCTTACCTGAACCTTACGCGGAATAGTGCCCCGATGCGTGTGCTGATCGTTGAAGACGACCCCATCCTCGCGGACGGTTTGAACCGCTCTCTGTCGCGCGCCGGTTATGCCGTCGACTGCGCGCGGAATGGCGAGGAAGCCGACCGCATGCTCAGTGCGCAGTCCTATGACCTGACCATCCTCGATCTCAGCCTGCCGCGGCTGGATGGCTTCGAGGTGCTACGTCGCCTGCGCCAGCGTGGGGATAAGGTTCCCGTTCTAATCCTCACCGCGCGTGACGGCCTGCAAGATCGCGTCAAGGGCCTCGATCTCGGCGCGGATGACTATATCGCGAAACCATTCGAACTCGCCGAGCTGGAAGCGCGCGTGCGCGCACTGATACGCCGTGGGCAATTCGGCGCCAGTGCGCAGCTCACACAGGGACGGCTGACACTGGACACTGCCGGGCGACGCGCCATCCTGGATGGGCAGCCCCTGATGCTGTCCGCCCGCGAGCTGGCTCTGCTTGAGATTCTCATGCTGCGAGCCGGGAAGGTGGTCGGCAAGGAGCATATCCTCGAACGTTTGTGCAACTGGGACGAGGACATCGGTGACAATGCGATCGAGGTCTACGTGCACCGGCTGAGAAAGAAACTGGAAACCTCCGACATCCGCATCCGTACCATCCGCGGCCTGGGCTACCTGCTGGAACATGCGCGCGAAACCTGATTCTCTTTCCCTGCGCCGCAAGCTGCTGATACGCCTGCTGGTACCGCTGATTCCGTTGCTGCTGATCGGCATGGGCGTAGCGTTCTACATGTCTTTCCGCTTCGTCAATCAGGCTTACAACCGTTCCCTGTTCCGCGCCACGCTTTCGCTCGCGGATCAGGTCACCGTGGTCAACGGCGAAGTGACGGTCGATTTGCCACAAGCGGCATTCGATATGCTGGAATATGACCGGGATGACTGGATTTATTACAAGGTCACAGGACCGAGCGGGGAATTCGTGACCGGCTACCCCGATCTGCCTCCGCCCAATGTTCCGGATCCCGTTGCCGGGCAGCGCTATTACTACAGTGCCATGTATGACGGCAAAAAAATCAGCGTCGCCGCATTTTACCTTTCACTGGAAGGCACCAGCCTGAAGGGCATGGTGCTGGTACAGGTTGCCGAAACCACCGCCAAACGAGAGCACGTCATCGAAGAACTGATTTTCAGCATGGTGATCCCGCAACTGCTCATGGTCATCCTCGCCACACTGATGGTGCGCTATGGCGTGATAAGTGGTTTGGCTCCGCTGGAAAAACTGCGGCAACAGATTTCCGAACGCTCGCATCGCGATCTGAGCCCGCTAGACATTGCCGACTCCCCGCGCGAAGTACAGCCCATTCTGGGGGCAATGAATGGCTTGATTGCACGGCTGGAACAGGTGATCGCGCAGCAGCAGCGCTTCGTCGCCGATGCCTCGCACCAGCTACGTACGCCACTGGCAGGAATCCGCACGCAGGCGGAGATTGCGCTGCAGGAAAAGGACCCGCAGCAGGTCAGGCACGCCCTGCAGCTGATCGAGACGGGCAGTGGCAACTTGACGCACCTGCTCAGCCAACTGCTATCGCTCGCCCGACTGGAGCCGAATGTCGCTTCCGCGTTGCAATTCGAACAAATTGATCTGGTTGCGCTAGCGCGCGAGATGACAAGCCACTGGGTGCCCGCTGCACTGGCGAAACGGATCGACCTCGGTTTCGAGGCCGCTATCGAGACCAGGGCTAAGCTCAGTGGCAATCCCGTGCTGCTGCGGGAATTGCTCTCCAACCTGCTGGACAATGCGATCCGCTATACCCAGGAAAACGGCAAAATCACCGTGCGCCTGCTGGAGGCGGACGATCACTTCGATCTGACCGTTGAAGACAATGGCCCGGGCATTCCAGCCGAGCAGCGCGAACGGGTGTTCGAGCGGTTTTACCGTATTCTCGGCTCCGACGAACAGGGCTGCGGATTGGGCCTGTCCATCGTCAGGGAAATCGCGACACGCCACGATGCAAGCGTCGCATTGGAGGGCACGCCCACCGGCCGGGGAACGCTGGTGCGAGTCCGCTTCCGGTGCTAATTGCCGCTTATTGCTTGGCCCGGATATTCAGTTGCTTGAGTTTGCGGTATAAATGAGTGCGTTCCAGCTCAACGGCCTCCGCCACCTTGCTCATATTGCCGCCAGCCTTGGCGATGTGATGTTCAAAATAGATGCGTTCGAAAGCATCGCGCGCATCGCGCAGGGCAAGATTCAAATCTAACGGAAATGCCGTGCTTGCTGTAGCGGAGGGGGGTGGTAAAAACTGCTCCAGCACTCGGCCAACCTCGTTCTGCGTGATCTTTTCACCGAGGCTAGTCAGCATCAGGTTTTTCACCGTCACCTTGAGCTGTGCGAGATTGCCTGGCCAAGCAGCATTACGCATTGCGTTCAATGCGGCAATATCGAATTCCCGGTATGGGGCTTCGCCGTTTTCGGCAAAAAATGTAGTCATGGCCTTGACCAGATCGGGAATATCCTCGCAGTGATCCGCCAGCGCCGGGATTTTCAGGGTGGCGGCAGACAAGGCATGCCACAGGCCTTCCTCGAATCGTTCGGCCTGGACCAGTTGCGGCAGGGATTGCGTGGTGGAGCAGATCACGCGCACCCCGTATTTTTCTGCCCTTCCCAGCAACAGCAGGAGCCCCTTCTGTTCGGTTTTACCAAGTTCAGCGACTTCCGGGATAAAAATCACCCCGTCACGTGTCTGCTCAAGCAGATCCAGCGGCGCACTGGCCAGTCGTTCCGGCTGAACAAGCTCCAGCCATGGCGTATCAGGCCGATGCAGGAAACGCGCGCATAATTCCGCACCGCATCCGCGCTCGCCGATCAGCAGAAGCGGCACCTTGATGGGATCCAGCTGCTCAAGGCGGGCGCGCAGTTCGCTGATCGCCACGCTCTTGCCAAGACTCAGCAGGTTCATGCCGCTCCGCGGTTGATGATCCGAATGCTTCAGCGCGGCATCCACAGTCTTCAGCAACTTTTGCAGTGCAATCGGCTTTTCCAGGAAATCGAATGCACCGATACGGGTCGCCTCCACGGCAGTATCGATGGTGCCGTGACCGGACATCATCACCACTGGCATGGTCAGCAGGCCGCCCTTCCCCCACTCCTTGAGCAGGGTGATACCGTCGCAATCCGGCATCCAGATATCGAGCAGCACCAGATCCGGACGCTCCTGCTGGCGCCAGTCACGCGCCTGGGCAGCGTTCTCGGCGAGCCGAACATGGTAGCCCTCGTCGCGAAGAATCTCGCTCAGCAGTTCGCGAATGCCAACCTCGTCGTCCACCACCAACACATGCCGCGCCGTCATGCTGCACCTTTCACTGCCGGCAGCCAGAGCTCGACGCTCGCGCCACCCTGGGGCTGGTTTTCAATGCGGATATTGCCTTTATGCTCTTCCATGATTTTCTTCACAATTGCGAGACCGAGGCCGGTACCGTGGCGCTTGGTCGTGACATAAGGCTCGAAGGCCCGCGCAATCAGGTCGGGCGGAAAACCCGGACCGTTGTCGGCTATACCAAGGCGAACCATACCATTTTCGGATGAAACCTTCACCCGGATCAATCCGTCCGGGCGCTTGTCGAGCGCATCCTGCGCATTCTTCAGCAAGTTGTGCAGCACCTGACGCAGCATGGTGGCATCCCCGCCGACCGGCGGAACACCCTCCTCCGTATCCAGGCTGATATGGATACCGTGCGACTCATACAAGGCCAGCACGTCGCGCACCAGACGCTGGAAATCGACTTCGCCCAGATTCAGCGCCGGGGCACGTGCATACTCGCTGAACTCATCCACCATGCTTTTCATCGCGGACACCTGCCCAACGATGGTCTGGGTCGCCCTGTGCAGCATGTCGGCATCCTCGGTTTCCAGCTTGCTCGCCAGTTTGCGCTCCAGCCGCTCTGCCGAAAGCATGATGGGCGTCAGAGGGTTCTTGATTTCATGCGCGAGACGGCGTGCCACTTCGCCCCAGGCTGCATCCCGCTGCGCCTGGAGCAAGGTGGTGACATCGTCGAACACGACCACGAAACCGTTATCCGCCCCTTTCGGCAACCGTGTGCCGCGCACCAGCAGAACCTGCGTGCCATGGGCTCCGGAACGCTCAATCTGTTGCTGCCATTCCCCTGTGTGTTCTTCGTCGGCGTGGGCAAGCACCGCTTGCAACAACTCGGCCAAAGCGGGATCCTGGGCCAAGCGTTCAAGCGGCTGGCCGCGCGCCGGCTCCAGCTCCGTACGCAGAATATGGGAAGCCGACGGATTGAAGGTGCGCATGCGCAGACGGTCGTCGAACGCGATCACGCCCGAAGAAAGATGCGACAGAATCGTTTCCAGATGGCCATGCGCCGCTTCGACCCGTGCACGGTTGCGCTCGGCAGCCTGGGTGGCCTCCGCCAGCTGCCGCGTCATGCTGTTGAAGGACTGCACCAGGATGCCCAATTCGTCCTTGCCATGCGAAGGCAGCATTTTGCCGTAATCGCCGCTGGCGATGGCCCGCGTCCCCTCGGCCAGAATACCGAGCGGGGCAGAAAGCCGTCGGCTCAGCACGAAGGCAAACGAAACAGCGGAAAGCATGGCCAGCATCAGCACCAGCGTCAGGGTCAGGGAGAACACTTCTTTCAGTGCGCCGCGCGTGTAGGAAAGCTCCTGGTAGTCCTGATACACCTCCTGCACCGATTCGGCCGTATTCGACAAGGTTTTCGGAACCGGCTGCAGCAATTGCAGAATGCGGGTCTCGGAATGCAGTTCCGAGGTCGTCACTGGCGCCAAAACACGCAGGTACAGCCCTTTCTCCGGTATCGGCTCGATTTTCCCATAGATACCCTGGCGCGCCTGGCGCAACTGCGGCAAGGTAGGCAAATCTGGCAGGAAACTGCTTGCGTCGCCACTGGAGAATGCAATGATGCGCCCCTGTAGCGTCAACAACACGGCATCCTGCACCCCGCTACGCTCACGCAGGTCATTCAGCAGGGTCAGGTGCGAACTCGCCGGCTGGAATGCCAGCGAGAGAGACATGTTTTCGCCTTTTTCCTCAAGATCGGCCAACAGAATATCCAGCGCACTCTGCCCCAGGCGCAAACCGCCATCCAGCGCAGCCTCGACTTTGACATTGAACCAGGACTCGATGGAGCGCGTCAGAAAATTGACCGAAACGGTATAGACGATCAAGCCCGGAATCAATGCCATCAACGCAAACATCCCCAGTAGGCGCAACGTCAGCCGGCTGCCGATGACCTGCGCCCGCATCTGGCGATACAGCTTCCACAATTGCTGCGCGATAAGGGCGATGAGGAATACGGCAAGCCCGATATTCAACCCCAGCAGCACCGTGTAATTCTGTCCCGACAGCGCGGTATTGGCGCTGGCATGGGAAAGCAGGTACAGCAAAATGGCCCCGAGCGCGGCACATACGAACACAATGTATTTCATCGCTACCGCCGCCTCAGTATGCGCAAGGTCGCGTCATACGCAACTGGAAAACAGGCTGTGCCGCCCGCATGATTGAATCGACTTTGATCATGTTGCCCAGGATCGACCTAGAATTCAGGCGACCAACGATAGCGTTCCGAAACCAGCGTCCATTTCTCGGAGCCCAATACCTCCACCTGCAGGGCCTTGGGAAGTTTTGCGGGATCGAGACGGAAACGCAACACGGCCTGGTAATCTTCGGGTTTGGGGATCTGCGCTTTTTCCAGCACCACCCAATCCCGCACATGCGAGAGTTCATCGACCGCTTCACCCAGCGTGGCAAACGACTTCTGGTGCTTGTTCACATTGATCAGGTACTGCCGGGAGAGCGCATGATAGCTGAGAATCACGCGTCGGCTGGTGGTGACAATCTCATCGTCGAACCAGTACTTGCGCGGGGAAACCAGCTGAAACTCCAGCAAGAATGTGAGCGGAACCCCCTTGTTCAGGGCAGCTTCGACCTCGGGCGAAAACACGATTTCAAAATCGGCGGCAAGCTGGTAAGCGTCTTCCACCGGAACCAATTCCGCATCCTTGACATGGATGCCTTCAGGAGGCGCGGCAAAAGCGACACAGGATATGAGCAACAGCCACCACAGCTTAAATTTTCTGCAAAAGTGCGTAGAAAAATCCATCATTATCAGCGCAAGGCAGTAATTGGCCGTCCTCCATCCCGGTCAGCGGGAGCTGTCGCGCGTCCTCCCGCTCGCTCAGGAACGCATCGATTTGTTGTTGATTTTCTTCGAAAAATACCGAGCAGGTCACGTACAGCAATTTACCACCCTTTGCCAGCGTGTGCCACAATCCCCGCAGGATTCGCGCCTGCTGCTGTGCAAAATTCTGTAAATCCTGTTCGCGTCGCAGCCATTTGATGTCGACGTGGCGCCGCACGATACCCGAAGCGCTGCACGGGACATCAGCCAGGATGCGCTCATAAGGCTGCCCATCCCACCATCCGGAAGGATCGCCCGAATCGCCGACCACCAGTTTGGCAGCAAGATGCAGTCGCTGCAGGTTGCTTTCGGTTCGGGCAAGACGCGTCGCATCGTCATCGACCGCGGTCATGGCAACATCGGCATATTCCAGCACATGCCCGGTTTTGCCGCCGGGAGCGCAGCATGCATCCAACACCCGCATGCCATCGCTCACGTCCAGCAACCTGGCCGCATACTGAGCGCCATAGTCCTGCACCGACACTTCGCCATCGCTAAATCCCGGCAGCCGCTCGACCGGTTGCGGCTGTTCCAGCATCACGCCCTCGCCCCCCAGGGCGCGCGCCCCAATTCCGGCAGCCGCCAGCTTTTCGAGATACTCCGCCGCGCCCAGCCGGCGTCGATTGACGCGCAAGGTCATGGGCGGATGCCGGTTACCGGCCTCCAGCAGGGCCTGCCATTGTGCGGGATATTGACGCCGGAGCTTGTCTATCCACCATTGGGGATACGAATAGAATGCCGCCTCGCCGTCTGCGAAAGATGTAGTCAATGCCTCGCGGCGGCGCAGGAAATTGCGCAGAACGGCATTGGCCAAGCCTTTGGCCCACGGTTTTTTCAGTCGGCCCGCGGCCCGGACGGCATGATCGACCACCGCGTGAGGCGAAGCCTTGCCATGCTCCAGCTGATACAGCGCCACCAGCAGCAGGTAGTGCAGGCGCAGATCGCTCAAAGGACGTTCCAGCAATTTCCCGAGCAGTGCCTGCAACCGGCCGAGATGGCGCAACGTGCCATAACTGAGGTCCTGTACGGCGGCACGTTGCTGCGCAGAAAGCTCGGGATGCAACCGCCTTGCATCCTCCAGCGCCAGCGTCAGATTTTGCCCGGCCAGCACATGGCCGACCACGCTCGCGGCGATCTGTTGGCTTTTATCCAACGCTCAAGCCGCCATCGCCAGGAGGCGCGCGACGCGCTCCTCAGTCTGCGGGTGCGTGCTGAACAGACCCTTGATGCCCTCCGCCGAAAGCGGGTTAATGATCATCATCTGCGCAGTTTCCGGATGCTGCTCAGCCGTTTCCATGGGAATCCGGTGTGCGTAGCTATGGATTTTCTCGAGTGCGGATGCCAGCGCTCTAGCATCGCCACTGATTTCAGCACCGCCGCGGTCGGCCTCAAATTCCCGGGAACGTGAAATCGCCATCTGAATCAGCATCGCGGCGATCGGCGCCAGGATCATGATCAGTAGCGCGACGGCCGGATGGACATTTCGATCGCGATCATGGCCGGCGAACAGAAAACCGAACTGCGCGATCGAGGAAATCGCCCCGGCCACGGTGGCCGAGATCGTTGAAATCAAGGTGTCGCGATGCTTGACGTGCGCCAGCTCATGCGCCATCACGCCACGCAGCTCACTCGCGGTCAGCATGTTGATGATGCCGGTGGTCGCCGCCACGGCGGCATGCTCCGGATTGCGTCCAGTGGCAAATGCATTCGGCTGAGACTCGTCGATGATATAGACGCGCGGCATCGGCAACCCGGCATTGGCGGCGAGTTCCCGGATCATGCCGTAAAACTGGGGGACACTCTGCGCATCTACCTCGCGCGCGTTGTACATGCGCAAGACCATGGCATCGGAAAACCAGTAGGCGTAGACATTCATCGCGGCGGCAAAAGCCAGGGCGATCAGCATGCCGCCGGCACCGCCCAGCGCCGCGCCGACCATGCCGAACAGCACGACGATACCCGCCATCAGGATAGAGGTCTTCAACCAATTACCGAACATCGTGCGTTTACCTCAAACGATTTCGACGCCCGTTAGATGGCGTCGCCCAACAAAAATTCAAGCGCTGAAACTATCGCCGCATTTGAGCGGAGTGCCCGCCAGGAACTCCTTCGCCGACAAGCGCCGTCCGCCGGGTTTCTGCATTTCGGTAATCCGCAGCGCCCCATCGCCGCAGGCCACCACCACCCCATCCGAAATATCAACTATGGTTCCGGGAGACCCGACAACATCTTCGATCGGGTACGCCATCCAGATACGCCAGACTTCCCCGCCGAATGTCGCCTGCGCCACCGGGAAAGGATTGAAAGCGCGGACCTGACGCGCCAGCATTTCGGCGCCCTGCCGCCAGTCCAGCGGGGCTTCGTCCTTGCGCAATTTTTCCGCGTAAGTCACCAGCGCCGGATCCTGCGGCTCCGGCGTGATCGATTCGAGATCTGCCAGCACTTCGACCATGAGCGCACCTCCGCGCTGGGACAAGGCATCGTGCAGGCTCTGAGCAGTATCGTCCGCCGTAATCGGAATCACCGCCTTTTTCAGCATGGCGCCGGCATCCAGCGCCAGCACCACTTGCATGATCGTCACCCCGGTTTCCGCGTCGCCAGCCAAAATGGACCGCTGGATCGGGGCCGCCCCACGCCAGCGAGGAAGCAGGGAAGCATGGATGTTGTAGCAGCCACGGCGCGGCATATCCAGCACTGCCTGCGGCAGGATCAGCCCATAGGCCGCCACCACCATGACATCAGCGTCCGCCGCGGCGAGCGGCGCCTGGCTTTCGTTAGTCTTGAGCGTTTCCGGCTGATAGACGGGAAGGCCGTGCTGCAACGCCAACTCCTTGACCGGACTGGCCTTCAGCTTCATCCCCCGCCCGGCCGGACGATCAGGCTGCGTCAGCACCATGACAATCTCGTGTCCGGCAGCAATAAGCGCCGCCAACGCCGGCACTGCAAACTCCGGCGTCCCGGCAAAGATCACTCGCATCACATGGTCTCGCGCATGCGCTTTTTCAGCTTGTTGCGAATTCGCCCCTGCTTGAGCTGCGACAGGTATTCGACAAACACCTTGCCCTTGAGGTGATCCATTTCATGCTGGATGCACACGGCCATCAAGCCTTGGGCTTCCAATGTGAACGGCAGCCCGTCCCGCCCCAGCGCCTCGACCGTCACCTTTTCCGCACGGCAGACCGTCTCGTAGACGCCCGGGACAGACAGGCAGCCTTCCTCGTAATTCTGCGTCCCGCTGCTGGCGACGATGCGCGGGTTGATAAACGTCATCAATCGGCTTTTATCCTCGGAAATATCCATCACGAGCACCTGCTCATGCACGTTGACCTGGGTCGCCGCCAAGCCGATCCCCGGTGCTGCGTACATGGTCTCGGCCATGTCATCGACCAGCTTGCGGATACGCTCATCAACCACGGCGACGGGCTTGGCGACCGTATGCAATCGTTCGTCCGGGTAATGAAGGATACTCAAAATTGCCATAAAAGCTTGATTGTCTAATGAATTACATGCAGAATTTAAACCAACTTCGCGAAAGTACTTCGCTTCCATCGGCCGAGGTCTACATGAAAAAGTACATTATAACGCCGCTGCTGCTTTGCTGCCTTGCTTCATCGGCATGGGCGGACACACTCCAGTTGCAGGAAGACCACCCCGACAGCTACGTCGTCAAGAAAGGCGATACCCTCTGGGACATTTCCGGACGCTTCCTCAAGGACCCGTGGCTCTGGCCCAAGGTCTGGAAGATGAACCGCGAGCAGATCAAGAATCCGCACCTGATTTATCCCGGCGATGTGGTGGTGCTGGATATGAGCGGCGGCGAGCCGCGACTGCGCCTGATGCACAACGAGGTCAAGCTCGAGCCAGGCATGCGTATAGAGGACCTCGAAAAGCAGGCCATCCCGACCATCGCTCCAAGCGTGATCGCACCTTTCCTCAGCCAGCCGCTGGTGATCGAGAAGGATGCGCTGGAAGACGCTCCGAAGATTGTCGGCGCTGAGGATGGCCGCCTGCTGCTGGCACCCGAAACCCGCGTCTATGTTGACAAGATCAACGATGGCGACGGGATCAACTGGCAGATTTTCCGCCCCGGCAAAGAACTGATCGATCCGGATACAAAGGAAGTACTGGGCACGGAAACGATTTACCTCGGCGAAGCGCGTACGGTGAAATATGGAGAACCGGCTACCGCAAGAATCACTCGCCTCAAACAAGACATCACCATCAACGACAGGCTGATGCCGCCTGCAGATATCGCGCTGAACACTTTCGTGCCGCATGCCGCGCCTGACGACATACGCGGCCGTATCATTTCGACCTATGGTGGAGCTTCGGACGTTGGCCGCAACTCCATCGTCGCCATCAATCGCGGAACCGCGGATGGGCTGGAGCAAGGGCATGTGCTGGCGATCCTCCGCGAAGGCACATCGGTGACCACCAGCAAAAAGGATGACGGCGACGCGCCCAAAGAAGGTTACATCAATCTCGAACGCAACGATGACGGCTCGCTCAAGCGTGACGAGCAGGGGCGGATACAGACCCGAATCGGCAACCGGCGCCTCGATGGCAAAACCACCGAACCGGCCAAGGAGATCAAGCTCCCGGACGAACGCATCGGCCTCTTGATGGTGTTCCGTACCTTCGAGCATGTCTCCTATGGTTTGATCATGCAATCCTCACGGCAGATCCACGAACCGGATATCGTCGCCGCACCCTGATCTTGAAGTCCGTCGGCAGCACATCGCCCGAGGAGGCCGCGCTATGGGTCGGGCTCGGCCTGATCGAGGGCTTGGGCGGACAAGGGTTTCGCGCCCTGCTCAGCCGCTTTGGCCTGCCGCAACAGATATTCGCCACCCCGCATACCGAACTGTCTAGCGTCGTACCTGCGGCGGTGGCGCGGCGCATTGCCGCCGGCCCCGATAGCGAAGCCACGACCTCGGCACTGGCATGGTTTCTGATACCGGGAAATCACTTGCTGACACTGGCCGACCCCGGCTACCCCCAGTCCCTGCTGGAAATCCCCGACCCGCCCCCCATGCTCTATTGCAAGGGTCGGCTCGAACTACTCAACACGCCTACGATCGCCATCGTCGGCAGCCGCAACGCAACGCCACAAGGCGAGAAAACAGCGGAAGCCTTTGCCCACTCCTTAAGCGACAGCGGCTACTGCATCATCAGCGGCATGGCGCTGGGGATCGACGGCGCGGCGCACCGCGGCGCATTGCAAGGACGCAGCAGCACGATTGCCGTAGTCGGCACGGGGCTTGATATCGTCTACCCGGCACGGCACCGGCAACTGGCGCACGAGATCGCCGAGCGCGGCGTCATGGTTTCCGAATTTCCGCTCGGCACGCCATCCATGGCGCAGAACTTCCCCAGGCGCAACCGCATCATCAGCGGCATCAGCCGGGGCTGCCTGGTGGTAGAGGCTAACTTGCAAAGCGGCTCCTTGATTACAGCCCGCCTCGCGGCAGAACAAGGACGTGACGTCTTCGCGATTCCCGGATCCATACACTCGCCCGTCTCCAAAGGCTGCCATCAACTCATCAAGCAAGGCGCCAAACTGGTGGACAGCATTCACGACATTATCGAGGAAGTCGGCGAAGCCTCGCCGCCATGCATGGCGCCCACACCGGACGAAGTGCCAGACGACCAACTGCTTATCGCCATGGGCTTCGACCCCATCGGCACAGACGCCCTGATCGCACGCAGCGGCTTGACGAGCGAAGCCCTTTCCGCCATGCTGCTAGTACTGGAGCTTGAAGGGAGGGTGGCCAGCCTTCCCGGGGGGCGCTACCAGCGTATTACCTGATTTTTTGACATCTGCGAGAGGGGTCTGAATGTTTGAAGTCCTCGTCTATCTGTTCGAGAACTATTTCGAAGCCAATATCCATCCCGATCAACATACGTTAGCTAGAGAACTTTCCGCCGCCGGATTCGAAGACGCCGATATCAACGGCGCATTCGACTGGTTCAGCACCCTGGAAGAAATGTCGCAGCAATCCATGACGTCCCAAGGCGTCGCCCAAGATGGTTTACGCATCTACAGCGATGTCGAAACCAAGAAAATCAACAACGAAAGCCAGGGATTTCTGCTCTTCCTGGAACAGGCTGGCGTTATCGATGCAGCACAGCGTGAACTTGTCATAGACCGCGCCATGGCCTTGCCGAATGCGATTTCGCTGGAAGAAACAAAATGGATTGTACTGATGGCGCTGTGGAATCAGGGCAAGGCCGGGGATTATCTGTTCGTCGAGGACGCGCTCTTCAGCGACACGCGCCCCACATTGCACTAAACCCACATGGAACTGCCGCGCAGCCCTTCACCACCCAAGCCTCTGCGCCGCTAACCGCAGCAACCTCCCTGGATCGGGCTCTCGATCCAGGGCTCCCTGTTCAAAGACCAAGACGCTGCCAGATGGTCGAAACCGCTCCCGCCTGATTCAACGTATAAAAGTGCAGGCCAGGCGCACCGCCGGCAAGCAGTCGCTCACACAACTCGGTCACCACATCCAGCCCGAAAGCACGCAGCGAAGCCAGGTCGTCACCGTAATCCTGCAGTCGCAGGCGCAGCCAGCGCGGGATCTCGGCACCGCAAACACCGGAAAAACGGGACAGCTGCGTAAAGTTGTAAATCGGCATCACACCTGGCACTACAGGGATTGAAATTCCCAGATCGCCACATGCATCCATGAAGCGGAAATACGCATCCGCATTGTAGAAGTACTGGGTAATGGCCGCACTCGCCCCCGCATCCACCTTGCGCTTGAAAGCGACCAGATCGGCCTCCGCTGAGCGCGCCTCGGGATGGAACTCGGGATAGGCGGCCACTTCGATATCGAACCAGTCGCCGGTTTCGGCACGAATGAAGCCCACCAGCTCGTTGGCATAATGGAAATCCCCTGCCACCACCTCGCCCGACGGCAAGTCGCCGCGCAGGGCTACCAGATGCCGGATGCCGTGCTCCCGGTACTCGGCCAGCAAGGCACGAATCTCGTCGCGACTCGAGGAAATGCCGGAAATATGCGGCGCAGCCTCGAATCCTTCCGCCTGGATTTCCAGCACCGTTTCCAGCGTCCGATCCCGCGTCGAGCCGCCTGCGCCAAACGTTACCGAAAAGAATTTTGGATTGAGCTGCGCCAGCTGCTTGCGTGTTTCACGCAGCTTGGCGATCCCTTCCGGCGTCTTAGGAGGGAAAAACTCGAAACTGTAAGTGCTTGGGGTCATTGCTCACTCCCGATCCCGGCACCTTCCCTGCGAGGCAAGGTGCCGGCAACCATGCTCAATAGCGGTAATGGTTCGGCTTGTAAGGGCCGGCCTTGGAAACGCCGATGTAGGTCGCCTGCTGATCGGTCAGCTCGGTCAGCTGCGCGTTCAGCTTTTTCAACTGCAGCCGCGCGACCTTTTCGTCCAGATGCTTGGGCAGGGTGTAGACGCCGACCGGATAGTGCGCAGTATTGGTGTACAACTCGATCTGGGCGATCGTCTGGTTGGCAAAGGAGGAACTCATCACATAGCTGGGATGGCCAGTGGCACAGCCCAGGTTGACGAGGCGGCCTTTGGCCAGCAGGATGATGCGCTTGCCGTCCGGGAAAATCACGTGATCGACCTGCGGCTTGATTTCATCCCACTGATAGGCCGACAGGGAGGCAACGTCGATTTCGTTGTCGAAGTGGCCGATGTTGCAGACAATGGCCTGGTCCTTCATGCGCCTCATGTGGTCGTGCGTGATCACGTGATAGTTGCCGGTCGCCGTCACGAAGATATCGCCGTGCTCGCAGGCGTAGTCCATGGTCACCACGCGATAGCCTTCCATCGCCGCCTGTAATGCGCAGATCGGGTCGATCTCGGTGACCCAGACTTGGGCAGAGAGGGCTCGTAATGCCTGCGCAGAGCCCTTGCCTACATCGCCGTAACCGCAGACCACGGCGATTTTTCCCGCCACCATCACGTCGGTCGCACGCTTGATGCCGTCCACCAGCGATTCACGGCAGCCATAAAGATTGTCGAACTTGGATTTGGTCACCGAGTCGTTCACGTTGATCGCCGGAAACTTCAGTTCGCCGCGCTCGTGCATTTGGTAAAGACGGTGCACACCCGTGGTGGTTTCCTCGGTCACGCCCTTGATCTGGGCAAGACGGGTGGAATACCAGACCGGGTCGGTCTTGAGCGTTGCCTTGATCGCATTGAACAGGCAGATCTCTTCTTCACTGCCGGGATTGTCAAGAACGGAAGTATCCTTCTCAGCGCGCGCACCCAAATGCAGCAACAGGGTCGCATCGCCGCCATCGTCGAGAATCATGTTGGAATACACGCTCTCGCCCCATTCGAAGATGCGATGCGTGTATGCCCAGTATTCTTCCAGCGTCTCGCCCTTGACCGCGAACACCGGCGTTCCGGCCGCCGCTATCGCCGCCGCCGCATGATCCTGCGTGGAGTAGATATTGCACGATGCCCAGCGCACCTCGGCGCCCAGTGCTTGCAGCGTTTCGATCAGTACTGCGGTCTGGATGGTCATATGCAACGAGCCGGTGATGCGCGCACCCTTGAGCGGTTTGGCTTGCGCATATTCCTCTCGTATCGCCATCAAGCCGGGCATCTCGGTCTCGGCAATGGCAATTTCCTTGCGACCCCAATCGGCAAGGCGCATGTCGGCAATTACGTAATCGTTGAATTCAGCCACAGTATTCATGTCGTTCATCCTGAAAATGTGGCCGGGGGGAAGGGGGCTGCGCGCCCGTTTCCCGTGCCCGGCACGGTTAAAGGCAAGCGCAGTTCATCGAAACCGAGCCTGGCGGAAGAACACCCGTCGCAGCGCTTCTCGGTAAGGGCGCAATTATAAAGCGGTTTCTGCTTTTTGCAATGTCAGACCGGCTGGAGCTGGCCGCTCCACATTTCATGCAGATCGGGGAAATTCCAGGATGCGGGGTCTTCGTGCCCGACAATCTTGTCCTTAAAACCGGTATGCGCAGTATCCACCACCTGCGGCACTATCCGCATGTTCGACTTCAGCGAGTAGAACGCCTTGACCTTGGGCTGCAACAAGGATTTGTCGTTTTGCTCGACGACTACGCCAAGCCGCCCCGATTCCAATCGTACCAGCGAGCCGACCGGGTAGATGCCGACGCTTCTGACAAAAGCCTGAAAAAGCTTGCTATCGAACTGCCCGTATTGGCTCCATTCCGCCATTCGCCGCAACGACTCGGCCGGACACCAGCCATCCTTGTAGGGCCGATTGGAAGTGACGGCATCGTACACATCGCAAATCGCCCCCATCCGCGCGAATACGCTCAACTTTTCGTTGGCAAGATTATCGGGATAACCGCCGCCACCCACTTTCTCATGATGATGTCGCACAACATCCAGCACGACCTCGTCGGCCCCGCCTCCTTCCAGCAGCATCCGATGGCCTTCGGACGGATGATTCTTGATCACGGCAAACTCTTCATCCGTCAGTTTTCCGGGCTTATCCAGGATTTCGAGCGGGATCGCCATTTTGCCTATATCGTGCAGCAAGCCAGCCAAGCCAGCCTTGCGCACGGCCTCAGCATCCATCCCAAGCTGGCGCGCTAGCGCCACCATGAGCGCACAAACCGCCACCGAATGCATATAGGTATATTCATTTTTGTTTTTTAGGCGAGCGATACTGATCAAAGCGCTGGGATTGCGCATGACGGAACTGGAAATTTCCTCGACCAGAGGCATTGCGTCAGCCGCTTGCAAGGCCCTGCCCATGCGAATCTCACGAAACATGCTCCCCACCGCCTCCTTGGCCTTGGAGACGATTCTTCCGGCATGTTCCAGTTCCTGCTCGATACTTACACGCTGTACGGCAGCTTCATGCAGATCATGCGCTTCGGGAGAAAGAGACGGCTCCAGAGGGGAGGCTTCCTCTTGAACCTTGTCTTTCACCACATCGAGTCCTTTTGTGGAATCGATCCAGACTTCGGATATTTTGCTCGCCAGAATGAGCTGCAGATCACGCGGATCTTCAATGACGAAGCGGGTGCGCCAGAAGGGATGATCCATCCAGGAGCCGCAGAAAGCGTGCAGATGCATGCCCACCTGCAAATCCTTGACTGAAATCTTTTTTAGCATACCCCTCCACAGACAACGCCGCACCGAAACGCCTCGGGCAGCTGCTGCGAGCGCAAGACAATTACAGTCCGGCCTCCGCACGCAGAATTGCGGCCTTATCCGTATTCTCCCAGGTAAATTCCGGCTCGTCGCGGCCGAAATGGCCATATGCCGCTGTTTTCGCATAGATTGGACGCAGCAGGTCCAGCATCTGGACGATACCTTTCGGCCGCAGGTCGAAATGCTTCAAGACCAGCTCGGTCAACCTCTCGTTGCTGACTTTGCCGGTTCCGTAGGTTTCCACCATGACACTGGTGGGACGCGCAACGCCAATGGCATAACTGACCTGCACCATGCATCGTGTCGCCAAACCGGCCGACACGATGTTTTTCGCCACATAGCGGCCCGCATACGCCGCGGAACGATCCACCTTGGAAGGGTCCTTGCCGGAGAACGCGCCGCCGCCATGCGGGCTGGAGCCGCCATAGGTATCAACAATGATCTTGCGGCCGGTAAGGCCGCAGTCGCCTTGCGGTCCGCCAATCACAAAGCGGCCGGTCGGATTGACCAGGTACTTGATATCGCCCTTGACCAGTTCCTTGGGCAGCATCGGCTTGATGATTTCCTCGATTGCCGCTTCCCTTATTGCCTCCAGCGTCATTTCCGGCGCATGCTGGGTCGACAGCACCACCGTATCGATCGCATCGGGCCTGCCGTCCACGTAGCGCACCGTTACCTGGGATTTGGCATCCGGGCGCAGCCATGGCAGGCGGCCGTCCTTGCGCAAGTGGGATTGGCGCTCCACGATGCGGTGTGCCAGCCAGATCGGCAAGGGCATCAGTTGCGGCGTTTCGTCGCAGGCATAGCCGAACATCAGGCCCTGGTCGCCGGCGCCCTGATCAAGCGGGTCATCTTCCGCCTTGTCCACGCCCTGCGCGATGTCGGGCGATTGCTTGTCATAGGCCACCAGCACGGCACAGCCCTTGTAATCGATGCCATACTCGGTGTTGTCATAGCCGATGCGCTTGATAGCCTCGCGCGCCACCTTGATGTAATCGACATTGGCGGTCGTGGTGATTTCCCCGGCGAGCACTACCAGACCGGTATTGGTCAAGGTCTCGGCAGCGACCCGTGCGGTCGGGTCCTGCTCCAGGATCGCGTCAAGAATGCTATCGGAAATCTGGTCGGCCACCTTGTCGGGATGGCCCTCGGAAACGGATTCCGAAGTAAACAAGTAATCGCTCATTGCAGGTCGGGCTCGTCAGGTAATGGCTAAAAGGTTGTTAGAATAGCAAATTCGACCCCGACTGAAAAAGGAATTCATGCTGACCTGGCTGCTGCGCGCACTGGCACGACTCCCCCTGCCGGTATTGCACGGCCTGGGCGTCATCATCGGCCTGAGTTATTTCGGTACCGGCAAACTTGGACGCCGTACGCGCAGCAATCTGGCCGCCAGCGGCGTTGCACCCTCTCCTGCCAGCCTGCGACGACTCGTCTTCCGCTCAGCGGCGGAATCTGGCAAGGGCGCCCTGGAAACGTTCGCCATCTGGTTCCGATCGCAGCAGACGGTAAGGAGATGGGTGCGCGCCTGCCATGGGTGGGAGCATGTGGAAGCCGCGTGGTCGGACAATCGCGGCATCCTGTTCCTCACCCCGCACCTCGGCTGTTTCGAGATTACGGCGCAGTATTATGCGGCCCATCGCCCGATCAGCGTTCTCTACCGCCCCCCCCGGCAGGATTGGCTGGCTCCACTGATTCATGCCGGCCGCGCAAGGGGGAGCGTCAAACTTGCACCGACCACGATGAAAGGTGTGCGTGATCTATTGAAAGCGCTCAAACAAGGCGACGCCGTCGGCATCCTGCCCGACCAGAATCCCGGCAGGAATGAAGGTGAATGGGCCAATTTCTTCGGACGTCCGGCCTACACCATGACGCTCGCCGGCAAACTGGCGGAAGCGACCAACCCGGTCGTGCTGCTGGCTTTCGGCGAACGCTTGTCCTGGGGCCGCGGCTATGTCATCCATATCACGCCTTTTTCCGGCACGCCGGAGCCTGCCGCCCTCAACGCCGCGATCGAGGGGCTGGTACGCGCCAAGCCCGAGCAATATCTATGGAGCTACCCGCGCCACAAAAAACCGCGCGGCGTCGCCTTACCGACATGATTTCGCTATCCTGCCTGTCGCGCATATCTTAAAATTCCCGCATGACGACACTGAGATTCACCAAAATGCAGGGGCTCGGCAACGACTTCGTCGTGCTGGACGCCACGCGCCATCCTATCGCCCTGACTTCCGAACAAATTCGCCGCATCGCGGATCGTCATTTCGGCGTCGGCTGCGATCAATTGCTGCTGGTCGAACAGCCCACCGTGGCAGATGCCGATTTCCGCTATCGCATCTTCAACGCCGATGGCGGCGAAGTCGAGCAATGCGGCAACGGCGCGCGCTGTTTCGTGCGCTTCGTGCGCGAGCACGGCTTGACCGACAAGGACGAGATCCGGGTCGAGACCGCGCGCGGCATTATCCTGCCACGCCAGGAAAGCAATGGGCTGGTTACCGTGGATATGGGCCCTCCGGGCTTTACACCCGCCGACATTCCGTTCCTGGCTGAATCGGCTGAGCCGACCTACATCCTGGAAGTCGGTGATGACAAGATAGCCGTTTCCGCCTTATCGATGGGCAATCCGCATGCGGTGCAGATCGTGGATGAGATCGACACGGCTCCGGTCGCAACCCAGGGTCCTTTGATCGAACATCACCCGCGATTCCCGCAACGCGTCAATGCCGGGTTCATGCAGGTCATCGACCCGCATCGCATCCGGTTGCGGGTGTATGAACGCGGCGCGGGCGAGACGCTGGCATGCGGCACCGGCGCCTGTGCTGCGGCCGTATCCGGCATCCGCCTTGGGTTGCTGACATCGCCCGTCACCGTGGAAATGCGCGGCGGCGAACTTGCCATTGCCTGGGCAGGCGAGAACGCCCCGGTGCTGATGACCGGACCTGCCGTTACCGTATTCGAAGGGGAACTCACCCTTTAACCGCTGAAGGATCACTTATGCAACTTACCGAAGAACAGATCACCGAACACCTGCGCACCGATCCGACCTTTTTCGAACGCAATGCGCACCTGCTGACCGAAATCTACCTGCCCAGCCCGCATGGCAGCGGCACAATTTCGCTGGCCGAGCGTCAGCAGCTGGCTCAGCGTGACAAGATTCGCATCCTGGAAGCCAAGCTGTCCGAACTGCTGCAGTTCGGTGAAGAAAACGACGCCATCAGCGACAAGGTACACCGCCTGACGCTGGGCATTATCGCCGCGCGCAGTTTCGACGCACTGGTACAGATGGTGGCAGACAATCTGCGCGAGGATTTCCAGGTACCCCATGTCGCACTCCGGGTATGGGCACGTCCGCAAAGCGAAGAAGACGGCGGACTTGAGGAGTTCGGCGCGGTGGAAGCCACGGTACAAGGCAGCGTGCAGGACATGAGCGCCCCCTACTGCGGCCCCAATCCGCCCGTCGATGTAGCTGTCTGGTTCGGCGAAACCAATGCAGCACTGAAATCCTATGCCCTCCTGCCGCTGCGCGGCGAGCAGGCATTCGGTCTGCTCGCGATGGCAAGCGAGGACCCGCAGCGCTTCTATCCCGAAATGGGCACCCTGTACCTGAAGCGCATCGGGGAGCTGGTCAGCGTGGCGCTGTTACGCTACATCCTGTAGATATCCACTCGCGGTGGACTACCTCAGCGCGTATCTGGATCATCTGGCACATGAGCGCGGCCTGAGTCCGCTCACCTGTGCAAACTATGCGCGCGATATCCGCGCACTGTCCGAGCTGGCCGGCACCACACCTTTGCAGGAGTTGCGTACCGCGCACATCCGCAATTTTGTCGCCAAGCTGCACGGCCGGGGGCTTGGTGGCAAAAGCCTTGCGCGCATGCTGTCCGCCTGGCGCGGATTCTTTGCGTTTCTGACCTGTCGCCACGGGCTGCCCAACAATCCTTGCATAGGCCTGCGCCCACCCAAGGCCGCCAAATCGCTGCCGCAGGCACTTTCACCGGAGCAGGCCGCAAAACTGGTCGAGATTGCGGACGATGACGCGCTGGCCGTGCGCGACCACGCGATTTTGGAGCTGTTTTATTCCTCCGGCCTGCGGCTGGCGGAGCTGGTCTCGCTCAATCTGGGGGGCGCCGACCTCGCCGCGGCGACTGTCACCGTCACCGGCAAGGGCTCCAAAACCCGTATCGTGCCGCTCGGCAGCTATGCCGTACAGGCGATCCGCACCTGGCTGCCGCAACGCGAATTACTGGCCGACCCGAGTGAACAGGCATTGTTCGTCGGACGCAACGGGAAACGCCTCTCGGCACGCGCTGTGCAGTACCGGCTCAAGTACTGGGCCGTAAGGCAAGGCATCGCCGGCAACGTGCATCCGCACATGCTGCGCCACAGCTTCGCTACCCATGTGCTGCAATCCAGCGGCGATCTGCGCGCCGTGCAGGAAATGCTGGGGCATGCCAACATCAGCACCACGCAGGTTTATACGCATCTGGATTTTCAGCATCTCGCCAAAGTCTACGACCAGGCACATCC